>CAMDDR010000056.1:0-12430 GCA_945892995.1 Chitinophaga pinensis | reverse complement strand
GTTAACCAGATAAAAAACGCTCCATCAATACGTTCTGATGCATCAAATTTTGTTGTTTTCACACTGTTATTTTGGTATTCATCGTTTCCGAAATTCCCATTAACATCTCGAACATAAGCTGTAAATGTCATATTGCTATCTAAATCTGTCCACCAGGAATTATTTGTAACTGGAATTTCAACAACGGTTTCTTCTAGGAAATTCAGGTTGCCTGTCCAGTTGAATTCTATATTATCGCCGTAGGTTATCCAACATACAATTTTACAAGAAGTTAATGGCATTTGACCAGTATTCTTTAAAATTACTCTCGGATTTGAGCATGTTGGATTGTATTTGCTGTAATATTCATAGTTATTTGGGTTAAGCACATCTTTTATTGCTGCATCATTTTGAAAATTTGGGTTTGAGTATGAAATTAAGTCATAAGCCGCTATATAATTTCCACCACCTTGCCCTGGATCTGTTGTTGGAACTTGATTAATTACATAATCCAAGCTTACTGTATCTCCCGGACTAACAAATGGGGTTAATTCAAACTCATGTTCTTTCACTAAATCACCAGGACACCATCCTTCACGAGCATAAGGCCATGTTCCGCCTTGACCGATATTTGGATTTTCACCACATTCTGTATCCTGCCAAATATTCCATTGAAATCTTGGAACCCCATTTACATTTATTTGGTGATTGTTGTTTACCCATTCGCAACAAGCATAATCGCCAACTTGACCATGACCTGACATTCTTGTTTTGATTTTAAACATCTCAGATGTGTCTGAAAGAACAACATTTGTTGCAGGAAGCACAACATCATTTGCCATGTTCCCAAAATTATAACTTCTAAAATCTGACCAAATTGGCTCGCGTTTGTGTAAATCTCTTGGAGGAATTCCTTCAATAAAAGCAAAACGTAAATCCAATAATTCTTGCGTATTGTGCGCAGCAAGATCTACTGTATTTCTCAAGTAATCTTGGTAGTCTGTGACATCGTAAATCCATGCAAAACCATTTGGACCTAAGTCAAATTGAATTCCATAAGGAGTGATGTATCTTGCAATTTCAACATCTTTGATTATTTCATAAGGCGTGTTGAAATAGGTAATAGTATCGTTGATTAGCTGTGTTGAAGTAGAGTAGGGAGTCATATTAATAATTTCACCCTGAGGACTAAATGTGTTAGAAGTCCCAATCGGAACACCGATAAAACTATTAACGATTTCAAAGTGCTTGTTTACGACTTCTTGTTCGAAAATCACAATAGGTTCTTTAATTGAAGGTCTAAGAACGGTTGTTGAGCCCATGTTACCAAGAACAGTCCCTTGCCCAAAAGAAATCCGCGGTATTTTAGTTGACTGTACAACTCCAGCAAGCGGAGATTCATCCCATTTCATCATACTTCCCATGGTTTCAGACCAACCTTGAGAAAGCATTAATTTATAGTCGTTTTGTGAACGGTCAACACAATAATTTACATCATCAAAATCATAATATGCAAGTAGATTACTCCAATTTGGATGAGTTACATCAATTTTATTTTTATAATTGGCAGCAATTGTCGCTTGTGAAAGCGCCGTATTATAAATTCTGAATTCATCAATTTCACCTTTCCAAAAAAGACTTTGGTTCAAACTTGAACCTAGAACTAAGCGATGAATATAGCCGACAGCTCTGTTTAAGTTTGTTCCAGAATGCCATAAAACACCATTTTTGTAGATAAACATTTCTCCACTTGTCTGCTTTTTCACAAAAGCCCAATGATTCCAAGAATTATCCATTTCTGCGCTTGTCATCGTCTTGTTTATGCGATCATAGCCGGAAGAAATTCCCGCATCGAAATACATATTGTTATTACTCCAGGGCATGTGGATATTTACAATTCTATTGTTTAATGTATCGTATGCTTCCAAGAATGTGCTGTTGGTTCCGCCTATTGCATTTCCTTTCGACCAAAATTCGATACTCAATTCGTTTCCGATGCTTAAATCAGACATTTCAAGCAGGGCATAATTTCCGCCATTAAATTCAAGAACACCATTCTTTCCCTCAAAATTCAAAGCAGTATTTGTGCTAATAGTTATTGTCTCAAATTCCATAGAGTTTGCAACTGGATAATCATTTTCAAATGAAAATTCTATGATAATGTTGTCTGTCCCGTTCCATGCATAAGCTTGATAAAAAAGCAACTCATTTTCACCAAGATTCAACTCGGCGAAAGTAAGACCATGAGACGCATTATAAACCTGATTAAACCCTGAAGTATGAAAGCTTGTTAGTTCGCTATCTGTTGTAGTTTTCATTGAAATTGATGGAAATAATAATTCTCCAGAAGTTCCAAGTGAATTAAGAAAAAGCGACAAAGATTGGATATCTCCCGCTTGAATTCCTGCAGCACTTAATTCCGCAGCTGTCAATAACATCTGATATTTTCCTCCATTTTTTGAAGTGTTGAAGGGCAGAGCAGAGGAAGAATTTGAAGTGTTTAATGCAATAGAAGACAAGGAAGGATTCGACCGAAAGTTTTCTATTCGTTGGTAATTATCAGCTTGTAAATAGGGAATTGGTGTGTAATTTATTAGCGCTGGAGCTTGACAATTTGCAAGGTATTTTGCTTTATCTACTCGAACAGAGTCGAAAATTCCAGTATGATCAAAAACACGAGTATATGTAAGATAATCCCATTCTCCACAATTATATTGATCCCAAGTTGTTAGTGGACTACATTTTAATTTGTAATACATCAACACTTTTTCAAAGCGTTTTGAATTTAATTCTTCAGGAAAAGTAAAATTTGCTCTTCGCGTAGTTATTGAATCAAAAGTAAAAGTCTTTACCCATGTTGTATCTTGAGAAAAGTGTGCAAAAGATAAACTAAGACCGATAAATAATAATAGAAATTTTTTCATGTTATTCTTTAATAAATTGTTTTACAATTTTTCTATGTTCTGTGGTGATTTCAAGAAGATAAAATCCTTTTTTCAATCGTGAAAGATCGAATGAGTGGCTTGAAGCATTATCTAAATGTTCTTCAATAATTCTACCATTCGCATCTAAAATACGAACTTTTATTTCAGTGGCATTATTTTTTATGGTAACAAATTGATTTGCAGGATTTGGATAAATTTCAAGGTAATTTAGTGAAGTTTCATCTACATTACTTTCAAAAGTTAAGGATTGACTTAAAACACATCCATTTTGAAAAGAAACAGCAACTTGATAAGTAGCCCCTAAATCAACAGGTATATTATAGCATTGTTGAGTTTCTCCAATTATCGGTTGATTGTCCATATACCATTGATAAGAAAGGCCAGTCTCAGAGGAGCAATATACACCTGCTCCTTGATTGGGGTCATTGATAAGCGTAACAATAGGCAAGGCAGGACAAATAGATTCGTTAACAGTTCCTGGCTGTGAACTAATTCCTAATAAAAAGGCAGCGTATGACTCACAAATTCCTTTCAGTTTAAAATCAAGCCATGGATCTAATAATCCAAACATAGCAGTTTGTTGGGCCGCTCTTGAAATTGAAATAGATGGAGAAGAAACGCTTTCACCAAAATCACAGTTAAAATCAGTATTTGCATAATAGCAATGCGCTCCACCACTAATAGAAACAAAACTTTTACAAGAACTAGTTAAACCATTATAAATTGGAATATGATGTTCAGCAGGCGGAGTTACCCCGTCAGCACTTCCAGAAAAAATTAAGGCGGGGACAGACACATTTGAAGCCGCAGCAATTGCTGAAGGATTTGTTTCTGCAGGCGCCAATCCAATGACAGTTTCGATATTAGAATTATTTGCTGCGGCAAGAAAAGAAGCTCCACCTCCCATGGAATGACCTATAATCGCAGCTTTTTGAAGTATTTTTCCATTAAAGAGTGAAGATGAATTAGCATCTAGCGCTAGCATTTTGTCTGATACTTGCTTTAAATCTGTTCCAAAATCTCCATGACTTGGACCAGGAATTAAGCCGCCTTCAGTTCGTGGGAAAGCCAAAATATATCCTCTTTCGGCGTAATGTTGCCAAATAGTAGCATAAGCACTCCAAGCCATTGCAAAACCATGACCAAAAGTTATCACTGGAAATCGACCTGAAGCTACAGAAACATTATCACCTGAGGTATTTGCAGGATAGTAAATCTCAGTTTGAATTTGCCGGCCAGCTCCACTACCAGAACCAAAACCACCTGTTCTCAAAGGATCATTAAAAGTTATAGTTGTATGTCCAATTTGATATTGAGAATACGAAATAAGGGAGCATGTAATTCCAATAAAAAAAAGAAATATTTTCAATGCGATACTTTTGCTCAAATATAGTCTTTTATTCAATAATTAGCTCTCTTCCCCTTTCTAAAATTTTGATTTTTTTATTTTCTTGAATAGGGATTTTTTTAGCAATTTTCTCAACTATTCCTTTCCCTATTTTCTGTTCATCATGCGTTGATATGATAATTGAAGTTGAAAGTAATTCTGCCATTGAAAGGGCCTTATTTATACCAAGATTAATAGTTCCACCAAGATACCAAGGAAGATGGTAAGTAGAGCAAGAAGTAATTAATACATCAGCAGTAATATGTTTATTTAGGGATTTAAAACCATGAGGAGCATACACAATTCTCTTATTTTCAAAAGATATCAAGAAAGCATTATGAACTAGATCGAAGAGTGATTTTTTATTTATGCGCTCAATTTTTACCTTTTCAAAATCGTTTATATTGATTAAATTTTTAAAGTAATTCCATCTTTTTATTTTAGTCAAGGTATTGGTTTCTGCTATAATTGGAATAGTTTGATCAAATTGAAGCAATGTTTCCTTATTACAATGATCAGTAAATGGATGTGAAATAAAAATATAATGAGGTTTTTTTATCTTAGAAATTAATGGCTGTGGATTCAAGTGAAACTGTTCAGAAAACCAAGGTGCAAGATCTATTTGTGAAACTGTAAACCAAGGATCAACAAGTATTGATACAGAGTCACTTTCCCACATCCATGAACTGTCCTCATTCAGTTTCACGACCCGAATAGCCATGATTAGTTCATGAACATTTTTATAGAAAGACTTAATTTTTCGCGAATTTCTGTTCGATCAACAATATAATCTAAGAAGCCATGTTCTAGTAAAAATTCTGAAGTTTGAAAATCATCTGGTAAATCTCTTCCAATTGTTTCTTTTACAACACGCGGACCAGCAAAAGCAATGAGTGCACCAGGTTCTGAGATATTTATGTCACCAAGCATTGCAAAAGATGCAGTAACACCACCAGTTGTTGGATCAGTTAAATAGGAAATATAAGGAAGCTTAGCATCCGAAAGTTGCCCTAATTTCCCTGAAACTTTTGCCATTTGCATGAGAGAATAACCTGCTTCCATCATTCTTGCCCCACCAGATTTTGAAATAATCATAAATGGTGCTTTGATTTTAATTGCTTCATCAATGGCTTTTGCAATTTTTTCTCCCATTACTGAACCCATTGAACCTCCAATAAATGAAAAGTCCATTGCTGCAATGATAAAATCCATCCCATCAATTTTCCCTTTTGCAGTTCGGATAGCATCTTTTAACCCACTTGATTTTTGAGTAGCTTTAACACGATCAGTATATTTTTTTGTGTCTTCAAAACCAAGAGGATCTCCAGAAACGATATTTGGATTTAATTCTTTGTATTTCCCATCATCAAAAATGAGTTTAAAATATTCTTCTGAACCAATTCTCTCATGGTGAGAACAGCGATCACAGACAAAGCTATTTTTTGCTAAATCATCTGAAGAAAACAGTGTTTTGCAATTTGAACAGCGGGCCCACAATCCTTCAGGTATTTCTTTTTTATCACTTGTTGAGGTTGTAATTCCCTCTTTATATCGTTTAAACCAACTCATTTTTTATATTTAGGATAATGTATTTATATTGTTTAGGTCACCAAATGCTTGTTCCAAGCGAATCATAAAAGTTTCTTGTCCTAATCTTAAATATTTCCTAGGATCGTAGTATTTTTTATTTGGCAAATCTTCACCCTCTGGATTTCCAATTTGCTCCTGTAAATAGGCATTGTATTTTGTAATATAATCTCGAACTCCTTCCGTGAAAGCAAATTGTAAATCAGTATCAATATTCATTTTAATAACGCCGTAACCAATAGCTTCACGAATTTCTTCTTTTGTAGACCCAGATCCTCCATGAAATACAAAATTTATAGGATTTTCTCCAGTGTTAAATTTCTTCTTTACATATTCTTGGGAATTCTTTAAAATGATCGGTGTTAATTTAACATTTCCTGGCTTATATACACCATGAACATTTCCAAATGCTGCAGCAATTGTGAAGCGTGGAGAAATTTTCATAAGTTCTTCATAAGCGTATCCAACTTCTTCTGGTTGGGTGTATAATTTAGAGCTATCGATATCTGTATTATCTACTCCGTCTTCTTCTCCACCAGTAATTCCTAATTCTATTTCTAAGGTCATTCCAATTTTACTCATGCGAGAAAGATATTTTTTGCAAATATCTAAATTTTCTGATATCGGTTCTTCTGAAAGATCAATCATGTGTGAGCTAAACAAGGGTTTTCCTGTTAATCTAAAATGTTCTTCACCTGCATCTAATAATCCATCAATCCACGGCAGTAATTTTTTTGCACAGTGATCGGTATGAAGAATAACAGTCGCCCCATAAGCTTCTGCCATTAGATGTACATGTTTCGCTCCCGAAATACCTCCTAAAATAGCTGCTTTTTCATTTTCATTTGAAAGTCCTTTTCCAGCATAAAAGAGTGAGCCACCATTTGAAAATTGAACAATAACGGGGGCTTTTAATTTCGAAGCAGTTTCGATTACAGCATTTGTAGTACTCGTATTTGAAACATTTACTGCAGGAAGAGCAAATTGCTTGAGTTTCGCATAGTTAAAAATTGCTTGTACTTCATCTCCCCAAGCTACTCCCGGTTTAATAGAACTGCTCATTTATATCTTGTTTGTGCAAAGTTAAAAATTTGTACCCAAGTTTAAAATATTCTTTTTTACTTTTAGTAATCTTCTTTTTATAATACTGAAATCAAATATATTACAAAGTTTATACTAAAATATTTTTATTATCGTTTTATATAAAAAACTTATTTGCCTATGTCAAAAAAATACTTACTCGAAATTTTAGAAAATAACAAACCAATTTTGCAACCAACTGCGGCTTCAATTCAGTTTTTGTTAAGTTATAGTAAAGCAATGGATGTAAAAAAGTTCAAAAAACAAAGGGTTTTATTTTGTAAAAACTAATAAAACGCCGAAAGGCGTTTTTTTTATCGCAAACAAAATTCTAAAACTGTATTTGTGAATTCTTCTGGTGCATCTGCATGAACCCAATGACCGGCATTTTTTATCGTTTTTAGCGACATATCTGAAAAAAAACTTTCTAGTTGTTGAACATCATTGTCTTCTATATAATTAGAAAGTTCACCACGAATAAATAAACTAGGAATTAAAACTTCTTTGTATGGAAGCGCTGATAATATTTCAGGCATAGCTTTTTCCAAAATAACAAAATTTACTCTCCATGCCAATTCTCCTTTTTCTTTCCAATATAAATTTTTCAATAGAAATTGTCTTACACCCTTAGATTCTATAAAATCAGAAAGAATTAATTCTACTTGACTTCTGGCAGTAATACCTTTTAAATCTACTTTATTAAATGCTTCTAACACTTCTTGATGATGCTGAGTATATTGCTTTACACCCATATCCACAACTACTAATTTTTCTATTTTTTTTGGAAATTTTTGAGCGAAGTGCATGGCAACTTTTCCACCCATTGAATGTCCGACTAAAATAATATTTTCTAAATTTAAGTCATCAATGAGTTCTTTTAAATCATCAACCATTAAATTGTAGGAAAAGTCATCCGACCAAGGGGAATGACCATGATTTCTAAAGTCAATTAGAATTAATCTAAAGAATTCTGAAAATTTTGTTGCGAGTGTCTGCCAATTATCAGAAAATCCGAATAAACCATGTAGGATTATCATTGGTTTTCCTTTTCCTAGCTCTCGAAAATATAATTTCATAAAAATTTATAGAATTAGTTCATCAACTTTTAATTAACAAATCGTTGATCAACTTCCATTATTGTTCCACATTCTTTACATTTTCGCATTTCTTCTGAAGCATAAAATTCTTTAAAGCGTGGGATAAAATCTGTTTCAATATTTGTGAGCGGAAAACGATAAGTTTGAAGTGGATGATTACAATTTTCACAAAACCACATTAGGCCATCTACTAAATCAGTTCCTTTCCTCACTTTTTCGATCACCAATCCTACAGTATTTTCTCCACGAATTGGAGAATGTGGCGTATTTCCTGGAAGGAGAAATAGTTCTCCTTGTTTTATTTCTATGAGTTTGGCTTTTCCATTCTCTTGAATTCGAACTTTAATATCACCTTCAATTTGATAAAATAGTTCTTCACTTTCATTGTAATGGTAATCTTTGCGAGCATTTGGACCACCTACAACCATAACAATAAAATCTCCCGCTTCTTTGTACAGGTTTTTATTACCGATAGGCGGCTTTAATAAATCACGATTTTCATCTATCCATTTTTGGAGATTAAAAGGTAGCATCATAACAACTAATTTAGATTAATACAAAAATAGAACTTTATTTATGAGTAAAACATTTTGAGGAATTAAATAAGTGTTAGTTCAATACTACTTTTATTTTGGATAATTTACGTAATTTTATATCTTCAAATTAATTCCATCAATTATGAAAAAATTACTTTTTTTATTTGTTCTTATTTCATTTTTTAGTTCTGCTCAAAAGAAAGGAACGAAAGCTCTTGTTGTAAAATTACCCTTTGATGCAGGCACTGTTTCGAGTCTTTCCTTTCGAATGCTTGGTCCAGCCCTAACATCTGGAAGAGTTGTAGATATTGCTGTTCATCCCAAAAACAAAGATATGTGGTATGTTGCTGCTGCATCCGGTGGAGTTTGGCTGACAACAAATCATGGGATTACATTTTCTCCTATTTTTGATAGTTATGGATCTTATTCAATAGGCTGTGTGGAAATCTCTCCTTCAAATCCTAACACAATTTGGGTAGGAACAGGGGAGAATAATAACCAACGATCTGTTGCATATGGCGATGGAGTTTACCGTTCTTTGGATGGTGGAAAGTCCTTTACAAATATGGGTTTAAAAACCTCTGAACATATTGGAAATATTATTATTCACCCAACGAATGAAAATATTGTTTGGGTTGCGGCCTACGGGCCAGTTTGGAGTTCAGGTGGTGAGCGTGGAGTTTATAAAACAATTGATGGCGGTAAGACTTGGGAACGAACCTTATTTGTTTCTGATGAAACTGGAATTGCAGAAATTGCCATTGACCCTAAAAATCCTGACATTCTTTATGCATCTGCTCATCAACGTCGCCGGAATGAATCTTCTTATATTGGAGGTGGTCCAGAATCTTCACTCTACAAATCTGAAGATGGTGGAAAAACATGGAGAGAAATTATTCAAGGCCTTCCTAAAGGAGATATGGGAAGAATTGGAATCGCCGTTGCTCCGTCTGATGCATCATATATTTATGCTATTGTTGAAGGTCGATATGGAAAAGCAGGGGTTTATAGTTCAACAAACAAAGGAGAGAATTGGTCAAAACAAAGTAATTTTAATACAAGTGGAAATTATTACCAAGAAATTTTTGTAGACCCATTGAATAAGCATAAGATTTTCGCAATGGACACATACATGCACCACAGTGAAGATGGCGGAAAAACATTTAAACCAACAGGGGAATCAAATAAGCACGTTGATAATCATTGTATAGTGATTGACCCTGAAAATACAGATCATTGGATTGTTGGCTGCGATGGAGGAATTTATGAAACCTATACACATGCTAAAGAATGGAAATATTACTCCAACCTCCCAATTATTCAGTTTTATAAAGTTACGACTGATAATGCAGCGCCATTTTATTCTATTTATGGAGGAACTCAAGATAATAATTCTATGGGTGGACCTGCAGCAACTGGAAATGTGTCAGGGATTTTAAATTCAGATTGGTTTATTACTAATGGCGGTGACGGTTTTGAGTCCGCAACTGATTGGTCAAATCCAAACATCACATATGCTCAAGCGCAGTACGGTTGGTTGGTTCGTTATGATAAGGTTTCGGGTGAAAAAGTTCCAATTCAACCAATGCCAGGAAAAGGTGAAGCGCCATACCGTTGGAATTGGGACGCACCACTTTTCGTTTCTTCTCACGATCCCTCAACGCTTTATTTTGCTGCTAATAAATTATTTAAAACGACTAACAAAGGAGACGATTGGACAGCTATTTCTCCCGATTTAACACAGCAACTGGATAGAAATAAATTTAAATTAATGGGGCAAGTTTGGACGATGGATGCAGTAATGAAAAATGCTTCTACAACAATTTATGGAAATATTATTGCGCTTGATGAATCTCCTAAAAAGAAGGGCTTGCTTTATGCCGGAACTGATGATGGACTTATTCAAGTTTCAGAGAATGATGGGCAAACCTGGATGAAATATAGTATTTTTCCAGGGGTTCCAATTAATACAAGGGTGAACATGTTGACTGCATCATTACACGATGAAAATACAGTATTTGCTGTCTTTAATTCACAACGTCAGGGTGATTTTAAACCCTACATTTTAAAGTCACTTGATAAAGGGAAAACATGGACTTCTATTTCATCAAATTTACCAGAAAGAGGAAATTCATATTGTTTAAAGCAAGACCATGTAGATCCAAATTTATTATTTGTAGGAACAGAATTTGGTGCTTATTTTTCAAATGATGCCGGTTTAAACTGGACAAAATTAAGCGGACTTCCAACAATTGCAGTATATGATTTAGACATTCAAAAAAGAGAGAATGACTTAGTTGCTGCCACTTTTGGAAGAGGATTTTATGTTTTAGATAATTATACGATTTTAAGATCTCTTTCAAAAGAAATTCTAGATAAAAAAGCACACTTATTCCCGGTAAAAGACGCTTTGTTATACGTTCCGGCTGATCCATTGGGTTTGGAAGGAACAGGTTTTCAAGGACATAATATGTGGTCTGCAAAAAATCCTGAATTTGGCGCTGTTTTCTCTCTTCACTTAAAAGATGAGTTTAAAACTTTGAAAAGTATTCGTCAAGAAAAAGAGAAATTATTGGAAAAAGACAAAAAAGATGTCGATTACCCTTCTTTTGATGAAATCCGTAAAGAAGAAAATGATGAAGATGCAAAGTTAATTTGGATTGTTTCAGATGCTTTAGGAAAGGAAATTCGCAGAATGACGTCAACACCAGCTAAAGGGTTAAATAATTTGACTTGGAATTTGAGAAGTAATAACACAAATCCAATTAAAGCAGGTGGAAATGGTTTCTTGGTGAATCCTGGAATTTTTTCATTAAGTGTATGTTTACTTAAAAATGGAAGTATTGAAGTTTTAGTTGATAAGCAATTATTCAATGTAAGAGGATTGAATAATCAAACTTTAATTGCAAAGAATCCAGAAGAATTAACAAAGTTTAGGTCAGAAGTTGCAGAACTAAATCGAAAAGTAAGTGGTGCTAGCAATCTATTAGGTGAAGCGCAAGAGGAACTTGATTTTATAATCGAAGCCTTAATTAACTATCCAAATACTGATGTTTCATTATTAATTGAAACAAGAGCTTTAAAATTACTTATAGATGAGTGTGAATTAGCTTTATACGGTGATAATGTACGTTCCTCGCGAGAATTTGAAACAGTTCCAAGTATAAGTTCACGTTTAGATATGGTAGGCTATCAAATATATGAAAATACAGCAGGGGTTACAAATACTCATCGCTCAAATAAAATGATTGTTGAGGAGGAATATGCATCAGTTAGAATTAAATTAGATGATATAATAAAGCGCTTAGAAATCCTTCAGCAAAAATTAGAGAGTGTTCCTATTCCATACACTAAAAAACGTTCGAATTGGAAAAAGGAATAATAATTAATTGATCGCAGGGAAGTTTTTTTCCATTTCAGGAAAGTAAACATGTCCCATAATTAAGGGATTAAAAACAAAATATTGGCACTTTACAAATTCTCCATTTGGCAATTCACACCAAAATCGGTCCATATCTTGGTTTATTAATTCTCCAAACTCGTTCTCTTGTGATATACTAGCATTAATTCTAAACATTCGTAGTTTAGTTTTACGACCTGATTTTTCACTTAGTTTAAGAATACAAAAAGGAGTTGTTTTATGAAGACTATCGCATTTTTTTTTTGATAGTTCATAATTTGGAATATTGAAATGTATTTTTTTATAGTTCTGTAAGTAGCGAAAAACATTTGCTGTATCTATCGATGTAAATGGTTTATGATCTTGCATAACAGAAAAATTTCTTCCTTTCTGTAAGATTGTAAAATTACGGTACGATT
>CAMDDR010000055.1:0-13570 GCA_945892995.1 Chitinophaga pinensis | reverse complement strand
TGTTAAAATTGTAATGATGAAAGTATATAACTATTAGCAAACAAGCATGAGGCGATAAATAAATATACGTTTAGTCGCTTGTGCCTATTTGCTGTTTAGTTCTGCCTTATTCCGATATAAATTAAAATGTCAGTTTCAAATTGTTTCTTGCACGAAACAACTATAGATCTGCGTTAATTTTAATCGAGATGATATTCAGTCTTTAAAAGAATTAATAATTGTGCACCTGCAAATTTCACACTTTTCATGTTCTCGGTTACAATATTACAAAGCCTTCTATGATATAAAAGATGATTCGCAAAGCGGGACAAAGGAATTCTATCATTTGAAAGAAGATAATCGAACCCTTCTATTTCTAATTTTTTAGGGGTAATACCTTGTTTTAATTGATTATATAGTTGGTAAGTGTTTAGAATATCATTAGAAAAGTCCTCTGATTTTTCCATTACCCGGCCTAAATTTGATTCATTTATTAATGCTTTTTTTACTTCTGCATCATAAATCATAATTCCAGCTATTACTTTGTAGTTTTTAATTAATCTGAAACCGCCTGAGTTTTTTAATTGTTGTATAGTGGCGTCGGTGTATATAAAGTCAGGAAACCACTGAAAAGACCTGTAATTATCATAAAACTTTAAAGAAAACCCTTTTTCTAAAGTTGGAAGGGCTTCCAATACGGAGTTTTGTTTTACATCATTTTCTTTAAACAACATAATATTTTTGTTAAGCTTGCTAATATCCGTAGTTATATCTTCAGTTATTAAACGGATGAATTGTATTTCTCTATTTTTTTCTATTTTATGCTCCAACTGATATTCTGCTAAAAAACCACAGAATACAGCCAGGAATAACATTAAAAATTCCCAGAAATAGGACAGAAAATTTTTCTTGTGATGAGGAGCGAAGGGGTCGTGCGTATGATGATGTACTTCCATATTTTGGGGTTCTTTATTTTTTGAACTCGTCTCTTGGTTGGTGTTCGGAGTAAGTTCGTCTGAAAAACTTTCTGATTGGTTATTTGTTGGAATATCTGAATGCTCTTCTTTTGTATTATCTACCATTAGTTTGGTTTGGTTATCCAATCATTCAATATTGTAAAACAAATCTAACAAATAAAAACCAATTGAATCTATTCCCTATAAATAGAAAGAAAACGATCAATTGAGAATATAGATTTATTTTAAAATATCTTTTCCAATAGTTTCACATTTAAAACTACCAACCTCTCCAAATCCTCCAAAAAGGGGTTCGAAAATAGGTCAGTGGAGACCACACAAAAAAACCAGTACGAGCCTAATGGTTTTTTTTATAGCTTTTTCTCAAAAATCGACAGCTTAAGCGGTGAGCGAAAATAAATAATTAAATAGTTAAATGGTTAAATAGTTAAACCTTCGACAGGCTCAGTTCTAGAAAGCCCGAACAGCACGTACAAAGTAGTTGTTATTGAACTTATTAGCTAACTTCTGATTACCACTTTCAAAACCCTGGCCCCATGCACTGTTGTCACCGCCATCCGTAGAACTCCAATAGCGGCTATTAGCAAAACCGCTAATCTTTTCCTTATTGAGAAACATAATATTAAGTTCATCTTTAGTTGGAAGCCTCCATCCATTTCCCAAATCTGTAAGAGCCTTTTCGATATCATACCAATATAATTTTCTTGGAAAATCATTCTGTGCTATCTCAAGATTCCCTATTTTTTTTGGCTTACCTATTATTGAATCTGAATTGTAGGTTTGCCCAATCACCATACTACACATAAATAAGAATGGTATAAATAATAAAATTTTCATATTAAACAATTTTAAAGTATATCGTTAAACAATTTTAAATTATATCGCGAATATATAAAAAAAAAGAGGTAATCACATAAGTCAACATCTCTTTATACAAAAAAAATAGTTGAAAAGCCCGAACTGAAAGAGCAAAGATGAGGTTTGCGTTTATATTTGATTTAATTGGTGTTTTTATTTCAGATAGAATCTTTTCTTAAAAACAATATAGCTGCTGTTGTTCCATTTGTAATAAATAAAATATATGCTGTTTTAAAATTAGTATCAAGTAGATGTTTCAAAGTTAAATAAATTCGAGCAAATGTAGTAATTCAAAGATCATAAATCATAGGTTTTTCCGAGGAAAACATAATTGTTGTTATTAGATGCGGTTTAAATTTAAATTGAATTCCTTCGGTCTCATATTTTAGATAAAGACTTAAAATTTGTTGCTTAGAAAGATTTTATAGTAAGGAATTACTTCAGATTTTTTTTGAATAAAGCCATAAAAATTTATTGAAATACTAAGAATTTTTCAATAGTTCATATGTTTCTTTTAGAATTTTTTCCCTCAGTAATCCTGAAACTGGCACAAGTGGAAGTCTTAAATATTCTTCCATAATTTTGCGATGAGCAAGTGCAACTTTTACACCAGCAGGATTTCCTTCTTCAAAAATCATTCTTGTTATTGCTAATAAATTATAATGTTCTTTTCGGGCACTATCAAGATCTCCAGAAATTGAAGCGTTTACCATTTCAGAAAATTTTTCAGGGAATGCATTTGCAACTACTGAAATTACTCCATCAGCACCCGCAGCAATTAAAGGCATTGTAATGGCATCATCACCAGAAATTACTCCGAAATCAGGCTTTCGTAAGCGAATAATTTCCATTATTTGATCTATGTTTCCGGATGCTTCTTTTATAGCAACAATGTTTGGAATATCAGCTAATTTTAGTGTTGTTTCGGCTAACATGTTTGAACCTGTTCTTACAGGAACATTATATAAGATAATCGGTAATTCTGTACAGCTTGAAATGTATTTAAAATGCTCAATAATGCCATTTTGTGTTGGTTTATTGTAGTATGGTGAAACAGATAAAATACCATCAACTTTGGCGTTGAACGAAAAACTTTTTAGTAGTTCACCAATCGCATGAGTGTTGTTGCCACCAAGGCCATAAACTACTTTTAATTTTCCTGAGTTTTCGTCAATAACGGTTTTGAGAATCTCTATTTTTTCTTCTTGAGAAAGGGTAGGGGATTCACCTGTTGTACCTTGAACAACCAAAAAATTTGTTCCTCCAAGAATTTGAAGCTGTACTAATTTTCTTAGTGCATCAAAATCAATAGACATATCCTTCTTGAATGGGGTTACAAGTGCAACTCCAACTCCTGAAAATGGATTATTCATAAATAGCTATTTTTTGTAAATTTTTGATTGCAAAATCAAGCATTTCACTTGGTTCTGTAGACTCAGTATTTAATAACAAGTCAGCGGTTTTACTGGAAGCATTTATTGAAATTCTTCTTTTAATTTTTGTTTCTTCTACAACTTTGGCAATGCCATTTTTATTTTCGCCAAAGCACATTAATAGATCAAATTCTTTCTTTAATTCTGATTCTAATTGTACGTCTTTTAATTTCCCCCAAAATGAGAAATCTAAAGGTGAACAGTAGTAAATTAAGAAGTGTGGAGGCAAGGTTTTTTTATCTACTTCTTTGCCAATATTTACAATAATTATCAAGCGATTCACATTACTTGAATTTAGAATTTTATCTAAAGACTTTCTAAACCCTTTTAATTGCTCGTCGTTTTCGTAGTTAAAGATAACTAATAAGGATTTTGTTGCATCCCAGCTATTTTTTTCTTTCATGAACTTATCAGTTTTATAAATTCATCTTCACTTAAAATTTGTACTTTAAGAGAAGTTGCTTGTTTTAATTTTGCAGGCCCTATATTTTCTCCTGCTAAAAGGTAACTTGTTTTACTTGAAATAGAGCTCCCATTTTTCCCACCATTTTTTTCAATTAATTCTTTTAATTCTTCTCTTGAAAACGTAGTAAATGTGCCAGAAACAACTACAATTTTATCAATTAAAATGGATGATAACATTTCTTTCTCTTCTAATTCGAAACGCAGTCCATTATTTTTTAATCGTTTAATCAGTTTTAAATTATTTTCATCCTTAAAATAAGCCTGAACAGAAACGGCTATTTTTTCTCCAATTTCTTCTGTTTCAACAAGTTCATTTAATTCTGCATGTTGTATATTATCAATGGTAATAAATTGTTTGGCTAATTTCTTAGCAACTGTCTCCCCAACAAAACGAATACCTAGTCCAAATAGTATTCTCTCAAAGGTACTTTTTTTTGAGTTTTCAAGGCCTAAAATTAAATTTTTTGCAGATTTTTCTGCCATTCTATCTAAATTAATTAGTTGTTCAAATGTCAAATCGTACAAGTCTGCAGGATTTTTGACGAGGTTTTTTGTGTAAAGTAAATCAATAGTTTCACTTCCTAGGCCATCAATATCTAGTGCTTTTTTACTTATAAAATGTTCAATTTTTCCCTTAACTTGAGGTGGACAATCTTGCTCGTTGGGGCAATAATGATGTGCTTCTCCTTCGAGTCTGATTAGTTTAGTTTGACATTCTGGGCAATTTTCAATAAAAATAATTGGAATCGTTCCTATCTTTCTTTTTTCAATATTGACACCTACAATTTTTGGTATTATTTCACCACCTTTTTCTAAAAAAACAGTGTCTCCAATATTTAAATCAAGTTTTTGAATTTGATCAGCGTTGTGTAATGAAGCTCTTTTAACAGTTGTTCCACCCAATGAAACCGGAGATAAATTTGCCACCGGAGTTATTGCACCTGTTCTACCAACTTGATATACAACACTTTCAAGGATGGTTTCTACTCGGTTTGCTTTAAATTTGTAGGATATAGCCCATCTCGGAGATTTTGCAGTAAAACCCAAGGACTTTTGTTGCTGGTACTTATTTACTTTAATTACTATTCCATCAATATCAAAAGGGAGATTTTGTCTAGCGGTATTCCAATAGTCAATAAAGTCCATTATTCCTTCTATTGAAGTTGTTTTTTCTATAAATCTATTTTGTTTTTGAGGGATTTTAAATCCCCAATTAGCTGCTCTTTCAACGGATTCAAAATGCCCTGAGTCTGCTAAAGATGAAGTATAAATTCCGTATAAAAAAGAATCAAGACCTCGTTCTGAAACAATTTTTGAATCTAGCAATTTAATAGATCCAGCAGCAGTATTTCTCGGGTTTGCAAATAAGGGCTCGCCATTTTCAAATCGTTCATCATTAAGGCGTTTAAATTGTGCATGAGGCATAAAAATTTCTCCGCGAATTTCAAAATCTTTTGGATAGTCGTTTTTTAGGATTAATGGAATTGATTGAATTGTTCGAACATTTGCTGTAACATCCTCCCCTTTTTCTCCATCACCTCGTGTAAGTGCACGAATGAGTTGACCATCAGTATATTTAATTCCAATTGCAACACCGTCGTATTTTAATTCGCAAACATATTCTATTGGTCCATCAACAAGTTTTTTAATTCTATTTTCCCACTCAATTATTTCTTCTTGAGAATAGGTATTGGAGAGAGAAAGCATTGGGTATTCGTGTTCAACAGTTTCAAATTTTTTACTTATGTCTGCTCCAACGCGCTTAGTTGGGCTATTTACTGATGAAAGTTCTGGGAATCCCAACTCCAATTCCTGAAGTTTTTTTAACAATGTGTCAAATTCAAAATCAGAAATTTTCGAACTTGTTTCAACATAATACGAATAATTGTATTGGTGAATCAATTCTGAAAGTCGTTCTATTTCGATTTTAGCTTCTGCAACTGTCATGGTATAAAATTACGCATTTTGTGCTTTTATCATGCGATTTTTACCTTGTAAATCTTTCCTCAGTTCAATGTTTATAAATCCCTTAAGTTTTAATAAGTCACGAATTTCTGTTGAAAAATCAGGGTGTATTTCAAAAAACAAAAAACCATTTTCTGAAAGATTTGATTTGGCATATTTAACAATTGCTTCGTAGAAGATGATAGGATTGTCATTTTCCACAAATAAGGAAATTTCCGGTTCAAAATTGAGCACATTTTTTGCTATACTTTCTCTTTCATTAGATGGAATATATGGCGGATTTGAAATAATACAATCCCATTTTTGATCTAATAAATCTCCATTTATATTAAGTACATCTGCATGAATAAATTCGACATCTAGATTGGTAAGTTTAGAATTTTCTTTTGCAAGACTCAAAGCATCCGAAGAAATATCAAGGCCTGTAACATTTGATTCAGAGAATTTTGATTTGAGTCCCAGTGCAATACAGCCAGAGCCGGAACATATGTCTGCAATTGTTTTATAAGGACCAAACTCTACTACCCAAGCTACTAATTCTTCTGTTTCAGGACGTGGGATTAAGGCACGTTTGTCACACTTTAATTCAAGTCCAAAAAAAGTAGTTACCCCATGAATGTATTGAAAGGGCTCATTTTTTTTAAGTCGATATACATAGGATCGAATGAAAAGTAAATCTGATTCTGAAAGTCGAAAACTAGTATTTAAAATAAAATTACTTGCATTCCAATTAAAACGGAAACATATAATTTCTTTCCACATCGAATTGATTTCAGTGGATGTGAAAAAGTTTTTGAGCTGTTCAGAGAAATAGTTTTTTGCGGTTTTAAGTTGATTATCGATTACAAACATCAGTTTTTACGAAGTTCAATAAATTCTTTAATCTTTTCATTTTCTATTAGGACAGTTAGGTTGTAGTAAGATATTGACCATAAACCTTTGATTTTTATACAAACCCCGCTTCCTCGGCATCCTTGCATCCATGTTGCAAGATCTTCATCAAACCAAGCTGTTTTTCCGTCTTTAGAGAAGTTCCATATTCTATTTGACGCCTTAAAATCCCATGCTTTCCCTCTATCAAAAAATGGTTTTGAAAAGTCTTGAAATTCTTTTTTTGTCCAGCGTTCTCCAGGTGCCGTCCCTAAAAATATAAAATCGTCTGTTAAGTATTTAAAATAGGAGTCAAATTTTGCATCACTTGCGGATTTGTGCCAATTTTGAATTAATTCATCTAGTTTTTTTACATCTTGTTGTGCACTAAAATAGTGTGCATTTAAAGCAAGAAAAAAGAAAATAACAACTCTCAATTTTTACTAGTTTTTTGTAGCATCAAGCTTTTGACAAGATTTTACTGCATTGTACACGTTTACAACTTTTCCAGTAGCCGATAAATTCTCAAAATCACCTTTATATTTTGTCCCAGAAGATAAAATTATGCTTTTTATTTTAGACATAGACAAGCTTGGGAAGTATGATTTTAGCATCGCTGCAACTCCTGCAACCATTGGAGCTGCCATAGAAGTCCCTTGTAAATTTTTATACTCACTTTGAGGAACAGAATTGTAAATCTCAAAGCCAGGCGCAAAAATATCGACCCCTTTTTTGCCAAAATTTGAAAATGTTGCAGTTAATGCATCTCCTTTATCTTTGGTAGATGCTCCAATTGTCAAAAAATGATCAAGAGGCGCTTCTTGAAATGAATACATAGATGTTGGGTAATTCGGTTCAATATCAATGTCTTTCGCATCGTTTCCAGCTGCATGAATTAATAATACACCTTTAGAGTCGGCATATTGAAATGCCTCGTATACTTTTTCTTGGTGTGGTGAATAGGCTTTACCAAATGACATATTTATAACGCTAGCCCCATTATCAACAGCGTATTTAATAGCTAAATAAATATCTTTATCAAATTCATCGCCATTTGGAACGGTTCGAATTGACATGATTTTTACATTGTCAGCAACACCATCGCCACCTTTATCATTTCCTCTAATTGCTGCAATAATTCCTGCAACATGCGTTCCATGGAGTGCATCTGGACCTTCTACATCTGGATTTCCATAATGAATATCATTAAAATCATCTGGATTATCACCAATTAAAGCTCGGTCATTAAAATCTACATTCAGATTATATTTCATTTGGTCTTCAATGTATTTTTTAGTTTCAGCATCAAATTGTTTTAACATTTCCATATATGGTTCGAATTCAGCGCGCCCTTCCTCAACTTCTGATTTTACTTTTAGGTACAATTCATATTCAGCATCTTTCTTTATGCTTGAAGGATCAATACCGTCATATTTCAACATTAATTTTGCTAATATCCTAGTTTTTTCAAGTCTAGCTGCCTCTAAATTCTGACCTTTTTTATTTCCGAGAAAATTCCAGCCGTGAACATCGTCGATGTAGCCATTTTTATCATCGTCAATTCCATTTTTTGGAATTTCCTTTTCATTGGTCCATATTTTTCCTTGTAAATCTTCATGTTCAATATCTACACCAGAGTCAATTACAGCAACAATAACTGCTTTAGGTTTTTTGCTTTTAAGTAATTTATATGCTTTATCTGTTTGCATTCCAGTTCCTTCTCCGTTATACCAATTAAGTGTTCCTGGAAGGGCTTGTGAAAAAATAGTTGCATTGAAAAGCAGACTTAGACCAAAACCTGCAATTAGTTTGTTTTTAAGAGACATAGATTTTATTTTTTTTTAATTCGATTTACAAATTTAGTGAATATATCAAGAATAAAAATTACTTCAAATGTTACTTTTTTGAGTGAAAAAAGATTTACTCTTTGTTCTTTTCAATAATATAGTTTAAAATTTTCTCCATTAAATGCACGCGGTCTTTTCCGCTAACATTGTGCTTATGCATTGGATAAGGAAAGAAGTCCATTTGGATTCCTAGATCAATAAACTTTTTCACAAGTGCTAAATTATTTTGCATTACCACAACATCATCAATTGTTCCGTGAATTAAAAGCAAATCGCCTTTAAGATTTTTTGCGTGTGTCATCAAGGAAGCTTTTTCGTAACCTTCTTTATTTTGTTCCGGGCGATCCATGTAACGTTCTCCGTACATTATTTCATAATACTTCCAATCAGTAACTGGACCACCAGCAACACCAACTTTAAAAACATCTGGTTCTCGAAGCATCAAGGAGCTTGTCATAAATCCACCATAAGACCAACCATGAACAGCAAGTCTTTCGGAATCCACAAAAGGAAATGATTTTAAGAAATTTATTCCTAAAAGTTGATCTTCTATCTCAATATCACCTAGTCTTCTGTGAATTTGAGATTCAAACTCAAAACCTCGTTCTCCAGATCCTCGATTGTCTAGCGTAAAAATTAAGTATCCTTGATTTGCCATCCAATGCATCCAAAGATTAGCGCCACCTAACCATGAATTTGTTACCATTTGAGCATGCGGTCCGCCATAAACATAAACTAAAACAGGGTATTTTTTTGTAGCATCAAAATTCTGTGGTTTTATAAAACGATAATATAAATCGGAGCCATCTACACCCTTTATTTTTCCAATTTCTGTAGTTCCAACCGAGTATTCATCTAATTTATCTTTTGAATTGATCAATACTTTGCTTATTTCTCCATTTCGAGTAAGGATTTTTGCTGTGTAAGGAACATTCAAACTTGTGTATGAATCCATATAATAGTTGCTGTTTTTTGATATTAACAATGAATGCGTTCCAGATTCTTTTGTTAAAAGCTCATTTTCACCATTCATATTAAAGCGATAGAAAACAGTGTTTGTTGGGTTTTCTCCAGTTGCAGAATAGTAGATTTCTTTGCCATCACTACTTGCGCTGAGAATATCTTTAATTACAAAACGGTGCTTCGTTAGTTGCACAGGAAAATTAGTTTCACTTTCTAAATTGAAAGTATAAGCATACAAATTATTGAATCCATCTCTTTCTGAAATCCAAATAAAATTATTTGATTTTTTATCAGGAAAAAAAGCAGCATGTTCAGGTTCTACCCAATTATCATTTTTTTCTTCAAAGAGTGTTTTTACAAATTTTCCAGTTTTTGAATCGTAAACATTCAAGTGCATGTGATTTTGATCGCGATTTACTTCAGCAACAAGAATATATTTTTCATCTGGAGTGAAGCATAAATTCGTAAAATAATCATCTTTATTTCCACGAGGATTAATATAAACAGTCTTGTGGTTTTTGAGTGAGTAAATGCCAATCTTTGGTTCCTCTGAGCTTTGTCCCGCCATTGGATATTTAATTGACACTAATTCACCAGGAGTTGAATTGATATCCAATAAAGGATAATCGTGAACATTGCGCTCGTTTTTTTGATAAAATGCCAAATAAGAACCATTGATAGACCAAAAAATACCAGCTGAAATTCCAAATTCATTTCGAGCAATACTTTGACCTGAAACGATGTTTTTATCAATGTTTTTTGTAATAGCTTTCTCATCAACATAGATATTATTAGCAATCGTGTAAGCTAACTGATTGCTTTTAGAATGGTAATTCAAATTTTCAGATTTGCTTACTGCTTTCTTTAAAATTTTTCCAATATTGTTTACAACATTGTATTCAGAGATTGTCTGACCATCATTAAGAAGGATTGTGGTTTCATTGATCCATTCCATTCCACCAAAATTTTGATAGGATGTTTGAAGAACAAGATTGAGATTTTCAATTTTTAATAATTCTACATCTTTATCGGCTTTAACATTGTTCTTAAAAAGTGTTTTCCAATCTTTACTGCAAGTAGAATATTCAGTATCTGAAATCCATAGAAAATTTGTGATTCTTTCGGGAGAAAGACTTCTTTGCAACATAACAGCATCTTTTAAAGAAAGCTCTTTCTTTTGAGAAAATGTATAAGAAAAAGTAGCGAAAATAACTGAGATTATAACTAAAAAAATTTTCATGGTTTTGATATTTTTTACTTAAAATAATGTTTTGAATTTAAAATTTTTTAAAAATTGATTGTCAAAAATAAACATTTATGGTTTAAACGCTAATAAGCATAAAGAAAATCTTAAAATCAGTTTGTCTCTATGAAATAAATACTTATCTTTGCACACTTAATAATAATAATTTTAATTTAATAACGTATGAATTCTTACGAAACTGTTTTCATTTTAACTCCCGTTTTGTCTGATGATCAGGCAAAGGAAGCAGTGCAGAAATTCGAAGGCGAGATTAAAGCTACAGGAGCAAAAATCACGCATTCGGAAAATTGGGGTTTGCGAAAGCTAGCTTACCCAATCCAAAAAAAATCGACAGGTTTTTATTTTTTAATTCAATTTGATGGAGATGGCACCTGTGTTGCTCCTTATGAATTAGCGATGAAAAGAGATGAACGTGTTTTGCGTTTTCTCACCATGAAAATGGATGTTGACCATTTAGCTTATGCTGAAAAGCGCAGAGTTAAAGCTGGAAAAGGAGCACAAGTAGAAGCTTAATTTATTAACCCTAAAAAAATCAAAAAATGTCAAATGATGTTCGTTATCTAACCCCGATAAATATTGATATCACCAAAGATAAATATTGCCGTTTCAAAAAAAGCGGTATTCGTTTTATCGATTACAAAGACCCTGCTTTTTTATTGAAATTACTAAATGAGCAAGGAAAGATACTTCCTCGTCGTATCACTGGAACTTCAGCAAAATACCAAAAAAGAGTAAATAAGGCTATAAAACGTGCACGTCACATTGCTGTATTGCCTTATGTAAGTGATATGTTGAAATAAGTTGTTTGTTGAACTTTAATAAGTAAAAAAATCATGGAAGTTATTCTAAAGAAAAATGTAGATAAATTAGGTTACGCAAACGAAATAGTAAACGTAAAGCCTGGATATGGTCGTAATTTTCTCATTCCTCAAGGTTATGCCTCATTGGCAACTGCAAGTGCAAAAAGAGCGCACGAGGAAATGATGAAGCAGAAAGCCCACAAAGAAAATAAATTGGCGCTTGAAGCACAAGAAATTGCTACCAAACTTGCTGATGTTACAGTTTCTATTGTAACAAAA
This sequence comes from Chitinophaga pinensis, assembly GCA_945892995.1. Classification (GTDB taxonomy): domain Bacteria; phylum Bacteroidota; class Bacteroidia; order Flavobacteriales_D; family Crocinitomicaceae; genus UBA952. The sequence continues at coordinate 1,870 of CAMDDR010000055.1, read as the reverse complement.
GCTGGTGAGAACGGAAAAATATTTGGATCAGTAAATACGGTTCAGTTAGCAGAAGCTCTTCGAAAAGAAGGTTTTGATATCGATCGTAAATCTTTAAAAATTAAAGACGAACCAATTAAGGAAATCGGAACATTCGAAGCTGAAGCAAATCTTTTTAGAGGTGTAAAGCAAGCTTTTAAATTTGAAGTAGTAAGCGAATAATTTTGCTTAAATAAATATTATTTAATCCTCTCAAGAAATTGAGGGGATTTTTTTTGCTAAGAATTTAGGTGATTTGTTATATAATCGTGAATTCCCTCTTCTAAACTATAAAAATCTTTATTGTATCCAGTTTCAAGCAATTTAGACATGTTAGCTTCAGTAAAATACTGGTATTTGTCACGAATATCAATTGGAGTATCTATAAATGATATATTCGCATCTAAACCAAGTGATTTAAAGGTTAATGTTGCTAAATCTAAAAATGTTCGGGCTTTACCAGAGCCAAGATTGTAAATTCCAGATGCTGGTTTCTCGGTCATTAAATAGGAACAAACATTTGCTACATCTTTTACATATACAAAGTCACGTAATTGACCGCCATCTGTATAATTTGGATTGTGAGATTTAAAAAGTTTAATTTCTCCGTTTAGTTTTATTTGCTTAAATCCGTGTAAAATTACACTTGCCATTCTTCCTTTATGGTTTTCATTTGGACCATAGACATTAAAGAATTTAAGTCCTGCCCAAAATGGAGGTTTTTCTGTTTGTTCAATAACCCATTTATCAAAATTATTTTTTGATTCACCATAAGGATTTAAGGGGACTAATTTAGAGATTATTTCATGCTTATCTTCATAGCCAAATTCACCTAAGCCATAAGTTGCCGCACTGCTCGCATATACCAAAGGAATATTTTTTTTGCAGCAGATAGCCCAGATTTTTTGAGAGAAAAATAGGTTTAGTTCATCAAAAATTTTCACACTCATTTCTGTTGTATCTGTTCTTGCTCCTAAGTGAAAGACAATGTCAATCGTTTCATGCGTATTTTCAAGCCAAGTAACAAATTCTGTTCTTTCTATTTTTTTTAAGAATTTCTTTGTGCTATAATTAGAAATTTTATCGACTCTCGAAAAATCATCTGCCAGGATTAAGTTTTCATAACCTAATTCATTTAAATGTCCAACAAGATAACTAGCGATGAAGCCTGCAGCTCCCGTAATAACAATCATAGGATATTTTAAAATAATCCGTTGATCTCAGCATCAATCGCGTTAATTATTTTCCCTAAGTCTTCTTGACTGTCTGGAAAACGATTGTTGTCAATATCAATAATTAATAATTTGCCTTTATCGTAAGTTGAGATCCATGCTTCATAACGTTCGTTTAAGCGTTTCAAATAATCTAAACGAATACTTTCTTCGTAATCGCGACCTCTTAACTGAATTTGATTTACTAGAGTAGGAACACTTGCTCTCAAATAGATAAGTAAATCTGTCGCTTATACAAAAGTGTCCATTAGATTAAACAGCGAAAAATAATTTTCGAAATCACGGGTGGTCATTAATCCCATTGAATGAAGATTTGGAGCAAAAATAAATGCATCTTCATAAATAGTTCTGTCTTGAATTACAGTCTGCTTTGTTTCTTTGAACTCTTGAATCTGCGTAAACCGACTGTTCAAGTAGTAAATTTGAAGGTTAAAGGACCAACGCTGCATATCGTCGTAAAAATCGTTAAGGTAAGGATTTTGGTCTACATCTTCGTAATGTGTTTCCCATCCATAATGCTTCGACAAGAGATTTGTCAAAGTTGTTTTTCCTGCTCCGATATTTCCAGCAATTGCAATATGCATGATAAATTTTTTAGAATGCTAAAATACAAAAAAAGA
>CAMDDR010000054.1:0-13644 GCA_945892995.1 Chitinophaga pinensis | reverse complement strand
ATATGAATATTCAAATCGTTTGCTGCTTGTATGAGCATTCTTCCGAGTTGTCCTCCTCCAAGAACTCCTAAGCGCAAATCTTTACCATACCATTTTGAAATCATGCAACAAAGATAAGGGAAGTGAACTTCTTACAAAGGAAACTACTAAAATTTTACATTTCCGGCTTTAAATTGTAATTTTGTAAAATCAAAATGCAATTAGATCGCCAAATTCACGATAAGGTTTTTTGTCCTTTTATTTCTAAGGATGAAATAGCACACAAGGTTAAAAATCTGTCTTCCGAAATTCAGAAAGATTATCCTGGAGAAGAAATCTTATTTATCGCTATTTTGAATGGTGCTTTTATGTTTGCCTCTGATTTATTAAAGGAAATCCCTGGTAATATCCAAATATCATTTGTAAAAGTTAGTTCTTATATTGGTACTCAAACGAGTGGTCGCGTAGATGAATTAATTGGATTAAATACAGATTTAAAGGGTAAGCATGTTGTTATTTTAGAGGATATAGTGGATACAGGCATTACAATCGATAAAGTAATTTCCTTGTTAAAAAGTCAAAATCCAGCTTCAGTTGAAGTTTGCACACTACTTTTTAAACCGGAAGCTTTTTTAGGGAAACAACTACCGAAGTATATTGGATTTGAAATCCCCAATAAATTTGTTGTAGGATACGGTTTAGATTATGATGAATTGGGAAGAAATTTAAATGAAATATATCAATTAAAAGAAGAATAATATGTTGAATATTGTATTGTTTGGACCTCCAGGAGCAGGAAAAGGAACACAATCTGAGCGCTTGATTGAAAAATATAATCTGGTGCATTTATCTACCGGTGATATTTTCCGTGCAAATATAAAAATGCAAAGTGAACTAGGAGTTTTGGCAAAAAGTTATATGGATCAAGGTTTGTTGGTGCCTGATTCTGTTACAATTGAAATGCTACGTTCTGAAGTGAGCAAAAAACAAGAAGCGTTAGGTTTTATTTTTGATGGTTTTCCGAGGACAAATGCTCAGGCAGCTGCACTTGACGAAGTCTTATTAACCTTTAAGACCTCTATTACGATGATGGCGGCTTTGGAAGTTGAAGAAGAGGAATTAAAAAGGCGTTTGTTGCACCGTTCTATTTCAAGTGGCAGAGCAGATGATGCCGATATTAAGATTATTGAAAATCGTATTGCTGTTTATAAAAAGGAAACAGCTCCAGTAAAAGATTTTTATCAAAATCAAAACAAATTCATTTCCATAAATGGTCTTGGAACAATTGACGAAATAACAGCTCGTTTGTTTTCTGCCATTGACACTAAATTAGCCTAAAATGGCTTCAGATAATTTTGTTGACTACGTAAAAATTCATTGTGCATCGGGAAAAGGAGGGGCTGGATCAACGCATTTTAGACGTGAAAAATACATTCCAAAAGGCGGTCCAGATGGTGGAGATGGAGGTCGAGGTGGTCATATCATTTTACGTGGGAATAAGCAGTTGTGGACTTTACTGCATTTAAAATTTAAAAAACACATCAAAGCAGAGCATGGAGCGCACGGAGCGGGAAATTTAAAAACAGGTTCTCAAGGATCGGATGTTTACATTGATGTCCCACTTGGAACGCTTGCCCGAGATGCTGAAACCAATGAAATAGAGTTTGAAATAACTGAAGAAGGCGAGGAGCGAATCATACAGCCAGGGGGCCGAGGTGGTTGGGGAAACAATCAATTTAAATCGCCAACAAATCAAGCGCCGAGATATGCACAACCGGGTGAAGACGCTCGAGAAGGATGGAAAATATTAGAATTAAAAATTTTAGCAGATGTTGGATTAGTTGGTTTTCCAAATGCTGGAAAAAGCACCTTATTGTCAGTTATCTCTGCTGCAAAACCCGAAATTGGCGCTTATCCATTTACGACAATTCGGCCGAATTTAGGAATTGTATCTTACCGCGATCACCGTTCATTTGTTATGGCAGATATTCCAGGAATTATTGAAGGTGCTCATACAGGAAAAGGACTTGGATTACGTTTCTTACGCCATATTGAAAGAAATTCACTTTTGCTCTTTATGATTCCTGCAGATAGCGATGACATTAAGAAAGAGTTTAACATTCTTTTGAATGAGTTAAAACAATTTAATCCAGAATTAGTACATAAAGAACGCTTACTGGCGATAACAAAATCTGATATGCTCGATGAGGAATTAACAGCAGCATTAAAAAAAGACCTTCCAAAAATCCCCTATATCTTTATTTCTTCGGTTGCTCAAAAAGGGATAACAGAATTAAAAGATATGATTTGGAAACATTTGAACAATGATGAATTGGCTTGAGACCTTAGACCGTGATTTCGTTCTTTTTGTGAATGGCTTACATTCTCAAACAATGGATGAAGTAATGTGGTTTTTCTCACAGACCTTTTCGCTTTTTCCATTCTATTTATTGGTGATTTATTTTCTCTTTAAAGAGTATTCTCCAAAGGTTTTTTTTGGACTAATTATTTTCTTGGTGCTCACAATTTTTTTAACCGACTTTTTATCTGTCCATTTATTTAAAGAAGTTTTTCAGCGCTTACGTCCTTCTCATAATCCTTTAATTCAAGATTATTTACATTATTATAAACAAGCTGACGGAACCTTTTATAGAGGTGGTGAATACGGATTTATTTCGTCACACAGCGCAAATTATTTTGGTATGCTTTCCTTTCTCTTCCCACTTTTTTATAAGAGAAAAAATTGGCTTTTATTTCTTTTATTTACTGTTGGTATAGTAGTTGTCTTCAGTAGAATTTATTTGGGTGTCCATTATCTAAGTGATGTTGCAGCAGGAGCATCTTTTGGAATTCTTATTGGAAGCTTAGTTTATTATTTTTTGTTCCGTAAATTCTTTAATGATTTATTGTTAATTTCGCTCCGTGAAAAAAAGTAGTTTAAATAGATTTTTTTTGTTGATAGGAGTATTCTGTGTATTTTTTTCTGCAACAGCTTCTATTTTAACTCTTGATTTAAATTCTTTTAAGTCAGAAAATAACTCCTGCAAATCTAAAATTACATCAAGTTCAAATAACTTACCAATTCCTTTTAACGAAAATGATAGAGTAGATTTAAGTATTGAAAATGAAGAATTTGAAACTGAAAACGTAGATTTTTTTAAAGAATTTATTTCTTTTTTTTCAAATAAGATTAATAGCTTTAATTATCTTAAGTTAAATAAACTACTTTTCAAAAAAACAAGTCTAATACTTGTTAATCACTTACCTTTATTTATACAATTTCAGGATTTCAGGATTTAAATTATAAATGTTCAATTTGACCTAGTCAAAGAGTAGAATTATTTATATTTTAACAATAGTTACCTTGGAAAATTCAGTATCCTTTAACTTGGATAGTGTTTTACATAAGTTAAAACATTATTTACCAGTTCAAGCGCCCCTTAAGGATTTTATTCATCACAATACATTGCATGCTTTTCAAGCAGAAAAGTTTTACGATGGGATATTTCGCGCCTCAAAAATATTTGGCTTTCAGGTAACACTTCAATTAACTGATTATAGAACTCTTTTGAGTTCTAATAGAATCAAATACAGTGTGCTTGAGAGAATTATAATCGAGCGAAAAGGAAAAGAGGTCTTATCCCTTTGGATGGATAAACTTCTTAATATAAATTACGATGAAGATATTATTCCTCGCATTGGCGGATTAAGGGCTAATTGGAAGAAAAAGCACAAAATTGACCTTGATTCGCTAGTTCAACCCTTATTATTTAGAATTCTTAGCTCTTACCTCGATCAAGGTATTTCTATCTGGGATTTCCCTATGAATAAAGATGGGTTTCTTGCTTCTTTAAAATCGCTAGAAGTCGAAAGTTCTGTTAGTTTTTTTAAAACTAAAAATGCGCGTAAACTACTCCAATCTCCTGATTTGACAATTCAAAAGCTTTTGCATGAGCTTGTAGGTGATGAACGATATTATGAGCAATATTTATTCGACATGTGCTTTAGCCACCCTGGCTGGTCTGGAATGGTGGCTTTATTGGATGATAATCCCAATGCAGTATTAGTGGACAAACCGATTTCATTAAAAGATTTCATGCTAGTTGAGTTATTAATGGAATTAGATTTACTAAATCTTGAATTGGGAAGCAGGTGGAGTCCTTTAACCAATAATTTAAATCAGCAACCACTTGATGTTCTATCTGCAACAGAAAAAACGGAATTAGATGAGGTCTTAAAGATATGGCAAGATGCATTTGAATGGAGTTATTATGATGACATTCTTAGTGGGCTTAAATTCAATTTAGAAAACCCAAAGACTATTCCTGTTAAAAAGAAATTTCAAGCGATTTTTTGCATAGATGAAAGAGAGTGTTCTATCAGAAGGCATCTTGAATTTGTCGCTCCCGAAATTGAAACATTTGGCGCTCCAGGATTTTTTGGTGTTGAGTTTTATTACAAACAATTCGGTGCAAAATTTAACGACAAACTATGCCCTGCACCTGTTACTCCAAAATACTTAATAAAGGAATTTGATGTAAGCGCTCACCGAAAGCGTGATATAATGTTTTCTCAAAATAATCACTCACTTTTTCAAGGTTATTTCTTAACCATTTCCTTGGGATTTTTAGCCATAGGAAAAATATTTCAAACCTTATTCCGACCAAAAATGAGTGCGTCTATTTCAGATGCTTTTTCTCACATGGATAAATATGGAAAACTTAGTGTTGAAAATACGGATATTTTAAATATTGAAGATGGTTTGCAAGTTGGATTTACCATTAGCGAAATGACAACACGAGTAGAAAATTTCCTCCGAGGAATAGGCTTAATAATGAACTATTCAGAAATTATTTATGTTGTTTCTCATGGAAGTAGTAGTGCCAATAACCCACATCACGGAGCACATGATTGTGGAGCTTGTAGCGGTAGGCCTGGGTGTGTGAATGCCAGAGTTTTTTCTATAATGGCAAATCATCCAAGCGTTCGTGAGCAGCTCCGAATAAATGGAATAGACATTCCAACTTCTACAATTTTTATTGGTGCAATGCACGATACAGCAAGCGATGTTATTGGATTTTATGATGATGAGCAGTTAACCATTTCTCAAAGTAAATTACATCAAGATACAAACAAAAATTTTGAAGATGCATTAGATTTAAATGCCAAAGAGCGATCTCGTCGTTTTGCTTCAATTAATACCAATCAAGATATTAAAAAGATTCGAAAAGCAATTTACAAGCGATCGGTTTCTTTGTTTGAACCTCGACCTGAATTAGGGCATGGAACTAATTCTTTAGCCATTATTGGAAGACGGAGTCTTACTCGAGGATTATATATGGACAGAAGGGCTTTTTTAAATTCCTATGATTATTCAACAGATTTAGATGGTAAGTACCTTACAAATGTGATGGCACCAATTGGAGTGGTTTGTGGAGGAATAAATTTAGAATATTATTTTTCTAGGGTTGATAATTTAAAATTAGGCTGCGGCACAAAACTTCCCCATAATGTTACTGGACTTATCGGAGTAACAAATAGTAGTGATGGGGATTTACGACCAGGGTTACCATGGCAAATGATTGAACCACATGATCCCGTTAGACTTATGGTGATTGTCGAACATTTCCCTGAAATAGTATTAAAAGTTATTCAAACAACTCCTGCAATGTTTGAATGGTATAAAAATGAATGGATTCATATTGTTGCTATCCATCCTGAAACAAAAGAATTCTATTATTTGATTAATGAGCAATTTGTTCTGCAAAGTGTCGCAGACGTGAAAATAAAATCAATAGATAATCTGCTACGATTTTTCGAAGCTGCTCCAGAAATGAAAACCAATCACATCGTTGACGCAACGAATGAGAATTTATCAATTTACACAATAGAAAACACGAAATAATGCAAACAACTTTAATCTTACTGCTAATTTCTCCCATTCTTGGTTTTCTTGTCATTCCTGCTTTTAAAAATCATCAAGAAAAAGTAGTTTCGGGAATCGTAATTTGCATATGCGCAATCAGTGTTTTTATAAGCTTCTCCCTTGCGCTTTCTTTCTTATTTGCTAGTCAAAATCCTTTTTCGAGTTCTGTTTTATCTATATATAATTCTAAAGAATTCCATTTTCAAATTGAATTGTACTACGATAATTTAACAGCTGTATATAGCATCATAACATCTATTCTGTTTTTTGTTATTAGTCTTTTCAGTAAATTCTACATGCATCGTGAGAGTGGCTTTAAGCGATTTTTTCAGCACCTATTGTTATTTTTTATTGGTTTAAATTTTTTGATTCTTTCTGGAAATTTTGAAACATTATTCCTTGGCTGGGAAATTGTCGGAATCAGTTCTTTCTTATTGATTTCCTTTTTTAGAGATCGTTATTTACCAGTCAAAAATGCGATGAAAGTTTTATCTTTTTATCGTTTAGGGGATATCGCACTTATTCTATCTGTATGGTTTTCCCACCATTTATTTCATGCAAATATTTCGTTTAATGATCTTGCACCTTCAATGAAACAGCTAATTCAGGAAAACTCGGATGGTTTCAGAGCAACAGTCTTGTTGGTTTCACTCTTATTTATACTTGCAGCAGCAGTTAAATCAGCGCAATTCCCCTTTTCAACATGGCTTCCTCGTGCTATGGATGGACCAACAGTTTCATCTGCTCTATTTTATGGTTCTCTATCTGTTCATATTGGCGTGTTTTTATTACTGCGCACCTATCCTATTTGGTCAATTGCCCTAATACCAAAAATAATTGTTATTTCAATTGGTCTAATCACTGCGATAGTGAGTTCTTTAATTGGAAGTGTACAAGCAACTGCGAAAACACAAATCGCTTATTCGTCAAGCAGCCAAATAGGTTTAATGTTTATCGAAATCGCCTTAGGTTGGCATACCCTTGCTCTAATTCATTTTTCAGCTAATGCACTTTTAAGGGCATATCAATTATTGGTCTCACCATCCATTATGACTTATCTAACGCACGAAGTTTTCTTTAAATACAACCCAGATAAAAAGGGGATGTTTGCATTCTTACCAAAATCTTTATATAAAGGACTTTACATTCTTTGCATAAAGGAATTCAATATGGATTTTATTTGGCATCATTATGTTTGGAGGTCTTTCAAGGTAATAGGTAAATCTTTTCATATATTAAGAACTAAAATAGCACAGATTCTACTATTTATTTTAGTCCTTTTTGGCGTCTTGTTTTATGTAATTTATCCACAGCCTTTTCTTAAGGAATATGAATTTATCTCTTGGATTTATTCTTCACTTTCATTGATTTTAATACTCGTAGCATGGACAGAGCGCAGATATTCTATTCGTTCATGGTTCTTTATTGCTTATAGCCAAGTTTTTTTCATGCTCGCAATAGCTCAAGACCACGTCTTCGCTCTAAATCAGCTAGCCATTTACTTCAGTGGACTAGTAGGAGCCTTTTTAGGTGGTTGGTGGTGTTTATCTAAAGTTAAAGATGCAGAAAACAACAATTCATTAAATATATTCCATGGGCACATTTATGAGCACCCTAAGTTTTCTTTGTTCTTTTTAATATGTTCATTAACCATGATTGGATTCCCTATATCTCCTTCTTTTATTGGCTTTGATATTCTGTTTTCTAATATTCAATTGAATCATTATTTCGTACTTATAATTAGTGCTCTGACCTTTGTTTTTTTAGAATTAGCTGTTTTGAGAATTTATGCCCGAGTGTTCTTGGGTCCACATGTTAAAAATTACCACGAAGTAGCCAAACGCTCTTCTTAATGTTTATTTATTAATCTAAAATTTTAGTTATGAAAAAAAGTTTGCCAAAAGATGGTTTTGAAGGTTTGAAAGAAAATTTTTCAAGTGACACACTGTCAGGTTTTTTAGTTTTCTTATTGGCGCTGCCCTTAAGTTTAGGTATAGCAGGTGCAAGTGATTTCCCACCAATTTATGGATTGATTACTGCAATGATTGGTGGACTTGTGGTGAGTTTCTTTGCAGGTTCCTTATTGACAATAAAAGGGCCAGCAGCTGGTCTGATTGTAATTGTTGCTGGTGCCGTTTCTGAGTTTGGTCATGGCAACTCTGATCTTGGCTGGAAATTAGCCTTAGGAGCAGTAGTCGTTGCGGGTGTTCTTCAAGTTGTTTTCGGCTTGTTGAAGCTAGGTTCTCTAAGTGATTTCTTCCCATTATCTGCTGTTCATGGAATGTTGGCTGCGATTGGCATCATCATTATCAGTAAACAATTGCATATTCTAGTTGGAATGAATCCTTTAACAGAAAAGGGTAAGCCGATGGTTGAACCTTTAGAATTAATCTTTGAATTAAAAAACACAATTCTTCATATTTTTAAACACATGGAAGTAGATGTCATCGGGGTTGTCAGTTTAATTATCGTTTTTTGTTGGCCACTAATTCCTATTAAATTTTTAAAGAAAATTCCTTCGGCGCTTGTTGTTTTAGTTGTTTCGATTCCTTTAGTAATCCTTTTGGGAGTGCATAATATTCAAGAAATCAAAAATTCAAACGGAGTTGTCATTCAAGAAGCTTTTGCTCCACTTTTAGAATTCAAAAAAGGATTGACCGATATTTTGGGTGTTAATGTTAGTTTTGACGGAATCTCGCAGACCGGTACTTTTATTAAATTTGTCATCATGTTTGCATTGGTTGGAAGTTTAGAATCTCTACTTACTATTAAAGCAGTTGATGAGTTAGATTCATTCAAAAGAAGGTCGAATACAAATAAAGACTTAATAGCAGTCGGAATTGGTAATATTTTTGCTGGTGTAATTGGTGGTTTACCGATGATAAGTGAGGTTGCGCGTTCGTCTGCCAATGTTAGTAATGGCGGCAAAACAAGATGGGCGAATTTCTTTCATGGTGTATTTATTCTTTTGTTTTTAATCTTTGCCGTTTCTTTTAGTGATTTAATTCCGAAAACAGCCTTATCTGCCATGTTAATAGGTGTGGGTTGGAAATTAGCGCATCCAAGAGAGTTTGGACACATGGCAAAAATTGGGGCAGATCAAATTGCTGTATTTATTACAACTATCATTTTCACTTTAGCTACTGATTTACTAATCGGTATTGCTGCAGGAATTGTCTTAAAATTGTTATTGCATTTGGGTAGAGGGGTAAAATTTAGAAGTCTTTTTTCTGCGAATTCAAAAATCAACGGAAACACAATAACGGTTTATAACGCTGCCGTTTTTAGTAATTTTATTAAAGTAAAAAATAAAATTCATTCATTTAAATTTACAGATGATGTAATTTTGGACTTAAACGATTGTGTTTTTATTGATCATTCTGTCATTGAGACATTGTATCATATAAAAAATGATTTTAGTACTGAAGGCGGTAGCTTGACCATTCTGGGTATTGAAGAATTAAAAAATGTAGGCAATTCGGCACATCATTTAGCTGCTAGAAGAAGAAAATAAGTATATGAAAAAGTTAACTGCATCACTATTTCTACTGCTATTTTTAGTAGGAGGGAGCTATGCTCAAAAAATTATTTCAAATCAAAACAATGCCTGGGTTTTGTATACTGGAAATCATAAAATAAGTGAGAAATTTGGAATTCATACAGAATACCAATGGCGTAGGGCAGATTTTTTTAATGATTGGCAACAATCACTTGCTAGGGTTGGTTTAGAATATTATTATAATCCAAATATATCCTTCACTGCTGGATATGCTTCCATTTTAAGTTATAAATATGGTGAGCAACCCATAAGTCACGAAATCACTGAAAATCGTATTTGGGAACAGGTCAATTTTAAGGCTAAATATGGTCGTATTGATATGCAGCATCGTTATCGAATGGAGCAACGATTGATTGATAATTGGAGTAATTCTTCAGGCTCTTTTGTTCAAGGAAAAGATGATTATCGAAATCGTGTAAGGTATCGAATGATGATAAATGTTCCATTGAGTCGCAAAGAAATGGCAAATAATACTCTTTTCTTGAATGTAAATGATGAATTGTTTCTTGGTTTTGGAAAAGGAATTTCAAAAAATATTTTGGATCAAAATAGATTTATTGCAGCTTTGGGTTGGAGGTTTAATCCAAATTTTAATATTCAAGTAGGTTATTTAAATCAAATGGTTTTTAAAACTGATGGTGTAAATATTGAACGAAACCATACACTTTGGCTGTCAACAAGCTATAATATTGATTTTAGAAAGAAAAAGTGAACTAATTTCTTTTAGTTATAAATCAAATAAAATACTCCCATTTTTTAAACTTCTTTCTCCTTCAATCCAGGGCATTTTAATGCTATTTTTTTCTGTGAAAATTGTTTTATTAGAATAAATAACAGGGATTTCCCGACCGTTTATTTCTAATGATTTCCCACTTGCTGTTTTTGTTAGTTTGATTTTATCAGAACCAAATTGAGTACTTATGTTTTTTTTGTTGATGGAAATGTAGTTAATTTCTCCAGGATAGCATTTTAGATAAGACGCCAACATAAATTCTACTTTCTGCTTTTCATTTACTTCAGAATCGTAAAAACAAACTATTTGCGCCCCTTTTTTTAGGGTGAAAACTAAATTATTGTTGTTAAAGATACACACGTGTTTACTGTTTAAATTATCCCATCTTGTATAAATAAGGTTTGATAGTGCTAGAAAAAAAAGAAATCCAAAGGCCAACCAAGTCTTTTTAGTGATTTGTATTTTTAATAAGAAGTAAATGCATACGCTTAAAATTAGAACCATCGAAAAAGGAACGGTAAAACCGTAAGCAACAGAGCCAGGAAGTTTCTCCACCCATTGAATAAAGCCAAACATCAACCAAATAGAAATAAATAGTAGTAAGCCGTTTAATTGTCCAATAAAGGGAATAAAATTTAGTAAAAATAGAAAGACACCTAAGCCAAGGATTATTCCAGAAAAAAGCATGAGTCCAAGATTGCTGAGTATGAAATAATTTGGAAATTGATGAAAGTAATACAATGTAAGCGGGGTTGTCATGGCTTGTGCTGCTAAACCAATTGCAGTTCCTTGCCAAAAATAACGCAGAATTTTATTTTTTGTAGGAAACCAACTTTCAATTTTCTTGTAAAAAAGAAATATCCCAAGCATTGCTAAATACGACAATTGAAAGCCCACATCAAACAAATAAAGTGGTTGAAATAAAAGAATCACAAAAGCTGTAAAAAATAAGGTGTTGATTGGATTGTATGTCCTGCCACTCAGTTGTGAAAGAGCTAATACTGAAAACATAAACACCGCTCGTATAACGCTTGGTGAAAATCCAGTTATTAAAGCATAAATCCAAAGTAGTAAAACAATTAAAATCACTGCTATTTTCTTTGAAATGAGTCTTGAAAATAGTTTTGCAACACCTAAAAGTAGTTGTAAAATTAGTCCAATGTGAAGTCCAGAAACAGCTAAAACATGCATTGCTCCGGTAGCGGTAAAAGAATTTCGGGTTTCACTATCTAAAAGGGATTTATCTCCTAAAATTAGTGCTTTGGCAATCGAAAGTTCCCCATCTTGAAGGTGCTTTTCCAATATAGCATTAAAGGTTTTTTGAATTCCACGAATAAATTGTTGAAAATAACTGGCTTTTTGTTTGTCGACTAACTGGTAATTTTCAAATTGGATAAAACAAATGTGTTGAATTCCTTTCGTTTGCCAATAACGCTTCATGTCAAATTCTCCAGGATTATTTTTATTCTCAATTCTCGAAAGACTTGAATTAACTAAAAGTATGTCGTCAATTTCTCCTTTAAATTTTTCATCTGTAAAAAACAATATTTTAATTGGATTTTTAAGTGCTTCCCCAGTTTTTGGAAAGGATGTAATACTTGCTATTCCTTTTGCCCAGCCCTGCTCTTTTTTTTGGAATTCAATTATTTTAGCTTCAAAAACTTCGGAATTAGAAATTTCTTGCTCGGATAAATTACTTTTTTGAAATTCTCCCATACTCGTATTTCCAATTAGCACAAAAGAAATAGCTAGAAGTAAGATGAATGTTGTTCGCTCGAGGTACTTATTGTTTGCTGCCCAATTTACAAGAAAGATTGGAAATATAAAAAGAATAAAAGGTGTGAGATTATAGTTAGGAAAGGAAAGATAGGAAAGAATTCCAAAGGAATAAAAAAAGAATAAATAGGAGAATGATTGCTTATAAAATGGTGGTAAAATTAAGGTCGTTTCTTCCAAAGCTTGCTTCATTTACCGAAGATAATATTTTCCATTTTTAAAGCTAATTTTTTCTTTAATAAGTAAGGGACGAATGAGGGTATTTATTTCATTCTCTGAACAAGAAAAATATTCCGCGCAAATGCCAATTGTTCTTTCTTCTCTCAGGAATTCCTGTAAAGATTTCTCACTTAATTTTACCTTAGACTCATTTTTTTTACACCAATCACAGATTCCGCAATTACTTGTTTCTTGACCGAAATAGTTGATTATTTGCTTTGCTCTACACACTTCACTTTCTACTAATTCAAGAACTTTTTCAACTCTATTTACTGCATTTTTTTTTCGGTCGTGGTAAATTGTTGCAGCGAGTTGAAAATTAAGATCGTTTACTCTTTCTTGAATAAAAGTAACGGTTGGAAGACTGCTTCTAAAATTTACGTCGATTATTTCATTCAGCTTTAATGCTTCAAGATAGTTCTTTAATTCAGGCTCAGAAATACCAATTCTTTTTGCTATTTCTGCTTCGAAAATATTCTGCTTAATGTCAAAAATCCCTGAATATGAGCGTGACAATAAGGTTGTTAATGCTCGGTATTTTTCGTGCTTAACTTGAAAATTATATAATTCTGCATGGTCAACGAGAAACTTGACTTTTGTTGGTTGGAAAAACCCTTCTGAAAATTGAATATTTTCGTTTAATTCAAGAATTTTTAATGAATTATAAGTCTGCGCGTAATCCAATTTAAAAGTTTCACACATACTTTTTAAATCGATGGGATAAGTTTCGTCTTTTCCTGAACCGAATGCTACATTTAAATAATTACACAAGACTTTGTAGGTATTGAAAACAACTTCTTTCTCTGGGAATTTTTGTACAACATTTTGCATTAACTCTTTTGTATCATTGGGTTCAACAAAAGCAATAGCTCGCGCTAATTCACCATCTCTTCCGCAGCGGCCTGCTTCCTGGAAGTAAGCTTCCAAGGATTGTGGAAGTTCGTAATGCAAAACAAAACGCACATTTGGCTTGTCTATTCCCATTCCAAAAGCATTTGTTGCCACCATGATTTTAAGATCTTCTTTCAGCCAACTTTGAAGCATTTTTTGACGTTCATTGTTTTCGAGTCCACCATGGTAAAAACCTGAAGATATTGAATTAGCCAATAAAATTCGCGCAATTTCTTTTACGCTTTTTCGCGTTTGACAGTAGATTATTCCAGTTGCAGAATTCGCTTTGCAAAAGTCAATGATGCGAGCAATTTTATTCTCGGTTTTTAAAATTTCGTAACTGACATTTTTTCTTTCAAAAGAAGCTTCGTGAATTATAGCCTTTTTTAGTGCTAGCTGTTCTATAATGTCTTTTCTGACTTTTTCTGTAGCGGTAGCCGTTAAGGCAAGAATTGGCGTATTCGGATGATATTCGCGTAAATTCTTTATTTTCATGAAAGATGGTCGGAAATCATGTCCCCATTCTGAATTACAATGCGCTTCATCAACGACAATTAATCC
>CAMDDR010000053.1:0-13959 GCA_945892995.1 Chitinophaga pinensis | reverse complement strand
TATCAAAAAATGTATGAGAATTTTAGTTCGATTGAATTAACTTCTTCTCGTTTTAGTTTATACCCTCAATTGATTGAACAATTAAAAGGAGAATTTATTGAAATTCTTGGATTAAATCAATTTGATGATCCTGAAATTATTTCTTTAGTGAATCATCCGTTTTTTTTAGCGTGTGCTTTTTGCCCCCAAATTTCGTCTACTCGCGATATTCCACATCCGATTATTTTTAAATTTTTGAAGATGACAATAGAGAAAAATTCAGCCTCAAAGCTTGTAAATTAGACTTCTTTTAATTCATCTATTTCAGAATAATAAATAAAAATTCTGGCTTTTCGGTCATACATACTTTCAACGATACTTTGGTATGTTTCAAGTTGCAGTTGGTGCTCTTTATTTTCCTTCCCAGTTTTAAAATCTAAAATTATTATTTCATCTGCCTTAACAATAATTTTATCTGGCCGTTTAGATAAACCTTCTGCAAACAAAATCAATTCTTCATTAATGATTTCAATTGCTCCCTCAAACAAATGGATTTTCTTAGAGTGCTCAAAAAATGTTCGTGCAGTAGCTATTAATTTTCCGCTAAATGCACTGTCAATTTCACCTTTTGTTATTAAATTCTCAATTGTTATTTCTAGAGATTCAATAGTTTCGCATTTTGACATCAACAAGTGAAAATAATTTCCAAATAGCTGTTCTTCTAACTGTTCACCCTCTCTTTTTTGTTTTTTGAAAACAATATCGGGATACCATAAGCGATCTTTTAATTCAAGTGGAAGGTAGAAAAACTCTTCCTTTTTTTCTTCTTGATTCTCTCTTTTCTTTTCTTCCCCTGCAAGGTATCTTAGGGCTCCATTTTCTAGACTTGTACAATTCATTTTTTCTAATGCAAGGTGCAAAACGCTTCCTAATTGATTTTTTTTAAAATAATTCAATGCGTAAAGTCGCTCAATTGGCCTTGTTAAACCAACATAAGCCAGGTTAAGTTTATCAAGAAATGTAAGCTCTTTTTCGTTTAGACTAAAAGCTGCAATCTCAGGAATAATGCTATTAGAGCTTGCATTTCCATAAATTAATTTCCCGCTGGCTTCCACAAGGAATTTTGAACTTGGATGAATTGAAGTACTAAAGTCTAATTTTGGAATAATGACTACAGGAAACTCAAGCCCTTTTGATTTGTGAACGGTCATTATTTTAATTGCTGCGTCTGCTTCGGGCATTTGCAACGCTATTTTTGCTTTATTATCTTTATAATATTCTAGGAAGTAGCCAATATCTGCTTGCCTTGAAATTTGGTAATTAAAAACAACATCAATAAAATGATGAACATATGGTTCTTGCGTTTCTTGCCAATCCACCATTTTTAAAAACTTTAAGCATAAATCGTAGAGATTTTCATAGGGAGTGTAAAATTCTTCTTCACTCCCAAAATGCTCGCACAAGAAAAGTTTGTCTTTAAATATTCTCCTTGTTTTTCCACTGCTATCAACAATACTTTCAAAGTAGGATAGGTATTTTTCTGTGCTCCCCTTTTTTGCAATTCTAAAATACAATTCTGCAAATCTTCGAGCCTCCGTTTCTTGTGATGGTCGAGCTCGTCTTTTAAAATAAGAAACCATTAACTGAACTTTAGCATCTCTAGAAATTAAAAGTGAATCAAGAGAAACCACTTTGTATTTTAGATCTGTTAATGCTCGTGCAAAAAAATTGCCGGTGTCATTTTTCTCAGTTAATATGCAGATGTCTCCGAAGGAAAAACCATCTTCTTTACATTTTTCAATGCGCGCAACAATTTCGTCAACTAAATCTTCTAATTTAATTTTTTGTTCAAGTGATATTATTTCTACAAATCCTTGTTTTTTTGATTGTGGATTTTGACATACTGAAGCATAGTATCGTTGCGCATTTTCCTTCAGAAAATCATGTAAATTTGTAAATAAAGCATTGTTAAAGTTGACAATTTCACTCGCTGATCGATAATTATTTAGTATGTCTTGCTTGACACCAAGGGCTTTAAAATATTCGGAAGTTGAACTTAACCTCGTATTATTTTCAGGGTTGTAAATTTCTGGTAAGGCAATAAATTGATCTGCGATTCCATTATTGAATCGGTAAATTGATTGCTTTGCATCTCCAACAATAAGATTTTTTCGTTTATTGGAAATAGATTCATGGACTAAGGGTATGAGGTTTAACCACTGAAGTCTTGAGGTATCTTGAAATTCGTCGAGTAAGAAATGTTCCAATCGTGTCCCTAATCGCTCGTAGATATATGGTGCATCTTCGTCTTGTACAAGTGAACCGATTAATTTATTAAATTCTGAAATTCTAATGATTTGCTCGCTATTTTTCAAGTCATTTAATGCCTCAGCAACAAATTGCAATAATGCAATATTATAAAAGTTTGATCTAAATTTTTTCAGTAAAATTAGTTCGGGCTGAAGTTCTAGGAAAAGAGTATCAAGAGAAAGTAATTTTTCTCTTAATTCCAAGGGGAAATCCTTTTTACCTGAGGGTTCGCTGCAATATTTTAGAATTGTATTGGTAAAAAGTTGCTTGTTATCTTTGTTATCTGGAAATTCTTTTAAACCTGAAAGTTGAACGATACTTTTATAGCTTGTGCCTTTTCCTGGTAATTGATCCTCTGTTAAATGAAGAGAAAGAAAGAACTTTGCAGTTTCATCTGCCTCTTTTATAAATCGCTGCTCACTAAATTCAATTTCAGCTTTTAATTCATTGTATGTTTCATCCGTAAGCTCAAGTTCCATTAATTTAGCAACATTTACTTGATTGCGTTCTGAACTTAAAATCAGAGCAAAAGAAACTAATTGTCCTTTGAAATTCCAGCTTTCCCCTTCATCAAGATTAGTTTTTGCGTAGGATGTCATTAATTTTGTAAGGTGTTCGGAACCCGCTTGCCCCAGCTTACTCATTAAAAGCTCGACAACTTCCTCTATAATTTGTTGCTCATTTAGAATCACTTCAAAATCGCTAGGAATATCTAAATCTCGGCTAAAAGATCGAATAAGACGAAGGTTAAATTTATCAATTGTTGAAACATGGAAGTCTTCGTATCCATGTAAAATTTCACCGAGTGCTTTTTCACATCTTGCCTGCAATTTTGGGAGATCAATTTTACATAGGTCTATTAATGAATCAATCATTGATTTTATTTTCTCTTGACTTCCATCAAAATGAACAATGCCATCTAAAGTATCAATAATCCGAGTTTTCATCTCCATTGCAGCTTTGTTTGTAAAAGTCATAGCCACAATCGACTTATATTTCTGTTTTGAACCATGATCTCCTAGCAAAATACTCAAGTATTCCAAAACCAATTGATGTGTTTTTCCACTACCTGCCGAAGCATTTAAAATGGACAAAGGATATTCCTCGCGGTTAATTTTTAGCATAGTAAACAGAAAGTGTTTTTAATTGTTAAATATAGGAATTAATCATATTTTTAACTTAATTTTGTTTTATGAATCGACTATTAATATTAATTTTTCTTGCGTTTACTTTCGTTTCTTGTAAAAAAAAGGAAAATCCTATTCCACAAGTAGATAATTATTTAAGTTTAACGGTTCAGCCTAAATTTGGCTCCAACAATCTGTTTCTTGATTCAATATACACTTCACCAGAAGGTTATAAAGTAAAATTTACGGATTTAAAATTTTACATCACACAATTAAAAAATGGTTCTTCAACTTTAACAGATGCTACGATTTTTGATTTTCGTGAAAATGGTTTGCTAGCTTTCAGAAAAATAGGAGACCCCACAAAATTTTCAGCTCTTCAAGGTTTTATTGGTGTAGATGGAACTCTTAATCATCTAGACCCTTCGGCATTTCCTAATGAGAGTCCATTGAATATTAGTAATGCTGGCACAATGCATTGGGGTTGGAATACGGGGTACATTTTTTTTAGTATTGAGGGAAAAGTAGATACAATTCCCGATGGTAATAATTCTTTAGACCATAGTTTTAGTTTTCATATTGGAACAGATTCTTATTTGAGTGATTTCTCTTTTAGCAATTTATCATGGCAAAATCCTTCAGCAAATGAATTTATTCTCCCTTTTAAATTAGATTTACTTTCATTCCTTCAAAATCCAAACCAACCGATTGACTTAAAAACGGACTTTTTAACACATTCTGGAGCTGGACAAGAAGCACTTTCAGAGATAGTTGTTCAGAATTTTAAACAAGCATTTCAGCCAAATTAATGAAGCTCTATATTTTCCTCTTTATTATTGTAACGGGTCTAGTTTCTTGTAAAAAAGATAAAAATAATTTTCAGGCTACTCCATACTTGCTAGAAATACCTTCTCATTTCCCTGATATGCTTATTCCGCAAGATAATCCAATGACTGCTGAGGGAGTAGAACTTGGCCGCTTTCTTTTTTATGAAAAAAGATTGAGTGGTGATAATACTATGAATTGTGCAACGTGTCATATTCCAAATGGAGCATTTTCAGATCCCAATGTCTATTCTACAGGAATTGATGGAATTCAAGGAAC
This sequence comes from Chitinophaga pinensis, assembly GCA_945892995.1. Taxonomy (GTDB): domain Bacteria; phylum Bacteroidota; class Bacteroidia; order Flavobacteriales_D; family Crocinitomicaceae; genus UBA952. Next base: position 9,439 of record CAMDDR010000053.1, on the reverse strand, counting down.
TCGCCATTCTATGGCTTTAGTCAATTTAGGATGGGAAGATTTTTTCTTTTGGGATGGACGAGCATCAAGTTTAGAAAAACAAATTTTAGAGCCTGTGCCAAATCCCATTGAAATGCACCAATCATGGAAAGCAACAGCTGCTAAACTTAACTTAGATATTACTTATCGAAATAGATTTTTTAGAGCATTTGGAGAGGAAGGCATTGATTCTATTAAAGTTGCTAAGGCAATAGCTCAATTTGTAAGAACAATGATTTCTGGAGAGTCTAAATTTGATGTAATGTATAAATATGAAAATAGTTTAGCCTTAAATACAAATGAGCAAACTATTTTTCAATCAATTAGCAATGAAGAATGGGCTGGCTACGATTTATTTAAAAGTTTGAACGGCGCAGATTGCTTTCATTGTCATAATGGACCTCTCATGCGTGTAAAAAAGTTTAGTAATAATGGTTTATTGGCATCTGCAATCGACGATTTAGGAAGAGCCAGTGTTACGAATAATGCTAATGATAATTATAAATTTAAAGTTCCAACGTTAAGGAATATTGAACTTTCCGCCCCTTATATGCACGATGGACGTTTTGCAAACTTAGATGAGGTTATTGAGTTTTACTCAAGTGGTATTCATATGAGCCCAACAATAGATCCTCTCATTGAATTCGGCAGTCAAGGTGGTGTACAATTAGATGCCAGTGAGAAATTATTACTTAAGAAATTTTTGTTAACATTAACAGATTATAATTTCATTAACAACCCTAAATTTTCTGATCCAAATTAAGAAATAATGGAGGAAACTAGGTTAACAACAGAAGATAAGGCCTTAAAAATAAATTTAAAGCCAGATATTTATGGGTGTTTTGCCGAAATTGGAGCAGGGCAAGAAGTTGCAGCAAATTTTTTTAAAGCCGGAGGAAGTTCAGGGACCATTGCTTTTACGCAATCTGCTTATGACATGAAAGTTTCCGACTCATTATATGGGACAGCTGCACGTTATGTTTCCGAGGAGCGTTTAATCACAATGTTGGAAACAGAATATAATCACATCAGTGAAATTCTTCCTAATAAAAAGAAAGAAGCCCGCTTTTTTGCATTTTGTAATACAGTTGAGTCTTTAAATTATCATAAAACAAATCAGGGACAAGGTTGGGTTGGAATTCGATTCCAAATGCATTTGGGTGGTCCAGTAAATGATATTATTTTACACATTCGGATGCATGACAATAGTCATAAAGCGCAACAAGAAGCACTTGGAATTTTAGGTGTCAATCTTATTTATACTAGCTTTTTTTATGAAGAAGGAATTGATAGTTTTTTAGATTCACTTGTTTATCGTCTCCCCAGAGATAGAATGGAAATTGACATGTTAAGTGTTTCAGGACCAGATTTTGAAAACGTGGATAATCGAATGTTAGCATTAAACTTGGTACGAAGAGGAATTACAGACGCTACACTATTTGATTTAGCAAAGAATGTTCTTCAACCCTCTACTGCATTATACAAAAAGAATATTTTACTCATGCGAGGTCGTTTTCGCCCAGTTACAAACGTGCACATCGACATGATTGAAAAAGGCCGTCTTGAATTTTTAAAAGAGAAAAGCGTTAAGGCTGAGAATGTAGAACTCATTTTAGAATTTACCTTAAAAGATTTGACAGCTGACGGAAAAATATCAGATAAGGATTTTGTAGACCGTGTAGATTTATTAAGTTCTTTGGGTTATACGGTAATGATTTCAAACTACCTCAAGCATTATAAAATGCTAGAATATTTATCTACAATAGGAAAAGGAAATTTAATGGGCTTGATTTTAGGTGTTTACAATCTTCAGGCAATATTCGATGAAAGGTATTACGATAACTTACCTGGTGGCTTATTTGAAGCATTTGGACGAGGATTTGGCCACAAAGTAAAACTTTTTCTTTATCCAGCAATTAATGTTGATGATGGATCTTTGTATGACATTGACACGATAAGAATTCCAGATAATTTAAGAGGATTATTGAAATATATGATCGATAATGATAAGATTGCACCTATTTTAGAATACGATAAAAATTGTCTTCACATAATGTCTGATGATGTTTTGAGCAAGATAAAGTCTGGAGGCACAAGTTGGGAAGAGGATGTTCCCTATCAAGTTGTAAAAGCAATTAAGTTTTTCGAGTTATTTGGTTACGAAAATAAAGTTATAGGTAAATAAGATGCCTCATATCAAAAATGCACTTATCCGCTACCGCATAATTGATCGCATGTTGCGAAATAAATACAAACCTTTTCCATCAAAACAAGCTATGAGAGAATCGTGTGAGGAAGCCCTCTACGGTGCGACTTATGGCGATAATATATGTGATTCAACTATTGAAAAAGATATGTTTTCTATGAAAATGGAACACGATGCGCCAATTAAATATAGTAAACGAAATAACGGATACTTTTACGATGACCCTCATTTTAGCATCAATGATATTCCTCTAACCGAAGATGAATTGAGTTCAATTAAATTTGCGGTTAATACACTACAACAATTTCGTGAAGTTCCTTTTTTTCAGCAATTTGGAAATGCAATTGATAAAATAGTTGATCGTGTTTCTATTGGGAGTAATTCTGAAGATGAAGAAATTAATCGGTTTGTACAATTTGAATCCGTTTTTTCTGTTGGGGGAAATGAATTTTTACCGATTATTTTAGAGGGAATTCGCACAAAAAAAATGATTTGGTTTACCTATGCTAGTTTCATAAAAGGAATTGAAAAACCTAGAAAAGTTTCGCCGCTTTTACTAAAAGAGTACAGAAATCGTTGGTACCTAATTTCTTTTGATAAATCAAAAAATGATGTAGTAACTTATGCCTTAGATAGAATGCAAGACCCAATTGTCTTGGAAGATGCCGCATTTTTTCCTGAAAATTTTGATACGGAGTCTTTTTTTCAAGATACAATTGGAATTACAACTTACCGAGGAAAAGCAGAAAAAATTAGTCTAATAGCAAACAGTATTGCAGCAAAATACATAGCGTCACAGCCCTTTCATAAATCCCAGAAAATCATCTCGGAAAATCAAGATCAAACTACTTTTGAACTTACAATTTTGGTATCTGAAGAATTTATTCGCAACTTGTTGGGCTATGGAGGTGAAGTAGAAATTATAGCGCCATTATCGTTGCGTAAGCAAGTTCATGAGCGCATTCAAAAAATGAATGATATTTATTCACGTAAATAGTCGCCTATTTCATGGACCTTTTTATTTTTGTACTATAAACGATTATTATGGAAATTGTAAGATCAGATGCTAATGGAGTTTGCACAATAACCTTAAATAGACCAAGTGTTTATAATTCCTTCAATCAAACGATGGCTTTTCAGCTGCAAGCTACCCTCGATGCTTGCTCAAAAGATGATTCAGTTAGAGTTATCGTAATAACTGGTGAGGGAAAAGCTTTTTCTGCTGGTCAAGATTTAGGCGAAGCAACAGATAATGAAGGGCCAACTTTAACATCAATTGTGCGCGATCATTATAATCCAATTATTTTAAAAATTCGCGAAATTGAAAAGCCAGTTATTGCTGCTGTAAATGGAGTTGCTGCAGGCGCAGGTGCTAACATCGCATTGGCTTGTGACATTACCTTTGCTAAAAAATCTGCATCCTTCATTCAGGCTTTTTCTAAAATTGGGTTAATTCCTGATTCAGGCGGAACATTTTTTTTGCCGCGCTTAATTGGTATGCAAAAAGCACTTGCTTTGATGATGACAGGAGATAAAGTTTCAGCAGAAGAGGCAGAAAAATTAAATATGATTTATAAAGTTATTGAGGATGATGATTTTTCTTTTGAAATTACTCGATTTTCAGAGCAACTTGCCATGATGCCAACAAGAGGATTGGGCTTAACAAAAAAAGCTGTCAATCTCGGTTTGTTTAATTCTTTGGAAGATCAACTAGAACTCGAAGAAAAATTACAAACTCAAGCAGGAGATACAGATGATTTTGCGGAAGGTGTGAATGCTTTTTTGCAGAAAAGAACTCCACAATTCAAGGGAAAATAATATGAAGCAAATAATAGGTGTTTTAGGAGCTGGAACAATGGGCGCAGGGATAGCTCAAGTCGCTGCACAAAATGGGAATCAAGTTATTCTTGTTGATGTAAATCATTCACAATTAGATCTTGCTAAATCTAATCTTTCTTTGATTTTATCAAAGTTAATTGAAAAAGAAAAAATTTCTATTTCTGACAAGTCTGCGATAGAATCTCGTATAACATATTCTTCTGAACTACAGTCTTTTGCTCCTTGTCAACTAATAATAGAAGCTATTTTAGAGGATTTGACAATTAAGCACAAGGTTTTTGCAGCACTTGAAGAAATTGTATCCTCAGATTGTATATTGGCGAGTAATACTTCTTCATTGTCTATTGCATCAATTGGCTCTGTGCTGAAGAATCCAAGTCGCGTAATCGGAATTCATTTTTTCAATCCTGCACCATTAATGCCTCTTGTTGAAATAATTCCCTCGGTACAAACAGCGCCTAATTTTTTAAGTTCCGCTCTTGAATTAATTCAAAGTTGGAAAAAAATTACGGTCGTTTGCAAGGATACTCCAGGCTTTATTATAAACCGTGTTGCACGCCCATTTTATGGTGAGGCTTTGCGGATTTATGATGAGGGAATTGCAGATTTTGCAACGATAGATTGGGCCATGACAAATTTTGGTGGATTCAAAATGGGACCTTTTGCTTTAATGGATTATATCGGAAACGATGTAAATTATGCTGTTACAGAATCAGTTTTCAGTGCTTTTTATTTCGATTCGCGTTTTAAACCCTCATTTACTCAGAAAAGACTAAAAGAAGCTGGGTTTTTTGGCAGAAAATCTGGTAGAGGATTTTACGATTATTCTTCGGGAGCACTTTCTCCTGAACCTACTTTGAATAATGATTTAGGATTAAAAATCTTTCATCGAATTCTGCTTATGTTAATAAATGAGGCAATTGATGCCGTTTTTATGCAGGTTGCATCGAAAGAAGATATTGATTTAGCAATGACTAAAGGGGTTAATTATCCAAAGGGATTGTTAGCATGGGCTGATGAAATAGGATTGGAAAATATCTTAAATCAGTTGCAGGTCTTATTTGATGAATATGGGGAAGATCGCTATCGGCCTAACCCGCTTCTAAGACAAATGGTGAAAAGAAAGCAAACTTTTTTTTAAAAGTGCTAATAAACCATTATACAACAAGTTGAATAGTTGTATCTTTATACCTTAAAAAAATAACAATGGCATATCTTTTTACTTCTGAATCTGTTTCAGAAGGTCACCCAGATAAAGTTGCAGATCAAATTTCTGACGCACTAATTGATCATTTTATGGCTTTTGATCCAACATCAAAAGTTGCATGCGAAACACTTGTTACAACTGGCCAGGTAGTTTTGGCTGGTGAAGTAAAGTCAAAATCATATCTCGATGTGCAAGCTATCGCAAGAGAAACAATTCGTAGAATTGGATATACGAAGTCAGAATATATGTTTGATGCAAATTCTTGCGGTATTTTTTCTGCAATTCACGAGCAATCTTCGGATATTAATCAAGGAGTCGAGAGAAGCAATCCTGAAGATCAAGGTGCAGGAGATCAAGGAATGATGTTTGGTTATGCAACAAAGGAAACTGATAATTACATGCCCCTTGCATTGGATTTGGCGCATAAAATTTTACAGGAAGTATCTGAGATTCGTAATAATGAGTCATCTTTAATCCCATATTTACGACCAGATGCAAAGTCGCAAGTAACAATTGAATATTCAGATGCCAACATTCCTCAACGCATCGATACGATTGTTGTATCAACCCAACATGACGATTTTGATGAAGAAGCAACAATGCTTGCTAAAATAAAAAAGGACATGATTGAAATTGTCATTCCGCGTGTTAAAGCAAAATTAAAACCTGAACTTCAAGCGCTATTTAATAACGAAATAACATATCATATTAATCCTACTGGTAAATTTGTTATCGGAGGTCCACACGGAGATACAGGATTAACAGGTCGAAAAATAATCGTTGATACTTATGGTGGAAAAGGAGCGCACGGTGGTGGAGCATTTTCAGGAAAAGATCCCTCAAAAGTTGACCGTTCTGGTGCTTATGCAACACGTCATATTGCTAAAAATGTTGTAGCTGCTGGCTTGTGCGATGAAATTTTAGTTCAAGTTTCCTATGCAATCGGTGTAGCAAAGCCTTGTGGACTTTTTGTTGATACGTATGGAACTTCAAAAATTGACTTAAGTGATGGAGAAATTGCTGAAAAAATTAGCGAAATATTTGATATGCGCCCCTACTTTATTGAGCAACGATTAAAATTACGTAACCCCATTTATCTAGAAACGGCAGCTTATGGACACATGGGACGCAAAAATGAAATTGTTACAAAGCATTTCAAGTCGCCAGATGGCACAGTGATTTCCAAAGAGGTAGAGTTATTTACATGGGAAAAATTAGATTTTGTCGACAAAGTAAAGGCAAAATTTAATTTGTAAATCCTATTTTTCATTTACTATTATTAAAAGAATAGGTTTATTCAAAAAAATAAATATCTTCGAAGATGAGGTCTTTATTTCTCTTTTTTTGTTTGTTTTCTTTCTTTGCAAAAAGTCAGTACATTCAGAATATTTCACTTTTGGATGTTTGGAAATCAGATACGCTCCTTACAAATTCAAGTAATGTTCGTTACTCAAGTTGTTGGGGTTTTGAGAGGAGCAATAAAGAATATGCAATTCTTGGTTCAACCGAAGGCGCTCATTTTTTTGAGTTAAGTTCTGATAATAAATTAAATTTTATAGATTTCATTCCTGGGCGTTATATTTCTTCACAAGCGATAACTCGAGAGTATAAAACGTATCGTCAATTTGCTTACGCAGTTGGTGATGAAGGATTAAGTAGTTTGCAAATAATAGACTTGTCTTATTTGCCTGATTCTGTTCATTTAGTAAATGACTTACAAAACAATTTGTTTGGAAAAACACACAATCTTTTTATTGATACGACAAATGCACTGCTTTATTTATGTTCTGTAAAGCCAATTGTTAATGGAGTAGATCAATCATTAATTCCCTTGCGTGTTTTTTCACTAGCAGACCCAGTTAATCCTTTACTTCTTTGGTCTGGCCCTTCTGATATCGATGAGGTTCATGATATTTTTGTTCGTGAAAATTTAGCAATTTTAAACTGTGGCTATGAAGGTCTTCGCATTTATGATTTTTCACAGGTGAACCAGCCACAATTACTTAGTACTCTTGAAGTCTATCCTGATCAAGGTTATAATCATCAAGGTTGGCTGAGTCCTGATAATTCGACCTATGTTTTCGCAGATGAAAATGCAGGTTTACGCATCAAAAAATGCAGCTTAAATCAAGATTATTCTTTAACAATTGAAAATCTAATTGAATCAAGTTCTAAGAGTTTCCCTAAAACACCTCACAATATTCAAATCACAAATGATTTTGCTTTTGTAGCTTATTACAATGACGGTTTGCGAATTTTTGACCTAAGAACAGCTGTTCCTACTGAAATTGCTGCATTCGATACTTATTCTGATATTTTAGGGGAGACATTTTCTATGTGGGGAGCTTGGGGTATTTATGCTTTATATTCTAGTGAGCGAATTATTGTTTCAGATAGGAAAAATGGCTTGTTTTTATTTGATTTTGATCGTACAAGATTTCTTAAATCACCACCATCTTTAGGTTTCACTCTTGCACCTAATCCTTGTTATCAAGCTGAATCAGTCTTTATTAATATTCCAAGTAGTATAAATAGTTTTTCCTTTCAACTTTTTGATGCGAATGGAAAGCTACTTGAGGAAATAGAAGTTGAAAATAGCTCAAGCTATTACTTTAACCTGCCTTATAAATCAGGTGTTTATTTTATTCACTTACAGTATACAAACTATCTGAATGAAGCTGAATACTTTGTTGAGAAAATGGTTGTGATTTAAATGAAAAAAACTTCTGTGGTGAACAGAAGTTTTTTTATAAAAATAGACTATTAAGTCTAGGTGCTGCATTTTAAGTAAGGGAACAGAGTCTTCTTATGAAAATTATACCGTTGACTTAAATAATTAAAATTATCAAACTAGAAATAAAACTGCCTCTCCAAACAGCTGTCAACATAATTTACATAAGAAGAATTCTGTTATATACTTTTTAGTAGATTAAATGTATGTAATCTTTTTATCTAAGTTATTGAAGATGAACGTTTTTTGATTCTACGCGAATATTTTTTATGTTCTGTCGAATATTTGAACATATATATATAGTTAATGAATAAAAAACAGTCGTTTTTTTTGTAAAATTTAAGAGGTGATTATTTAGTTTGATTAATCAAAATAGAGTCTGCCATTTACCCATTCAGAGCTTAGTTCAGCTTCTTTTTTTTCATAAAACCCCAAGGCTAAGGCATTCCATTCTAGAACTTGCCAATCCATTCTTTTTACTTTTTTATCTTTTGCAATTTCTACAACTTTTTCGAAAAGCATGTTGCCGATACCTTTATTACGATGATTTTCTTTAACATAAAAATCCTCAAGGTAGAGTATCTTTCCTTTCCAGGTAGAATAAGCAGTATAAAAGAGTGCAAATCCTGCTATCTCTGTATTTTCCTCAGCAACAATAGCTTCACAAATAAAAGATTCAAATAAGTCTTGACTAAGTTGCCCTGCAGAATTACTAACTTGTTCTGGGGCTTTTTCATAAAGGGCTAGTTCTTTTATTAAGGAAAAAATAGCCTGTTCATCTCCAGGTTTTGCTGCTCTTATTTGCATTATTTCAAACCGTTGAGATCATAGCGAATTGTAATACCTGTTTTAAGATTTCCAGTTGGAAAACTTGTTTGCACTTTGGGAGTATTTAATTGCTGCTCGTAATAAAAAATTGCGTTCAAATGGTCGGTTAACTTGTAGTTTGCATCAAACTTAAAGCTTATTACTTTTTGACCTTGTGTTGCCTGATTTGTATTTTCAATAATTTTTCTCACTACAATTATATTATCTCTAAACGAAAAATTAATATTTATGATTAAGTCACTTTTCTTAATACCTTCAAAGGGTAATTTTAATTTAGGAAATGTCAATACTGTACCAATTACAACATCTTTTCCTAGAACTTCAGTAACTTGATTATTATTCAACGATAGCGTTGTTGTCCTTTCTTTTCGATATTCAAAATTTGTTGTTAAACTTTTTCCTAAAATAGTCCAAGTTGCAAGAAATCCAACTAATGGTCCAAATTTTTCTGAGATTCTAACATTCTGAATTTGTGTACCTGAAATAAAATTATTATTTAAATCAAGGGCAGTTAAAAATCCATTTGCATCTTGAGTTGCATTTAGATTTGTTTGCATACCACTAACTGTTACTGTTGAAGAATAAGCATGATTTAATTTAAAGTTTTTCA
>CAMDDR010000052.1:0-14003 GCA_945892995.1 Chitinophaga pinensis | reverse complement strand
CTACGTTGGTCAGGAGGAAATACTTTTGGGTCTTATAAATTTAATAACTACGAGAATTTAACCTTTCTTGAAGAAAAAAAAGTAAAACTAAAGACGCAATCTGGAATTGGTACATTTGAAACAAGTTTCTTTTTTGGAAATAAAACCTGTGTTTTTCTCTCAGATTTTGCTAATTCTAGGATGATGATTTTTCTTCAAAAATACAATGAGTACTTAGACCCAGAAGATGAGCCAATCTTAATGGCAGATTACGAGAATAAAAAATTTAATGCGCAACCAAATTTTCAAATTATTACCTCTGCCAACAATAAGTTTATTTCTATTTTTTGGCAAATCCCAGGAAAATTTTCTAATAGCGATGCATATGGCTACAAAATATTTGATGTGAATTTTATCGAAGTTCAAACTGGAGAATATATACTTCCTTTCGATGGTAACCTTACAAATATATCAAATTATCATCTAACAAACAATGGAGAATGTTTGATAAGCTTGTCGGAATATATTAAACCAGTCGATCGTTTATTTGCAAATAACAATCAGAATTTTAAAGCATTACATGTATATAAATTAAAAAATAATGTCCTGAAAGAATTTTCCCTAGAATTAGAGGGTTTGAGAATTGATGATATGCAACTTGGCTCAAATGATAGCTCTTCCTATAGCCTTATTGGAATTTATGCAAAAGGGAATTTCAACAAATCTCTTGGAGTATTTTCACTTCTTATTGATGCTCAAAAAGACAGTCTAAGTTCCTCGGCGTTTATTCCTCTAACGAGCGTATCGGCAAATGATAGATGGACGGATAACGATCAAATTAACAGACAAAATACAGGAAGAATGATTAACTCATACAATCCTGATATTTACACCTATAAACTTAGAGATATTTTTACCTTAAATGATGGCTCAATTCTCGGTTCAATAGAACAATATTACATGTATCGGAGAGTAAGTCAAGATTCTCGAACTGGGGCTTCATCTTCGGTGAATTACTATTATTATGACGATATAATTGCATTTAAAATAAATGAAAAAAGCATTCTAAATTGGGAAAAACGTATTAAAAAGTCGCAGGTTTCTATAAACGATCTAGGGGCTTACAGTTCCTATAGTTCTTTTTATACAGATTCATCTTTTTGCTTTATTTTCAATGATAATACTACTAATTATGATGAATTTGGCAGCTATACAAGAGAAAATTCAAATCCCCAGAATACTAATTTTTCAAGGCAGAGAAATACCTCAGCAATTTGTCAGATCAATAAAATAGATGGAGTGCATTCCAGAAAAATCCTTCTAGATAAAAAGGAATTAAATGCACTAATTATTCCTAAAGCCTTTAAACTTGATCTCGTTAATCATGAATTATTGCTCTATGCAATTCAAGGATTTAAAGAGAAATTTGGGATTTTAAAATTAAATCTGAAATGAAAAATTTCTACTGCTTAATTTTTCTTGTTGGGCTATTAATGTCTTGTGATCAAAAGCCTAGCGCCACAGAAACAAGTACAGAAAAACTAGCTGACTCAACATTTGATGATCATAGTTATTCAAATCTTCGAGAAATTCATACAACACACCTCGACTTAGAACTTGAAGTTAATTTTCAAAACAAAACAATTTATGGTGTTGCTAGGCATACGATGAACAATAACAATTCAGATACTGCAATCTTTGATATCAATGGCTTGTTAATTCAAAAGGTCACGCTGGGAACTAAAAACCACGAAAAAGAAACAGATTTCGTTATTGGAAATATGGATAAAAATTCCATTTTAGGGCAACCTTTACTCGTGACAACTAAAAATAAGACACAACAGATTAACATCTATTATCAAACTACAGAAAATTCTGCTGCACTTGATTGGCTAGATTCAAATTTAACATCCTCCAAAACAAAGCCATTTTTATATACTCAAGGGCAGGCAATACTAACTAGAACATGGATTCCCATTCAAGATTCTCCTTCAAACAGAATAACGTATTCAGCAAAAGTAACTGTACCAAAAGACTTAATGGCAGTTATGAGTGCTAAAAATAAAAAAGAGAAAAGCAGAGATGGAAATTATTTCTTTGAAATGAAAAAACCAATTCCATCTTATTTAATTGCGCTAGCAGTTGGTGATTTAAGTTATCAATCCTTAGGTCCAAATACAGGTTTTTATTGCGAACCAGAATTAGCAAAGGCCTGCTTGTATGAGTTTCAAGATTTGCCAAAAATGATGCAAGCAGCAGAAAAAATATACGGTAAATACCAATGGGATCAATACGATTTACTAGTTCTTCCCTACTCTTTTCCTTTCGGAGGAATGGAAAATCCGATGTTAACCTTTGTTAATCCAACAATTATAACAGGAGATAGAAGTTTAACATCTGTTGTAGCGCATGAATTAGCACATTCGTGGTCTGGAAATTTAGTTACTAATCGGACCTGGAATGACTTTTGGTTAAACGAGGGTTTTACGGTATATTTTGAACAAAGAATCATGGAAGAACTTTATGGTAAAGACGTCTCCGATATTCTTGCTGCGGTTGAATACTATGAATTACAAGATGAATTAAAAACAATAGCCAATTCTAAATATCCTGAAGACAGTCGCTTGTTTCTAGATTTAAAAAATCGAAATCCAGATGATGGAATGACAGATATTGCCTATGTAAAAGGTGCCTTCTTTCTAAAAACATTAGAGCAAAAAGTTGGACGCAAAAAATTTGATATTTTTATTCAATCCTATTTTGAAAAACATGCATTTAAAACAATAAATTCTGAGGATTTTATTCGTTATTTAGATAAAAATCTTTTGTCGAATGAAGAAGTTAAATTCAATCATTTAGACTGGATTTACAAGGAAGGATTGCCAAAAAACTGTCTTCAAATACATTCTACTAGCTTGGAAAAGATGAAAGTCTTAGCAAATGATTTTACTCAAGGTAAAGCTATATTTAAAACTAAAGTAAGTTATAAAAAAATTCGAATTAAGGGAAAAATGCGTAAAAAGAAACTGATAGAACGCTTAAAAAGAGAAGATCATATTGTACAAGAATGGCAGACATTTATTCGGACGCTTCCTAAAAGTATTTCAAAAGAACAACTTAAAATAATTGATATTAACCTTGGATTTAAAAATTGTGGGAATTCTGAAATTATGACTGAATGGTTTACCTTGGCTTTAGAAAATAACTATACCGAGATTAATAGTGACATAGAACGATTTCTCAAAAAAGTAGGAAGAAGGAAATACTTAGTTCCAATCTATAAAGCAATGAATAAAGTAAATCCTAAATTAGCAAAGCACATTTTTGAGAATTCAAAAAATCAATACCATGCAGTTTCTAGAAATTCAATTGAAGAACTACTAAAGGAAGTGAATTAGTTAGCAAGTTCACTCATAAAACGAATACGTATCAGACGTAATTCCTCTTCTGTGTAAACACCGTCAAATTCTTTGTAAGCCGCCTCTATATCATCTGTTTCCGACTCCGTGAAATACTCAAAGACTTCGTTTTGATCAGTACTCTCCAATAAAGTATTAATGTAATAATTTATATTTACACGAGTTCCAGAATTAACAATTGACTCAATTTCGTCTAACAATTCACCAAAACTTTTTCCTTGAGAATCTGCAATATCCTCCAATGGAAGTTTACGGTCAATATTTTGAATTAATTGTACCTTAAGAACTGACTTGTTAACAAGCGTTTTTACAACCATGTCTTGTGGACGTTCAATTTCATTGTCTTCAACATAATTGGCAATTAAGGCAACAAAAGGTTCACCATAACGCTGGGCTTTTCCTGTACCAACACCTTGTATATTTGTCAACTCCTCGACTGTAATTGGATACTGAAAACACATATCTTTTAGTGAAGGCTCTTGAAAGATAACAAATGGGGGAATTCCCTTCTCCTTTGACAGAGATTTACGCATATCAATTAGCAAAGAATATAAAGTTTCATCAAAGGCTCCACCCTTCCCTCCCATTTCAATAACTGAATCATCGTCATCAGTATTTGAAAAATCATGCTGCTTTATTAATTGAAAGGATTTTGGATTTTTAATGAATTCTTTTCCTTGGTCTGTCAATTTCAGCGTGCCAAATGTATCGATTTCCTTGCTTGCAAGGCCCCCAACACAAACTTGTCTAATTACGGCATTCCAAAAATGCTCATCTTTCTCTTTCCCAACTCCAAAACTTGGAAATAAATCGTGCTTGTATTGTTTAATGTCTGCTGTAACATGGCCGGATAAAAAAGCACAATAATGTTTTGCTTTCTGTGTCTCTTCGAGTAAAGAAATAGCATTTAAAAGCATTAATACAAAAGTCTGTCCCTCTGTCCGTTCTCGAGGATTTTTACAATTATCACAATTTTTGTTACAGCCTTCCTCATCGAAATATTCGCCAAAATAATGCAAGATGAATTTTCTCCTACATACTGATGTTTCAGAATATGAAACAATTTCATTCAAGAGCTGCCTGCCAATTTCCTGCTCTGCAGCGAGTTTTCCTTGAAGGAATTTTTCTAGTTTCTCAATGTCTTTATAGCTATAAAAAGCCAAGCACTCCCCTTCTCCGCCGTCTCTTCCTGCACGACCAGTTTCTTGGTAATAACTTTCTAATGATTTTGGAATATCATGGTGAATTACAAAACGTACATCTGGCTTGTCAATTCCCATACCAAAGGCAATCGTTGCAACAATCACCTCGATATCTTCCATAAGAAACATATCTTGATGTTTCCCACGTGTATGAGCATCTAAACCAGCATGATAAGGCAAGGCATTTATTCCATTCACCTGCAGTAATTCAGCGATTTCCTCTACTTTCTTTCTACTAAGACAATAAATAATTCCACTTTTACCTTTGTGCTTGCGTATGAATTTTATTATTTCTTTCTCAACTTCTCGCTTAGGTCGTATTTCATAGAATAAATTATCACGGTTGAAGGAAGATTTAAATACATCCGCATCCAACATGTTCAAGTTCTTCTGAATATCATATTGAACTTTTGGCGTAGCCGTTGCTGTCAAAGCAATAATTGGAACATTTGATATTTTTTCAAAAATCTCTCTTAATCTTCTGTATTCTGGTCGAAAATCATGACCCCACTCCGAAATACAATGCGCTTCATCTATCGCAAAAAAAGAAATGTTGACAGAGGTTAAAAATTCAATATTTTCTTTCTTAGTTAATGATTCAGGAGCAACATATAGCATTTTTGTTTTACCAGATGTTATATCGTTTCGAACTTGACGGAGTTCTGCTTTTGATAGCGATGAATTCATAAAATGCGCGATACTCTCTTCATCACTAACATTTCGGATAGCATCGACTTGATTTTTCATTAAGGCAATTAAAGGAGAGACGATAATGGCTGTTCCCTGTAATAACAATGCTGGTAATTGATAACACATCGACTTGCCAGCACCTGTTGGCATGATGACAAAACTGTTTCTGCCACTTAAAACGTTATCAATAATTATTTTCTGCTCACCTTTGAAAGTATCGAAACCAAAATACTTTCTAAGCGAAGCTTTTAAATCAATATTTTGACTTTCTTTAGAATTAATTGTAATGAACTCTTCCATTGATGTAATAACAAAATTCGATAGGAACTTGTTTAATATAAATGTACTCAAAATTTATTGACTAAAACTAGAGATTTATCATAAAAATAAAAATATCATTAAACTTTTAGAAAAAGAATTACAAAAATTAGCCATTTATAGCAACAACCTCCAAAACCTCGGGCAAATGTTGCTTCAATAAATTTTCAATTCCCCCCTTTAAAGTTGCAGTTGATGAAGGACAACCGGCACAGGAACCTTTAAGAAGAACAGTCACTTTTCCATCTTGAAAACCTAGGAAATCTATCGCACCACCATCATTTTCAACAGCTGGACGAACATACTGATCTAAAAGAGCTTTTATTGGGTCGTCAAAATCACTTGCATTGAATTCAACAGGACTTTCATCAGAACCTTCAGCAACCTGTACTTTTGGAGTAGGTATTTGAATTAAAACATCTTTGGAATTTGAAATCCATTCTTTTATAAATTCTCTTAATTCCATTGTGATAAAATCCCAAGGAACATTATCAGTTTTAGTAATCGTGATGAAATTAGCTGCAATGAACACATTTTTCACAAAGGGAAAATCAAAAAGTGCTTCTGCAAGCGGAGAAAATCCTTTGGCTTCCTTTCGCGAGGTAAACTCTGCAGAATCTCCAGAAATTAAGAGGTATTTGTTTGCCACAAACTTCATTGTTGAAGGATTTGGCGTCATTTCTGTGTAAATCGAAACAGGGACATTCATTTTTGGAATATTTTTTCAAATTTACAAAGAAAGAGTGAAGCTTAACTGAAAACACGAATATTAATACTACGAATTCCTAGGTCAAGATTAAAATAAAATTGGGAATCCTGACTTTAAAATCTAGTCCATTGATAAGTGACTAGGATTAATTAAATCCAATACTGTTTTTACGGGGCTAAAAACTTCATTTCCAATCTCAACAAATAAAGTATTCCAATTTGCCATTCCACCATTCCAAAGCCCTGGCAATTCTATAAAAACAACATCTTTTCCAGCATGATTTTTCTCCACTTTCAAGAACTGCTCATCATCATTAAATGTAAATAAATCATAGATTTCACCCTGTTCATTTTTGATGTCTAAAACCATCATAACAGGATTAAAATGGGTACTTTCAAAAAAAATAGCCGCATGGTCACCTGCTAAATTTACTTGTCCTTTTTCTATAATTTGCTTTTGAATTATGCCATTCTTTGAGACAAAGAAAGGACCTCCTCCATTTTGACCTTCATTTCTAACCATTCCACAGATTCTTAGGGGACGTTTAAGCAACAATAGAATGGACTCCACGGATGAAATAGCATTTATTTCTGATTCTGTATACAAGTTAAAATGAGAATTAAACAAAGAAAGAGAAGCCATGCTTGGATTTGAAGTCAACTTGTGAATCTCCGACTTTATTTCAATTGAAAGACCTGCCAAGAAAGACCAAACCTCATTCGAATTTTTACATTTTGTGAAGTGCTGAACATTATCAATATTTTTAACGAAAATCAAATCCGAAGAAAGAGTTTGAAGATTTTCCAACAAAGAACCATGACCACCAGGTCGCATCAAAGGTTTATTTGAAGAATCGAATACTAAATCTCCATTACTAGAAAAAACATACGAATCCGTATTTGGATTTTGCTCAGAGAAATTTATAGAAACCGAACTTTTAGATTTCGTTTCTATCTCCACAATAAAAGACTTAAGAAAATTCTCGAATTTCTTTTGAATTGAAAAATGATAGCTTATTTCCGCAGAAATTAATTTTCCCTGTAATATATGTTCTTGGAATGGATTCAGATTTTTGTCTTTAAAACGGTGAAAAGGAAAGAGAGCTTTTGGTAAATCACCATAATTTTTTCCTGTTTCTTCTAAAATATAATGAATGAAATCCTTAATCGAAATATCTAAATTTTTAATTTTTTCTTTTATCTCGGATGATAACTCATCAAAAAAAGCAAATGAAACTATATTATTAAATAAAAACAAAGATTGCTCAAAATTTTTATCGTTTGGGTTTTCTAAATACTCATATAAAAAATCAAACATTCTTGATCCAGAACCAGATGCGGGTATAAAGAAACAAGTTGATTTTTTAGCTGAATTAAAAAGAGTGGAAAATTCCGCCATCTCGTCTGGTAAAAAACGAGAAACCCCTTCATTAATCTTACAGGGTGCGACAAGCTCTAAAAATGGCTTAGAAGAAATAATACGTCTTCTCTGATCCTCAATTTTAAAATCTTCATTTAATTTCATATATTTTACTAACGGAAATTGTTTCTTTGTAGTGTGAATAGATTGGTTGAATTTATTAAATATAAGTGGAAAGCTAGTGGGAGACATGGAATTCATTCTCCTTTTATATACGATTTAATAGAAAATGGAATAAGGACTAGTATTATTAAAGCTGAGTTTCACCCGAATGATTCAAAAAATATAGATTTTCAAAAATTTGTTTTTAAGCTACTAAGGTATTTTAAACCCCAGCATATTTTAATTGATGAAAACAAAGAAATCACATCTTGGGAAAACTTTTTTCAAGAAAATTTTAAGGATTTAAAGGTTCAATTAAATACAGAAGAGTTTAATAATTTATCTAATACTAATGAGTTTGAAATTATATTTATCTCAGAGCCAACAAATCTGTTTGAAAAAGTTTCAAGACTTATTCCGTATTTTGGAAATGACACAATTTTGATTGTTTATGGGATTCGAAATAACCCGCTTGTCTTTAACGAATGGAGAAAGTTATGTGAAATGAAAACTTTTCACGTTTCCATTGATTTTTTTCAAAGTGGATTAATTATGAAACGAAATCAGCAAGAAAAAGAGCACTTTACACTCAAAAGTCCCTAAAAAAAATTAAAAAATCATGGGTTTACATCCCTCCAGGAACCCGCATTTTCACATTTTACACCAAGAGATTTAAAATAATTTGCAGCTTGCTCACTGCGGATACCGCTTGCACAACAAAAAATAATTGGCTCTGGCAGTGTTTTTATTTCTTCAATATGATTCATCAACTCTTGAAGTGGGATATTTAATGAACCATCAACATTTCCACTAACAAATTCTTGGGTAGTTCTAACGTCTATTATTGTCATACTTTATTCTTTTAAATCAATTAAAATCTTCTTTTCAGAAAAACTATTTTTTAGCTCTTGAGCATCTGAAAAGCGAGTAAATTTAGTAAATAAACACTATACTTCTAGTCATTTTCATTCATTAACAACTCAAAACCAAATAAGATGCTTATTTTTGATTAGTTTAAAATAGAAAATTATGGGAAAACTTGTTACACTAGCCTCAATCGAAAAAGCAATTGATATTGTAGATAATTTGGATGACGACCAATTAGAATCCTTGTCTGAAAAGTATGCCCTAGCACAGCAAATATTATTAGATTATGTGGCTTCAGCAGCAACAGAATATGAGAACGAAGAATTAGAAGGATTAATTATTTACTATTTCTGCCTTATAAATGAATGTTTTGCGCAAGAAGGAATAACTTTTCGAGAAGTAACAGAAGCTGATATTGATGAGCTTGAAGAAACTTATTTCGATATGTTGGATCAGTATTTTGAGGAAGAAAATGAAGAAATACTCGAATCTTTTTGCGATCAACCTGAACTTGCACAATTTATGGCAATGGAAGTTTCCACTGAAGATGAAGATGGAACAGATATGTCGCAAGACACAGCAACGCAATTATTCATAGTAACTATGGCTATGGTTTCATTAATCAACCGGTGCATCATTTAATCCAAACTAAATATTTATGTTGAAAATTGACATGCATACCCATATTATTCCAAAAAAATTACCCAATTGGACAGAAAAATTTGGCTATGGCGACTTTATTCATTTGATACATAATTCAGATAGAACTGCTGATATGATGCAGGGAGGAAACTTCTTTAGACGCATAGAGGAAAATTCTTGGAACGAGAAACAACGAATTACAGAATATAAAAAATTCAATACACAAGTTCAAGTTGTATGTACAATCCCAGTTTTATTTTCCTATTGGGCAAAACCAAAAGATTGCCTTGAATTATCTGAATTTTTGAATGATCACATTGCAGCATTAATTCAACACTACCCAAAAAATTACATCGGATTGGCTACTATCCCAATGCAAGATTCAGAAAGAGCAATTAAAGAATTAGAACGTGCTAAATCAATTGGACTTGTAGGAATACAAATTGGTTCAAACATCAACGATGAAAACTTGAGCGAGGAAAAATTCTTTCCGATTTTTGAAGCCTGCGAACGATTAGGAATGGCCGTTTTAATTCACCCTTGGCAAATGATGGGTTTTGGAAGCATGGAAAAATATTGGTTGCCCTGGTTAGTCGGAATGCCGGCAGAAACCTCACGTGCCGCTTGCTCAATGATATTTGGTGGAGTTTTAGATCGCTTACCAAATCTTCGAATTTGCTTTTCACATGCTGGAGGTTCTTTTCTACCGACAATCGGAAGAATTGAACACGGATTTAATACTAGGCCTGACTTAGTTGCTGTAGATAATCTAATAAATCCTAGAGATTATATAGGTAAATTTTGGGTGGATTGCATTACCCACGATATTGAAGCATTAAAATATATCCTAGCACTTCAAGGATCTAAAAGAGTATGCTTAGGTTCCGATTTTCCATTCCCCTTGGGAGATTTAGAAATTGGGAAATTTATTTCTGAAAGTGGGCTCAGTAACGAGGCAATAGAAGATATTTTTTGTCATTCCACTTTAGAATGGTTGAATTTAGACGCTAAACTTTTTGATTAGTTTAGTCAATTTCATACTTTAATCGCATCGTGATATTCGCGGTTTTCCGTTTTGATGAAGTATTAAAACTACCACCCCACTCAAAATCTTCCGAAGAGTTTTCAGCTGTAATTTGAAATACTCCCATATCAGCACTTTTCATATCTCCAAGACTTCCTCCTCCGTTTTCTGCTATTTTAATTGCGCGATTATAAGCATCTTTTGTTGCTTGCTCAATCATTGATAATTTTAAAGCTGCTAATTTGGTGTAGTAATACTCTGGTGCATTTGAATTCAACTCAATTCCAGCATCAATTAACTCAGAAACTTCACGCGATGTTTTTTCAATAATATCTACATTTTTTGATTGAACTTTCATACTTTGAGTTAGCACATAACCACTAAAATACGAACTCCTAACGTTTCCATTTTCATCGTATTCGTAGGAAAACTCTTTTTGAATAGCAGCAGCCTCAAAAATAATATCCTTAGAGTCAATACCCTTTTTACTTAAGTAGGCTTTCACTTTTTTCAAATCCGCATTTAATTCAGCATAAGCTTCCTTCAAAGTGATATTCTTACGAGAAAAATTTGCGCGCCAAACAATTAGATCAGAATCAAATGTTGTTTCCCCTAATCCAGTGACACTAATTGTTGGATCAGCTTTCCCTTTTGACAGGTATGAATTGCCTAAAATGTAACCTGTAATGATGACTGAAAAAGTAATGATTAAACTTTTAAAATTAGTTTTGAGAAATTCCATAGATTTATTTTTATGAAATTAGTGAAAATATAAATAATAAGTACTTTAATTATTAATTTTATATTTAAAATATGAATATGAAACTTTCAGATATGTTAGAAAATGACCCTGATTTTCGCCCTTGGAACATGGAATTATCTTCCTATTGCATGCTGATGCACCTCTCTCAATTTGCTGGCATAATCGTTCCATTTGGCGGAATTGCATTACCAATAATCATGTGGGCAACAAACAAAGATAAATCTTCAATTATTGATCAACACGGAAAAAATATTCTTAATTGGATGATTTCATTCTATATTTATATTTCAATTAGCGCAATACTGATTCTTCTAATTGTTGGAATCTTTGCTTTAATTGCTTTAGGTTTAGTTGCTGTAATTTTTGCGATAATTGGTGCTGTTAAAGCAAATAATAAAGAAATATTTAATTATCCGCTTACAATTCCATTTATAAAATAAAAAGTGAGTTTTAAGCATCTTTTAGGTACTTAAGACAAATTTTAAAAAGTACCGCGAAGTGTTAGAATAAAATTCCTTCCTGGAGCAGATATGTTTGATGCAAACTGACGGTAATTTTGATCTAAGATATTTTCACAAGCAAGCTGAAAACTAATATCCTTTGTTATGGAATAGGAAACCCGAGCATTAAAAGTATACCAAGATGGCATTCCTTCTGAAGTAGCATAGCTAAAGTTATCCTCGCCGATCATGTTGTAATCTTTAACACGCTTCCAAGCAGCATAATTGATAAAAAACTCAGTTCTTAATTTATTAATAGAAGAAATCACACTAAACTTTCCGAAAACTGGAGGAATATGATCTATGGGATAAGGAACTGTGTCTGTTACAATTCTACCTTTCGTGTAATTTACGGTTCCTAAAATAGAAATGTATTTATTTATTTGTCCAGCAAGCGCTCCTTCAATACCATAGATGTAAGCTTTTCCTGCATTTACAGTCGACATAACTTGACTTAACTCACCACCATATTGAATTGAATCAGCACCTTGAAATTGACTGTTTTGCGTAATCAAGGCATTTGACAAGTTGGTGTAATAAAAATTAATACTTGCTCTTAGTCCAGGAAGAATTTCTTCTGTTATTCCTAACTCACTATTCACGGTATATTCAACTTTTAAATTAGGATTAGGAACAACAACACTTCCAGGAACTGATTCAAATACCTTACTTAAATCATCTACATTCGGTGCTCTAAATCCGGTAGAAAGATTAGCTGTAATTCTCCAGGTTTTTGACGGAAGATAAACAAATCCTAGGTTTCCATTAAAGGCACTATTATTTTGTTTGATGCTGTTAAATGGAAATGGGAAATACGTTTTATCCATAAAATTTGCATTCAAGCCAACATAAGAGAAACGAAGTCCATCATTGAGAATAAATTTATCGGAAATTTCCCAAGTATGAGTAGCATAAATCGAAGCAGACCTCATAGAAGAGCCTGCATCAGGATATCTTGTTGATGTATCGCGAATTGTATTTGTCGCAACATTTTTAGCAAATGCAGAGGAATTAACAAGATTCAAAAACGCTTCTGTTCCATATCTTAATTCATGCTTTTTTATCTTCTGAAAGAAATCAGCGTTTATGGTAAAAATATCAAGCTTTTCAATGTTATTGGTTTCCCAAGAATCATTAAACTTTCTAACAATTCGACTTTCTTCAATTGCTTGATACGCTAAAATTACGCGAGCTTGATCAAAAAAGGTATTTTTCTTCTTAAAATCTAGCGTGTAAGCAGCTAAAAATCTTTTCTGTGGACCGTAATTCCAAACAGCAAATTTGGGTTTAGAAGCACTTTCTAGGGTAAGACGATCATAACGAGGAATATTACCAGAGTTAGACAATTGAAAATTCAATTTATGCGTAATAGCCTCATTTTGCTTAAACGAAAATTTCTGTAAAATATCATATTGCGTGTATCCTGAACCAACCTGGACATTGGTGTCTGCATTCATAACCATAGAATCGACTCCATTAAATGTTGCTGCATACCAAGGTCTAGCGCCAAAATTTCCTACAAAAGGTCTTCTGTTTGCTCCCTGGCGAAGATCACCATATTTAGAAAACGTAAAAGAACTTAAGGAACCAAAGCGCTTATTAGCAATAGAAATATCTGCATGTCCAGAGAAACCGTTCGCTGCAGAAAAATAGCGTGTAAATGCTGCTGCTTTTACCAATAAAGTATCAGTGGTGCTAAATACTGGACTTTTAGTAGTAAAATTCATTACACCACCTAGCGCATCAGAACCATAGACAACAGAACCTGCTCCAAAAACTACCTCAACACGATCCATAATTGCATTGTCTAACGTTACAATGTTCTGTAAGTGACCACCGCGGTAAATTGCATTGTTCATGCGGATACCATCGATAACCATAAGAACTTTGTTTGTTTCAAAACCTCGAATAATTGGACTCCCGCCACCCAATTGACTTTTTTGCACCATTACATTGCCTGAATTTGCGAGAACATCAGCCATTGAACTTTGGTTTTGAGCGGCGATCTCAGAAGCCCGAAGCACTTGGATTTTTTGGGATACATCATTTTTCTTTTCTTCGAATTTACTAGCAGAAACAACAACCTCTTCGAAAGAGTTGACATTTTGATTCATGAAAATCTTGTATTTTGAACTTTCAATTTCTTCAACTGAATAAACAATTGAAAGATAATCTGGATGCGAAAACAAAAAATTGAGTTCCTTAAAATTTAATTGAATCTCACCTTTTTCATTTGTTTTTCCAAACTCAGCCGATTTATCACTTTTTGAGACAAGCACATTTGCGACAGGCTTGTAGGTAGCCAAGTCAATTACTTTTATTGTTTTTTGCGCAAAGGTCAATCCAAAAGAAATAACTGCGACTATTGA
>CAMDDR010000051.1:0-15194 GCA_945892995.1 Chitinophaga pinensis | reverse complement strand
TCAGATAGTCCAGAAGAAGCTTCAATCTTAATTGATTGCTCTTTTCCTGTTCCTTTATCTTTAGCAGATATATTCATTATTCCATTCGCATCAATATCAAATGTTACTTCAATTTGAGGTACTCCTCTTTGTGCTGGTGGAATATCTGTTAATTGAAAGCGACCTAAAGTTTTGTTATCATTTGCCATCGGTCGTTCTCCCTGTAAAACATGAATGTCTACACTTGGTTGATTATCCGAAGCCGTTGAAAACGTTTCGGACTTCTTCGTAGGAATTGTTGTATTTGCATCAATAAGCTTTGTTAAAACTCCACCCATTGTTTCAATACCTAGTGATAAAGGAATAACATCTAATAACAATACATCTTTAACATCACCAGATAAAACCCCACCTTGAATTGCAGCACCAACAGCAACAACTTCATCGGGATTTACACCCTTAGAAGGTGCTTTTCCAAAAAAGCGTTCAACAGCATCTTGTATAATTGGAATTCGTGTTGATCCACCAACTAAAATTACTTCGTTGATGTCTTTTGGCGTTAATCCTGCATTCTTTAATGCTTTACGACATGGCTTAATTGTACGTTCAACTATTTCTGAAATTAATTGCTCAAATTTAGAACGCTGTAAAGTGCGTACTAAGTGCTTTGGAATTCCATTTACCGGCATGATATATGGCAAATTGATTTCTGTAGATGTTGTTGATGACAATTCGATTTTAGCTTTCTCAGCAGCTTCTTTTAAACGTTGTAATGACATTGGATCTTGACGTAAATCTACACCCTCATCTGACTTAAATTCATCTGCTAGCCATTGAATAATCGCATCATCTACATCATCTCCACCTAAATGTGTATCACCATCAGTAGAAAGAACTTCGAAAACACCATCTCCTAATTCTAAGATAGAAACATCATGTGTTCCACCACCAAAGTCAAAAACAACTATTTTTTGATCGATACCTTTTTTATCTAAACCATATGCTAAAGCAGCTGCAGTTGGCTCATTGATGATTCTTTTAATTGTTAAGCCAGCTATTTCGCCAGCTTCTTTCGTTGCCTGACGTTGTGCATCGTTAAAATAAGCCGGAACAGTTACAACAGCTTCTGTTACTTCTTGACCTAAATAATCTTCAGCTGTCTTCTTCATTTTCTGAAGAATCATCGCAGAAATTTCTTGCGGTGAATAAAGACGATCATCTATTTTAACTCGAGGAGTATTATTATCTCCTTTAACTACAGTGTAAGGAACTCGTCCAATTTCTTTTTTACATTCATCGAAACTAGATCCCATCATTCGCTTTATAGACGAAATTGTTTTTTCTGGATTTGTAATTGCCTGACGTTTTGCTGGATCTCCAACTTTTCGTTCACCACCTTCTACAAATGCAACAACTGAAGGAGTAGTTCTTTTACCTTCTGAGTTCGATATAACTACCGGCTCATTTCCTTCCATAACTGAAACACATGAATTTGTTGTGCCTAAGTCGATTCCTATTATTTTTCCCATTTTTAAATTAATTTTTCAATTTTTACAGTTTGACATTTTCAATTTATATGCCACAGCAATTTTATGCGAGAAAAATGACAAATTGATCTAATCAGCAATAAATAAAGTGTCTTTTTGTCAGTCTATGTGACATTATTCGATCATAAACCGAATGATTTTGTTTATTGAAAGGACTTTTAAATAATACATTCCTGGAAGACAGGAAGATGAAGTTTTTATTGCTTGTGAATCATTTAAGTAAAAGCCATTAATTGCTTGTCCCAACTGATTGTAAACAAAAATCTGCTTATCTGGAACTTGATTTGAAATAAAAATCATATCTCCAGCTTTTAAACTTGTTGGATAAACATAACTATTACTTGTGTTTTCAAATAATTCTGATTGATCTTCTTCTAAGCGGACAACACCACTATTATAAGTCCCCAACCATTTTACTGTAGTTGATTCAGTTGCAATTGAAAGAATATGATTTTCGGGTAAATCAGAATTTTGTGTCGAATATTGCAGCCAATTATCTCCATTTTTAATAAGAACACCATATGAATCTGTACCCATAAATATACTTTGATTTTCATCTATAGCGATTGCATTTATACCATTTGTTGGCAAAGGTGAATTACTCATATTAAAGCGCAGCCATGGTCCTCCAAATCCTTGATCATACACCAAACCCTGAGCTGGCGTAGCAAACCAAGGGTGATTTGTAGCATCTACAACTATTCCAAGAGCTGAATTATCCGGAAGACCAGATTGAACAATACTAAGAATAGTGAGTTGATTGTCAGACGAAAAATAATTTAAACCGCCATTAATCGTTCCTATAAATTTTTCATTTTGCTGACCAATAGCAATTGAAGTAATATTATTTGTGAGTAAATTATGACTTAGGACATTCCAAGTATACCAATTCACACGATCAAACATTGCAATTCCTTCTGAGGTAGCACACCATATATTATTTTGAGTGTCAATTGCAATGCCTCTTACTAAATAATCTGGTAAGCCAGAGTTAGTTGGATTGTAATTCTCCCAATTTAATCCATCAAAAGAAAACAAGCCACCTTGTATTGTTCCAATCCAAACAATTGAATCATTTTCGACACAGACAGCACGAATATCATCATCCAAAAGTGGAGAATTTTCTGTTGTATAAACAGACCAATTTACCCCATCAAATCTCGCAAGGCCATTATCAGTCCCAAACCATTTAAATTGATTTTGAATTGCAATACAACGAACAGTATTAAAGGGTAAAGGGGAATTTGAACTAGAATAAGTCGTTATTACAGGCTGCCCATAAATAAAAAAGCTCCCAGAACATAAAAGTACTGAGAGCCATTTATGAAAACAATTCATTAATCTTTTATAAAACGTTTAGTGTACGTTTTTCCTTCAAAAGTAAGATTCATTAGATAAATTCCTTTTGAGAAATTTTTAATGTCAATCGCTTTTTTTACAAATCCATTTAGATTCTTTAAAGACTGAGATTGAATAGTTTTTCCCACAATATCAATAATGTCGATTGTGACATCTGCATCTTTTCTAGTATTGAAATTTACTTCGAATTGACCATTATTAGGATTAGGAAAAAGAGAAATAGAATTTTTAAATGCTACATCTTCACCAAGAGCTGCACATGATTCAACAACTGCTAGAACTTCTAAGCTTGGGCTAGTACATGTTCCATTTTCAGTAAGGATTTCCCAATCATATAAATAATAAAAATAAGAAGCTCCTTGAGAAGAGCCAGTGATTGATAAAAGCTCTGGTAATTCATAAGGGAATATTGCAGAAGAATTATTACGGTATAAACCGGAGGTAGATCCACTAGCTGTCATGTCCTTAACACCTAAACGCAAATTACTATCAGCTAAAACTTGAAAATTTAAATTTACTCTGCTTTCACCAAGTGGGACAGAAGCTATTAAAGAATCAATCGTTTGCCCAGTATTATCCTCCAAAACGACAGTAATATTTCTTGGAGCATCTGAATATACCAAAACTGATTTAAGTGTGAAATCCTGATGAGCAGTAAATATATTGTATTGATCTGAAGATCGATAACCTCCACCACCAATTTCATTTGTATGAGGTTCAGCAAAAGTTGAATCCATGTATGAATCAGTGTTATTAGCAAAGAAAGAAGTAGTAGTATTTAAAACCGGAGTTATAAAACTTGAACCTGTACCAAGAAAGTTGTTTTCAGAGTCATACCATGAAATAGATCCTGTACCATTTGCTGTCAATGTCATTGAACCTTCAACACAAACAGTATCTCCAATTAGAGTTGGTGCATTTGGAACTACACTGTTTACAGCAAATGGAAGTGATGTTGATGTCCCGCAATAATTTGTTACTGTACAAGAATAGCTTCCAGCTTGAGATACAGTAATATTTTGAGTTGTTTCTCCAGTTGACCATAGAAAAGCAGAACCTGCAGTAGCTTTTAAGGTAACAGAACCTCCACTACATATGTTGTTAGAACCATTCGCAGAAATTAAAGGTATCTGTGGAGAATTAGCAGGATTTTGTAAAGTTAAAGTTACTGGAACTGCAGTAAAATTATTGTCTTCTCGTTCTTCTTGAAAATAATTATTTGCGTCAACCTCCATAACAATATAATAATCACCATTGCATGTATTAGAAGGTACATTAATCCACATTCCTTCAAGATACTTGCTATAAACATCTGTCCAACCTGAAGAAATTCCCTGTTCTGTAACAGAACAATTATAATTACCTCCACCCAAATTCCAATTTGGGAAATTCGCATTCAACATAATATTTCCTTGATTATAAACTGTATTTTCATCTCTACAATGACCATAGTAAGTGCTTCCTGAAGTAGTTCCACATTGACCATAATCCATAAGACAAAAACCTATTTTTGCGCCATCACCAACAATTGGCCAAGATAATGGATTTGGATCTGAAGTTTGAATTCTGAGAGTCATTATTGCCCAATCATTAACATGATTGTGACCATGAGAAGGATGATAAGCCATGCTTCCAGTCCAAGTATCAACATAATTCATTTGGGTACTATCTTTTTTGTATACACGTTGAAGTAAAAGTTGTTTTGGATTTTGATCACCGTTTGGACAAGTAAAATCTCCAGTAGCAGAAACATTAAAAATAGTATCAGATCCACATATGAATGCTCTTTTTCCATTTTGATCTACACCTCTAACAGTAAAAGAACCATGACCAATATTGGGAGTTGAACCTGTAACACGAAGTCTTCCATTATCTGGACCTTGACTATTTTGACTTGTGCCTGCATTCGTTTGTGGGTACTCTGTCCAACCTCCGTCAGAAATTCCTTTCCATGAAGCTGTAATATCTGGTAAAAGCAAGCAGTTTTGCGTTCCATCAGCACAAACGCAAGACGTTGCATTTGTTGTTGTACACTGAGAATAGAAAAAAGTAATGTTAAAAAAAAGGATAATTGAGAGAGTAGAAAATTTCATAGTTTATAATTTAATAAAGTTTATTTGAGTTATAAAGTTAAAAATTTAATTTATTATACAACAAAAAAAAAGTAATTATGTTTTTCTCAGGTCATATTCTTTAAAAAGTTGTTCTGCGGCAATAAATGCTGAAAGCTTTCCATTTGCAACTTTTTGCTCAGCAATTAAGAATTTATTTTTCCATTTATTATTCCCAAAAAAATCTTGCTTTAAAAGGTTTGAAAGACATTCTTTTAAAAGAGTAATTTCCTGTAATCTTCGATTTTCATCAAGCCAAGCACTTAGGACTATTTTATTAAAATAATTTTCAGTTGCTTCCAAAACTTCATGTAAACCGACTCCTGATAAACTACTTGAAATTAGTGCTTGAGAAGTCCAAGTACTTGGTTTACTTGGAAATAGATGAAGTGCATTTGCATATTGACTTCTAGCATTCTTGGCATTTTGCAAATTATCTCCATCAGCTTTTGTTATAACTAAAAGATCAGCCATTTCCATTATCCCTCTTTTAATTCCTTGAAGTTCGTCACCAGCTCCTGACAACATTAAAAGTAAAAAGAAATCAACCATTGAATGAACCACAGTTTCAGATTGACCAACACCAACTGTTTCAATAAAAATAATATCAAAGCCAGCAGCTTCACAAAGTAAAATGGCTTCACGTGTATTGAGAGCTACACCACCCAAATTATTTCGCGTTGCACTTGGACGAATAAATACATTCGCTTGTTGTGAGAGCCAAGGCATTCGTGTTTTATCTCCTAATATACTTCCGCCAGAAACATTCGAAGAGGGATCAATTGCCAAAACTGCCAATTTCAATCCTTTTTCTAAAATTATTTTTCCAAAAGCCTCAATAAAAGTACTTTTCCCAACCCCTGGAACACCTGTTATTCCAATTCTCCAGGCTTTCTTATTGAGAGCAGAACAACTTTTTATTAATTTATTAGCTTCTTTTCTATCATCTGAAACCTGACTTTCTACTAAAGTTATAGCAGAACTTAAAGCTCCACGATTTCCGCTAATTAGTGCAGGAAAGAGCAAAGCAGCTGACAAGCTTTGTTTGTGTGTTTTTCTTTTGTAAAACCAATCATTCAGCTGTTCTTGACTTGGCATTATAGATTATTTTAGTTACGCGTAACTAAGTTACGATAAATTTCCTCGTAAAGAGGTAGTATTTTCTCCAAACTAAATTCCTTGGAACGTTCTTTTGCATTGATTTTAAAAGTTGGTAAATTATCTGGATGAAGTAAATGAATCATATTTTTAGCCATATCTTCAACATCACCAACATTTGATAAATACCCCGAAAATCCATGAATATTTACTTCTGGAATTCCTCCGGTATTTGAAGATATAACAGGAACTCCAACTGCCATTGCTTCTAAAGCAGCAAGTCCAAAACTCTCTGTTTCCGATGGTAAAAGGAAAACATCTGCAATTTCAAGTACATGAGTTGTATCTCTAACTTTTCCTAAGAAAATAACCTTGTCGCACAGATTGAATTCGCGGCATAATCGCTCGCACAAATAGCGTTCTGGACCGTCACCAACTAGAATCAACTTTGAAGGAATAGCTTTATTAAGCAGGGCAAAAACACGGACAACATCATCAACACGCTTGACCTTTCTAAAATTAGAAATATGACAAACAATGCGCTCTCCATCTGAAGCATATTTTAGACGCATGTGTTCTGAAAAGACTGATTTTTCAGATTCTGGGACAACAAAATTTGAAATAACATGAATTTTTCTCGTTATCTTAAAATGCTCAAAAGTTGCTGCTTTTAAACTTTCAGAAACAGCAGTGACAGCATCTGATTCATTTATACAAAACGTAATTACCGGCTCAAATGATGGGTCCCGACCAACTAAGGTGATATCTGTTCCATGGAGCGTAGTAACAAACGGAATGTTAATCCCATGAGATTTTAAAATTTGCTTTGCCATAAAAGCAGCTGATGCATGAGGGATTGCATAATGAACATGTAAAATATCCAGTTTTTCAAAACGGACCACATCGACCATTTTACTTGCTAACTCCGTTTCATAAGGTTGAAATTCAAAAAGTGGGTAATCAGAAACTACAACCTCGTGGTAAAAAATATTCTCTCGAAAACTTCCCAGTCTAACAGGTTGTGAATACGTAATAAAATGAATCTCATGACCTTTTAGGGCCAATGCTTTTCCTAATTCTGTTCCAACTACACCGCTCCCACCGAATGTTGGGTAAAGCACCATTCCGATTTTCATATAACTATTTTAATTTAAAAAGGAATGTTAATCTATAAATAAGAGGATAAATTTTTGTAACCACGCCGGCTTGGTTTTTTTGTTTTAAAAAGTATGAACTTCGGAAAGGACTATTATCAGCATTGATAACATCGTAAAGAATTCCTGCATTAATTCCAACGACCTTATTTACTCGAACTAAAAAACCGCCCCCAATAAATAAAGTTGGCGCCCATTTCTTTGCAGTAACATTTTGAAAATTTATGTCTACAAAAGGACTTCTTAAATATTCAAATTCGACTGCGCCAAAAACAGTACTTCTTCCTTTTGATTTATATCGAATATGTGCAAAAGCACCACCTCCATACACAGTTTGAGAAAAAGAATTACCTAGCAAATTTGACCAATTTCGTTGAATTCTAAAAGACGGACCAATTGCAATGTTTTCATTCAAAATAAAACCAAATTTTGGTCCAATTCCAAAAGATCCACCCTGATTAGATGCTCCAAAATATCCCTCAATACCAAGCTCTTGTGATGTTATATCTATTTGAGCTGTTATATCTTGAATTGTAAAAATTAAAAAAACAAATAAAAACTTTTTCATACCCTATTATTTAGAAGATTTCTACAAAGATAAGTTCTTTTAGGTCAATACAAATAACTTCTTTCTATCTTTGTAAAAACATTTATATGCAACTACTTGATGGGAAATCTTGCGCAGCTGAAATTCGCTCAGAGTTAAGAGAAATCGTTCGCTTACGCAAGTTAAAAAATAAAAAAGTCCCTCATTTAACGGCAATAATTGTTGGGCAGAATGGTGGGTCTATTTCCTATGTAAATGCAAAAGTTGCCGCATGCGAAGAAATTGGCTTTGAAAGCACCCTTATTTCCTATGATGATTCAATAAGTGAAAAAGATTTATTAAAAAAAATTCTAGAACTGAACAGTAATACAGATATTGATGGGTTTATCGTTCAACTTCCTTTACCAAGTCACATAAACGAACTAAAAATAACGCAAGCAATAGATCCTAAAAAAGATGTTGATGGATTTCATCCTCAAAATCTTGGAAATATGATGCTCAATATTCCGAGCTTCTTGCCCGCTACTCCCGCTGGAATAATTGAACTTATTTCTCGGAATAATATCCAAACTGAAGGGAAAAATTGTGTGGTTATTGGAAGAAGTAACATCGTTGGAATGCCACTTTCTATTATGTTAGCTCGGAATTCAAATCCTGGGAATTGTACTGTAACTTTGGCGCATTCAAAAACAAAAAATCTAACGGAAATTTGTCAAAATGCGGATATTTTAATCGCAGCTATTGGAAAACCTGAATTTGTTACAAAAGAGATGGTAAAAGAAGGTGCTGTAGTTATTGATGTTGGCACTACTCGTGTTGAAGATCCTTCTAGAGAAAGAGGTTGGCGCTTGTGTGGTGATGTTAAATTTGATGAAGTGGCTGAAAAATGTAGTTTTATCACGCCCGTTCCAGGAGGAATAGGACCAATGACAATTGCATCCTTGATGATTAATACCCTAAAAGCACTGGAACTTCAAGGAAAATGAATACACATTTTAAAATCGAAGGAGAATACATTGAACTTATGGCTTTGCTAAAAGCTCTGGGAATAGCTCAAACAGGAGGACATGCTAAGCATATTGTAGATTCTGGAATCGTTTATCGAAATGGTTCAATTGAGACGCGAAGACGAGCGAAATTAATCAAAGGAGATAAAATTTTGGTAGAAGATCAAAGTATAATCTTGTCTTAGCAAATAAAAATAAAATAAAGATTTTTATTTAATATATCTAAAATCTTGTCCGTCTTGAATTGTTTTTAGCGTTTCAAAAATCAATCTAATACAATTCTCAACATCTTCCTTTTGAACCATTTCAACAGTTGT
This sequence comes from Chitinophaga pinensis, assembly GCA_945892995.1. Lineage (GTDB taxonomy): Bacteria > Bacteroidota > Bacteroidia > Flavobacteriales_D > Crocinitomicaceae > UBA952. The sequence continues at coordinate 6,075 of CAMDDR010000051.1, read as the reverse complement.
ATGCATGTATCTTAAAGGTAAAGAAATTAATGCGCTTGGCACACCTTCATTTGAATAAGCAAAAGCATCGGTATCCGTCCCCGTAGAACGAGATACTGCCGCTCGCTGAAAAGGAATCTTATTTTTTTGTGCAACTGAAATAATTTGCTTTAAAAAATTTGTTTGCACAGCCGGACCATATGTTAATACGGGTCCATCTCCTGACTTTTGATCGCCATTTTCTATTTTATCAACCATTGGAGTGCTTGTGTCATGACAAACATCTGTAACCAAGGCAAGATGAGGTTTAATTCTGTGAGCAATCATTTCTGCACCTCTAAGTCCAATTTCTTCTTGCACTGCATTTACAACATACAAGGTAAAAGGAAGTGTGATTTTTTCTTCTTTTAACATACGGGCAACTTCAGCAATCATGAATCCACCTACTCTATTGTCCAATGCTCTACCAACGTATTTGTTTTTATTAAGAAGCATAAACTCATCTTCAAATGTCGCTACGCAACCAACATGAACTCCTAAATCCTCCACTTCTTTTTTGCTTGCACAACCGCAGTCTAGAGAGATATTCTTCATGCTTGGCGTTTCTTCTTTTTGCTGTCTAGTATGAATTGCTGGCCAACCAAAAACAGCCTTAACAATTCCTTTGTCCGTATAGATATTTACGCGTTTTGACGGTGCAATCATATGGTCGGAGCCGCCATTTCGCTTGAGGTAGATAAAACCATCTTTTGTGATGTAGTGAACAAACCAAGAAATCTCATCAGCATGCGCTTCTATTACAACTCGGTAATCTTTTCCAGGATTGATTATTCCTGCTACTGAACCATAATTATCTGTAAAATAATCGTCTACATAAGGTTTAATATATTCTAACCATAATTTTTGACCTTCTGATTCAAATCCTGTAGGACTTGAGTTATTAAGGTATTTCTCCAAGAATTTTTCTGACTTTGCTGTAATAATCTTTTTCATATTTTTTATTTCATTAATGTAACATTTCCTTTTGTAATTGATTTTAATCCATTGTAACAAGTAACATCCAGATAGAAATCATAAACATCTGGATCTAATTTTTTACCTCTAAAAGTTCCATCCCATCCAATTTGTGGATTTTCTGACTCAAATACCAATTCACCCCAACGATCAAAAATTCGAAAAATCATTTTTTCAATAAAAATTCCACGAACTAATAAAACATCATTGTTATCGTCACCATTTGGAGAAAAAGCGTTTGGAATAAAGACATAGGGTTCATCGCAGATAATTTCATACACCTTAATTTGTAAAGTATCTGAACGTGTGCAAATACCATCAGAAACTGTTAAAGTGAAAATAGTACTTTCTTGAATAAGAGCATTTGTTTCCTGCGAGTTGGGTGATGATAAACCCGTAGTTGGCGACCAAGAATAATTTGGAAGACTATTCGGTAATCCACTTAAAACAACAGTTGCACCCGGAACGACAATATATTCCGATGCACTTGCAAGTACTGTTGAAGGATTAATAACAGAAACTAAAATAAAAATAGAATCTTCTACAAAACAACCATTGGAAGATGCTGCTGATAGATAATAATACTGTGAAAAAAGAGGTTGGACAACAATCGAACTTGAGGTATTTGAACCAATAATCCCAGCTATTGGTGTCCAAACATAATTAAAGGATGTAGTAGGATTTGTATTTGTTGCCGAAAGTGTTGTTTGATCACCCAAGCATAAATTATTTCCACCATTTAATATTAAATCGGAACTAGTGAAAGAAAGTAGGACACTGTCAACAAGTGCGCATTCAGAATTTGAAACTTGCACATAATAATAACCAGCTTGCGGATCATTTAATACAAAAAGAGAGTCAGAAAAATCTAAATTTAAGGTGTCTGAAAAAAGAGAATTTGTGGACCAAATAAAATTACTTGCTGTTCCATTTGTGTAAGAAGTTAAGTTAATTGGAACTGGAGAACATAGGTCAATTCCATCGATTAAATTTAATTGAATGTTTTCGTAGATAGTAATTGTAATCTGAGCAGTATCTGTAATGTCGCAATCATTATCTGTAACGTATAAAAATACAGTATAAACTCCAGGAATTGAATAGGTGTAACTTGGCGAAAATGTTGTGGAGTCAAAGTTGTTATTTCCAAAATCCCATAAATACGTGTCGTTTTCTGTTGAATTATTTTGAAAAGTTATCGGGATTTCCTCGCAAGATGATGTAGAACTAGCGGTAAAATTCGCGATTGGAATTACATCTGTACTAAATTTAAAGACAATATTATTACAATTAGAACTGTTATTTGCCGCTGACCACGCTCCTGGAGTAGTTGGAAAATCACTAAATCCACCACAACCACCGCAAACAGACTGATATACAACACCATTTTTATCGAAACGAGAGGTGCCGCCGTCTACATGTTCTTGTGCTTGACTACCGCCCAAGTAAGAACCGTATAAAAGCCCTTGAAAATCTCTTTTTATAACAATAAGATAAAAATCAAAGCCATTTGGTGGAGTTCCTTGAAAAGCATCTGGTGTTACTGGCATCCCATTTAATGGTGTACCTTGAAGAATATTAGCTCCCCATCCAGAAACATAGATATTACCGCAAATATCAACAAGAAAAGCAGAAGGTGAAATATGAATCGCTGAGCTGCCATTACCAAATACCGTAGAAGCAATATTGCTTGTCAAATCTGAATTTAACTCAATTATAAAGTTACTACTATTCGGATTTGAAAAATTAGCATTAACAACTGGAAAAGTTCCGCCAACAGATTGACCTAAAACATAAATATTATTGTTTTTATCAATTTCAACAAAAAAAGCTTGGTCGTAATTATTTTTTCCTAGATAAGTTGCTTGTTGAATTCCTAAACCAGAGGAATTTAATTTAACGACGAATCCATCAGTTATTCCACCATTATAGGTTGGTGAATAAGCTCCAACAGTTCCTGGTAAATCAGTAGATTGGGTTCCCCCTGAAAAAACAATTTGATTTGCCGTATCAATTTTAACAGAATAACACGCATCATCTGAAGAACCACCATAATAAGTTGAAAATAACAAGGATTGGAAATTTGAAGCTAATTTAAAAACTATTCCATCCTGCCCTCCGGCATTTGAACTTTGAAAAGCATTGAGGATAGGAAAGTCAGTTGAACGAGAAGTTGATGCAATTAGAATATTGTTGTTTTCATCCAACATTATTTCACCTCTAAACTGATCTCCATAATTAGAAGACAAAGCAGAATATGCAGCAACTGAATTATAGGGCAAAGAAAGAGGATTGTAATTTACACCGTCATTTCCACTGCCCCCAACAAATGTTGAGTTTAATAGATTATGTCCATTAGCACTAATTTTTGAAACATAAATATCTGTTCCTTGGTTAGAAAAAGTGATGCCGTTATATGTAAACTGGGCTGCAGTTCCTCCTGAATGTAACTGTTGAAAAGAATTACTTGTTATAGGGAAATCTGAACTTGATGTTGCGCCCATCAAATAAACATTATTACTCTGATCACAAATTAAACTATGAACTGTTTCAGTTCCTTGAGTATTATCTCCACCACCAATAAATGTTCCCCACAGCATTGCGCTTCCATCGGAAGAATATTTAGAAACGAATACATCTGAAATACCGTATCCGATTGCCCCTGCCACAAAATTTGATTGAATATCATACGCCAAAACATCAGGAGCGGGATAATCATTTCCATAAATTGTTCCTGCGGTGTATGCGGATCCATCATTTCCGTAGGTGGCAGTCATTCCAAAATTATCAGAATTTGCACCATTATACGTTGCAAAAACTAAAATAGGATCAATAATTAATGGAGAGTTAGGGTCGTAATTTCCAAGGTCAAAACGGACTTCATTGTCTTTTAAAATAAAGCGACATTTCACTTCTTTCCGTTGTCCATTTATTAACTGATAAGCTTCAGGTTTATCCTCAATTACTTTTCCTAAATCAGTTTCTAAAATCAAATTTCCCTTGGTATCGACCTGAATCTTTTTCTGACCGCTATAGTCAAGAATAATTTGAGATGGATCGCTATTTTTTTGAACTATAAATTCATATTTAACTTCATTATTTATCCCTGAAATTTTAAAATCAATTCCCTGATAGAAATTCTTTAAAATTGCTTCAGAATAAGAATAAACCTCAGATGTCCATTTTTTTTGGTCATTTCCTTTAAAAAAATTAAAATAACTGCTTGAAGGATCTTTTTTTTCAATGTTAATTACTTCATTAGAGCCTCTAAAATTTAGATGAACGAGCGTTTGACTTACATCTTGCCCCTTATAATTAGGTTCAGCCATTGCATGTAACTTATGCATTAATGAATAATCTTGAAGATGGAAAATTAGTTTATGCTGTTGCACCCAAAGTTTTCCTCCCGGCATGTTAGAACGAAATAAAACTCCCTCTGGCCATTGACCTTTGTTTTCAAGTAATAATTGCCCTTTATTTTTTGAAAGTATTTCAGTAGCTAATTGTGCCTGCAATTTAAGGCAAAACACAAAGAAAAACAGACAAATTCCAAGGACTTTCATTCAATAGAAAATTTCTAGCTAAATTAGTTAATTTATCAATATTAAAAAGAATCATAAACTAGTTCCAGATTATATCTTAAGAATTAGAGTATTTCCTTAAATTCGCAACTAGGTATTTAAAAAATGAATCAGAATAGAATCTGTAACTTGTTTAAAATAGAATTTCCTCTTATTCAAGCGGGAATGATTTGGTGTTCAGGATGGGAATTAGCTTCTGCTGTTTCAAATGCCGGTGGACTAGGAATTATTGGTTCTGGCTCGATGTATCCTGAGATTCTTGAGCAGCAAATTATAAAATGTAAAGCTGCAACAAGTAAGCCATTTGCAGTGAATCTTCCGTTGCTTTACCCCGATAGCGAAAAACATATTGAAACAATTATTAAATACAAGGTGCCAATTGTTTTTACATCAGCTGGAAATCCTAGTACATGGACAAAACACCTAAAAGAAAATGGAATTACAATTGTACATGTCGTTTCAAGTCTAAAATTTGCGCTTAAAGCTCAAGATGCTGGTGTTGATGCTATTGTTGCTGAAGGTTTTGAGGCAGGCGGTCACAATGGTCGTGATGAAACAACAACTTTTTGTTTGATACCATTAATTGCTGACGCTATTTTATTACCACTAATTGCAGCAGGAGGCATTGGATCTGGAAAAGGAATGCTTGCAGCAATGAATTTAGGTGCTGATGCTGTTCAAATTGGAAGCCGCTTTATTGCAAGTCCTGAATCCAGTGCACACCAAAATTTCAAGGAAAAGGTTATAGCTTGTCAGGAAGGAGATACAATTTTAACATTGAAGGAATTAACTCCAGTTAGAATGATAAAAAATAACTTTTATAAGCAACTTGAACTTGCTTATTCAAATAATGCTGATGCCGAAGAATTAAAAGCAATATTAGGTCGAGGAAGAGCAAAAAAAGGAATGTTTGAAGGTGATTTAGATGCTGGGGAATTAGAAGTCGGACAAGTATCTGGAACTATTCATAAAATTATGCCTGCTAAAGAAATTGTGTTAGAAATTATTCGAGAATTTAAAGAAGCACAAAACAATCAATCAAAGACTAAATTTATTTTTTAATGGTAAAATTTGAGCGTTTTCAATTATCAAATGGACTGAAAGTGATTTTCCATAAAGATTCATCAACACCAATGGCTGTCGTGAATGTACTTTATGATATTGGAGCAAGAGATGAATCTGAAGAAAAAACTGGATTTGCTCATTTATTTGAACACTTGATGTTTGGCGGATCAGTTAATATTCCTGATTTTGATACAGAATTACAAAAAGCTGGTGGCGAAAACAATGCCTTTACAAGTAACGATATTACAAACTATTATGATGTTTTACCAGCAAATAATCTAAATACTGCATTGTGGTTAGAGAGCGATCGTATGTTATCGCTTGCATTCACGGAAAAAAGTTTAGAAGTTCAACGAAGCGTTGTTATTGAAGAATTTAAACAGCGCTACCTCAATCAACCTTATGGAGATGTTTGGTTAGAACTTCGTCCACTAGCTTA
>CAMDDR010000050.1:0-15352 GCA_945892995.1 Chitinophaga pinensis | reverse complement strand
GGATTTTCCATGTAACCATCACTTAAAATTGTGTTCAAAGTGCTGCTTGTGAAATCTATACTGCGATTACCATTGCCATAACCATCCATTCTTGTGATCTGTGGTGAAGAACCATACGAAATTAATTGGTCTGTTCCACCTGCTTCTGGCATTGGATTGTGGGGTACCGCAGATGTTGGTGAGATCGCAGTTCCATCATAGTTAATACGAGAGGAAATATATGGTATCTTTTGACCATCTAAAAATAAAGCATCATTTGGATCGTATTTTTTAAATTGATTGAAAGCATAAGCAACAGCTACATAATAGTATGTTTTATTATTAATTAAGGTACGTTGACCTATAGCAAATGCATCCTCCGTAATTTTGAAACTATGCTTAATTCCAACATTTGCACCATTTACTTTTTCAACTGGTACGCTAAATCCTAAAGACTCATCAAATTGGAAATTAATTAAGCGAGAAACATTATCCTTGATATCACATTGAGCAACCAATCTTGCTTTTGTTGGATCAGAAATATCTGCTACTGAAACATCTTCTTTTTTAAGTTGATAAATCTGATATCCTTGAAAACGATAAAAACGATCTACAGTAGGATCTGTAATGTTAATCTCATCTAGAACTTTATATTTCTCCTGAAAATTATTAGAAGATGAAGGATTATCTATGAGTAAAATTAGTTCGTTATTCAGTTCTTGAATTGTAAGTTTTGGTGCATCCGGAGGAGAAAGAATTTTAAAGCATGCATCAAACAAAGCCTGTGCTTTTGTATCTGCTCTTTTCATCGCTTCAACAGATGCAAATAGATCTCCATCTAAGCTTCGGCCATAAACAATACCTACAGTTATATTATTTATTGCTCCTGGCTTTAAAATAAAGGGACCAGCAGATTGAACAAATCTTCTATCACCTGAAGGATTATTATTTATAGACTCATCCCATCCATTTGGAAAAAGACCTGTCATATCCGAACCAGCAGTAGACCAACTTAAAGGGTCAGAATGACCTGGGAACATATAATCAGATAATGTAGTACTGGCACCACTAGAACCTGCATAGCCTAAACCACCATAAAGCATATCAGAACCATTTGCCCACTTACCTCTCATGAAGTTATAAAACTCTGCAGCAGGTCCAGGATCATTATATGGATAAGCAGTAGTAGATGTAAAGTAAGTAAAGCGACGCATTCCAAATCTTTCATTATCAATTATTCCATCTGAATAACCAATACCAATTCCTTTATACACAATTCCATTATTTGTTAAGGCTTCAATTACTGAGGGAACGACTTCTGTTTCAGTTGCAGCATCATAATATGGACCTGGATTATCAAGGCCATCAGCATCTTGGTAAGGACCTTCAAAAAAGTCGCAACCTATTGCTGGTGGATTTATACCATATCCTAATTTACCACCATCGCTTTGGTCATTTAAGTCACCATTATACATGTATCCTAAACCTCTAGACACATCACATCCGGTATAGTCATCCACATAATTTCCAATATCCGCATCCAAATATTGAGAGAAGAATGTATTGTATAAAGTTTGTGTCCCTCTATTTATTAACTCATAATTATAAAAAGTCATTCTATTTATTTCATCGTTTGTTGCAAAGGAAAATGCTTGAGCACGAATTTCCATTCCAATTGGATCACCACCAGTTTCATTATGAATATTTCCTTTGTCATTAAAAACCCACCAGTGTGTTTCATCACCAAAAAGTGAAATTCTTCTATCTATTCCACATTCAATATCATCTCTTCCTAGAATATCGTCATACCAAGGATGATCTCCTAAATCAGGATCATAATTACCATTTCCGTCTCTGTCATAAAAAGGCGCTAAAAAATAATCTTGTCCGCGAGATACATCACCATGAGCAGGCCATCCATAAATTCGATTTAACTCATCATTAGTAGGTTGGATTATATTATCACATCCTTCTGTTACAATTCCATTATTACATTCCCAATAGATATTAAAACGAATAACCTCTGCTTTTCGGATAGTGAAAAATTTATCATAAGCAAGACATTGATCAGCATCTATATTTGCTTCTCCAAAATCTCGAACAGCATCATCTCCAACAGGATTTAGAGGATTGTAATTTCCTGATCCAGGTGTAACTGTTAATGGACCTGGCCAAAAATCATTTCCTTGACGGTAACGCAAAGCAGCTAATTTTAACTGCCCATTTACATCCGTTCCACCCATCCACAAAGCACCTGCAAAAATTGCATGTACATTGCCTCCCTTTGGAACTTCATACTGTGCAATACCTGCAGCTCGATTTTGGAACATACTTCCACCCTGCTCAATTAATGCCTTAACATCATTAAATTGCATGTATAGTTTTGCTGTCGCTGGGCTACAGTTTGCTCCCTTTGGTTTACCGAACGGCTTAAAATCCTTGTCCTTGGGCCCATAATATGCAAAGGCATTAGAAACAAAAATTGTAAACCCAATAACTGTGGCAATAAATTGCTTTTTCATAATTTTATTTTTTTCTTTATTAAAAGTCCATTTTAACTCCCAATCTAATTGTTCTTGGAGAACTTACATTGAATGGATTTGAAATTTTCATAGCGTAATAATCTCTAAATGACTGTTCATCAATCTGATTCTGAATAGAAGTTTGGCTACTTGCTGCAGCTAAATAACCATCATCATTCCAGTTTCCAGTAGCTCTATATACACCCAATATGTTATACTGATTAAATAAATTTGTAACACGAATATAGATATTCAATGCAGTCACTTTCTTTTTGTCTTCCGTTTTACCAAAAGTTATGTTTATAGTTTTATCAACTTGTAAATCTAAACGATAAGCCCATGGAAGTCTTGATCCGTTCAACGTTCCATTTAATCCTGCATTTAAACTTCCAATAGCGTCATCAGTTATAAATGTTTGGTTAGAATAAGGAGATCCGGAGTTAATATTAGTAAATAAGTTTAATCCTGTATTTTCAAACAATTTTACTTTTCCAATCATTGGACCATCGTAATCTTCTCCTTCGCCATAACGGTAGTCAAATGTAATAGCAAAAGAATGACGTTGATCGAAAGAATATGGAAATATATTTCTAAGATTAGGAAGACCCGCTTGAATTAAAGCATTTGCAGAGGTAGCATCAGAACCTGTTCCTTCTGCAAACTGCAGCGTATAATTTGCTTGCAGACGAATATTGCCTGTTTGGCGTAAATCATAAGACAAGGTCATGCCTTTTACAGTTCCAAAATCACGATTTCCATATGTTTTGTATGTTGCTGGGTAAGCTTCAAAAACATTTATTAACTGAACATTATTTCTTTGCTCTCTATAAAAAGCAGAAATTTTTAATGACGATGTTTTTGAAAGAACTTGTTGAAAACCTAATTCGTAGTCAACAGTAGTTTCAGGTTTTAAATTTGCATTGTTAATTATATTAGATCGAGATTGAATAAACTGATATTCATACGGATCAAATCTAAAACCAGATGTTGGTCTTTTGGTTAAAACATCATAATGAGCCATAAAAGATGCTTCATCAGAAATTGGGAATGAGAAGGCAATTCGAGGCATAAAATTCACGGAAGCCTTGTAGTCCTGAAAAGCAGTTTGATTTGGTGAGTCTTGTTCTAATGCATCATCAGTTAACCAAGGAGCAATTCCTGTCGCACCTCTTACTACTTGTGGATCTTCAACTTGAGTTCCAACACTATTGTACCAATTAGTACCGGTTCTAAATCCATTTATTGCTGATGGATTGTTAACATCATTAACGTAAACTATATAATCATCTCCCATTCCCTCAGGTAAAGTAACCCATTCATACTCTGTAGGATTTAATTCTTTTAGACCACGCACTTCTCTGACAGTAAGAGCATTATAAAATAAATAAGGGTCTTTTAAAATCGGTTGATTCGCATCAAAAACGTCTACTCGGGCACCAACATTAAATATGATGTCTTTAAATGCAAATTTATCCATTATATAACCTGCAATATAAGTTGGCTGGAATGCACCAACAAATCTTTTGTAATTTTTATTATCATCGAAATCATTAAAATAGTTATTAATATCTGTTGGTCCATTTACTTTCTTTCCAGTGTGGTCATATCCATAATACGAAACAAACGATGCACCGCTATTTAGTAATTCATCAGGAGAAAACATATCGAAAGAAAAAATATTTGGATCATAATTGTCTATATCAACATAATCATTGCCTCCAGGATTTAATCCTAATTTAACTCTTAAATTGTAATCGAAAAAAGATTGATTGTCATCATTGTCTTGACCTCCATATTGACCGTCATGTGTATTTGCCCAACCTGTATTTAAGCGCTCATAGGTTATAGCTTTATAAGAACCTGAGTCAGAAATTACCCCTGAATTTAAGTTTAATTCTTCGATGTGAAAATTCGCTAACTGACGTGCAATTTGCCAAATTTCTAAAGGTCCATTATCTCCACTTCCCCATGCACGGTCAATTCGCTGCTCATATTCAAAACCTAGTGAAATACTGTGATCTCCAATTACAATAGCTCCTGCACCTGTAATACGAAATTGATTTTGTTCACTTTTTCCGAAGCCATTGTTTGGTGTTCCAATATTACTCCATATACCATAAACACTTCCTGGTGCATCACCATTTCTTAAAGCATTTCCTTGCTGAATTTGAAAAAGATTTTCATAATGCCCAGTTGGATTTCCAGCATAAATATCATAATACTGAGTGGTAATAGCTGCAAGGGCTGCGTTTGTCGCTGAAGGAGTAAATGCTACTTCAATTTCTTTGAAACCATTATGAATATACGTATTTGTTACTGGATCAAATTCATAAGATGGCTTTCTATTTGTTTGGAATCTTCCTATATGACCGTAATTAAAAAGATCGTATTTGTGAGTGGCATCGTACGATTCTGAAGATGATTTTGAATAATCTATCATAATGTTATAAAGCGCTGATTTTATTTTAGAACTACTTCCTTCTACATTGTTGTTAAAGCGCTGATTTAATTGACCAAAAACTCGGTAGTCCAATGATTTAGAAAAACCAAAATTTTGAAAATTAAGCAGAGATCCAGTAAATGAATAATTACTTCCTGAGTTATAACTGAATGAACCACCAAATTTTAGATTCACACTTGGTCCAGTATTAACATCGATTTTTGCTTGACCAGATAAACTTGTTGAGCGCGCATTCATTCTCCAATCAACTCGTTCAAAATCTGAATCTCTAAGGAACAATGCATTGTGAAATGTTCCATTTCCTGTTGAAGTTGGTCTCAGTGGATTTGCTAGTAAAGCATCACGAACATCTTTTTTAACACGTAAACCACCATCCTTTATTGGTCTACTGTCTAACTGATCTAAAAAGTTAGCAGAAACTAAAAAACCTAATCTTGGTATTGTTTTTTTGCCTGTAGAGTCTTTTTGAAGCCAAAGAGGCCCTGATAACATTCCTTCAAACAAATTATAACCATATTTATCTAAGCCAAAAACTTTTCCGTCATAGCCATCTTTATCAGCACCTTTCAAGTATAAGCCCGAAGAAACCGCTTCTACGCTTCCAAAATATTCAGCAGAGGGGCCTCTTGTTGTTATGGATATTATACCACCCGTAACATCTCCATAGTTTGCAGGAACTCCACCTGTGATAACGGAAACTTCTTCGAGTGCTGATTTAGGAATATTTGAAGAGCCACGCACTTTAATTCCATCAATGTAATAGTAAGTTCCATCCTCACGAGAACCACGAACAGATATTGCTCCAGAACCCTCATTTGAATTGACTCCTCCAACTGTTTGTGCTACCCCTGCTGCTGAACGAACTGGCAGGCGCATAATGTCTTCTCTTGTAACTGTTCCACCAGAGGAACCGCCATCTTTATCAATTAGTGGAACACGGTACGCTATAACACTAATTTCATCTAGATCTTTAATGTCTTTTGGCTTGTCAAGTGTTAACTTATCTAAAAAAGTAATTTTATCTGGAGATACTGAAACACCAGAAACTACGGATGTTTGATAACCATCTGCATTTCTTACCTCAACATCATAAGAACCAGGAGGAATACCATTAATTTGAAAATTTCCATCAAAGTCAGTATTTGCATTTCCTTTTGTGGCTCCATTTTGAAGCAAAAATATCTTGCTGTAAGGAAGTGGCTGCTTTGAAACTTCATCTTTAACGGTACCTTTAATAGTTCCTAAACCAGACTGCGAAAAGACACAAGTCATTGGAATTAAAAATATTAGTATAACTAGTTTTAATTTAATTGCCATAATATAATTCTTTAAATTGCTTTAAATTGGAATTTTTCAATCTGTAAATATAAAAAAAACAATTATATTATTATAATATTAACAAAAAAAATGATGTGTTTTTCCCACCTTTGTGAATAAGGAAAATAGTGATAGATAGTAAGAGATTGTGATAGATATTAAAAATAGCATTTTTAACTTAACTAAATTCGATTTTAGGTTTTCGTGTTGTGCACTTACTAAAATTAATTTAGTGTCTGAAATTCTTCCTGAGGAATTGGAAAAGTATCAACTATTAAGTAACCCAAAACGAAAAAGAGAATTTGAATATGTTCGGTTTTTAAGAACCCTACAAATCGGAAAAAAAGCCATTCGCTATGACACAATAGGAAAGCCCAATGTAAAGGATAAAAAAATATTTATTTCTATTAGTCACTCTAAAAATTTTGTTGCTTTTGCTCACGATTCTTCACCTATTGGAATAGATGTTGAAGAATTAAGCCCTCGAATTCTGAAAGTTTGGAGTCGGTATTTACACCCTGAAGAATTTGCTATTTTTGATACAACATCAATTTTTGACTTGACAGTTGCGTGGACAATAAAAGAAGCGCTTTTTAAACTCAATACAAAAACTGGTATTGATTTCAAGAACGACCTGCGCATCAAATCAAAAGAGGGGAATACTTTTCTCTGTGAAATGAAATCTGAAGACGGATTCCGAACTGTTAAAATGGAAACATGCGCCTATAAGAATTTAATTATCAGCTACAATATTAACCAATAGCTAAAATTAAAAAGTTGCTTTTAAACTCAAATCGAGACTTTTTACAGAATGAGTTAATGCACCAACTGAAATATAATTAACATTTGTGTCTGCATAAGCACGAATATTTTCTAATGTAATTCCTCCAGATGCTTCTGTTTCATAAGTTGAAGGAATAATTTTTAGTGCTTCTTTTAGGTTTTCAGGAGAGAAATTATCCAACATAATCCTATCAACACCACCAACCCGAAGGACCTCCTCTAATTCTTTTGTGTTTCTTACTTCAATTTCGATTTTCAAGTCTTTCTTGGCAGAAATCAGAAATGCTTTTGTTCTTTGAATTGCCGCTGTTATTCCTCCTGCATAATCGATGTGATTGTCCTTAAGCATAATCATATCATACAGGCCAAAACGGTGATTTTGACCTCCACCAATCTTAACCGCCCATTTTTCTAAAAATCGAATGCCCGGTGTTGTTTTTCGGGTGTCCAGAATTATGGAACTAGATCCTTCAATTTCTTTTTTGATTTTTGCTGTTAAAGTGGCAATTCCACTCATTCTTTGGAGGCAATTTAAAACCAGTCTTTCTGTCGTTAGGATGGCTTGAGATGAACCTGCAACACGAAATGTAATATCCCCTTTTTTTACTGAGTCTCCATCAAATTTTAAAACTTCGAATGAAAGACTCGGATCATAGATTTCATAAATTCGTTTGGCAACCTCTATTCCTGCTAATACGCCATTTTCTTTTACAATTAATTGCGCTGATCCTTTAGCTTCTTTTGGCACACAAGAAAGTGTTGAGAAATCTCCGGATCCAATATCTTCTTGAAGGGCATTTCGTATGATTTCATCTAACATGTTACAAATATAAAACTCTGCATACACATCTTGTAAACTTTGTCCTTAAATTTATACCCGTGAGTACAGAAATGCTTAATTTAAAATTAAAATTGGTGACTTTACCAGAAAGTCCGGGTGTATACCAATTTTTCGACAATACCGGGAAAATTATTTATGTAGGCAAAGCCAAAAACATTAAGAAAAGAGTCAGTTCTTATTTTAATAAAACGCTTGATAATAATAAAACAAGAATCCTTGTTCGGCAAATTTTTGAAATAAAATACATCGTTGTAGAAACAGAATTAGATGCGTTGTTATTAGAAAACAACCTTATAAAAACATACCAACCGAAATACAATATTCAACTAAAGGATGATAAAACTTTCCCTTGGATTGTTGTAAAAAAAGAAGCGTTTCCACGAATTTTTTCGACTCGCCAAAAATTGGATGACGGATCAATTTATTATGGCCCTTATCCAAATGTGCAGGTAATGAACGCTCTTTTACACTTAATCCGAGAAATGTACCCCTTGCGAACCTGTTCTTTAGATTTAAGCCAACAAAAAATTAAAGCAAAAAAATTTAGTGTTTGTTTAGAATATCACTTGAAGCGCTGTTTAGGTCCGTGTGAAGGAAAACAAGAAAAAGAAGCTTATGATAAAATGATAGAGGAGATTCATTTACTCTTAAAAGGAAAGACAGCCGCCTTAATTCAAACACTTAAGTTTCGCATGCAAATGCTCTCCAATAATTATTTATTCGAGGAAGCGCAGGAAATGAAGCTTTTGCTTGGGAAAATTGAAAAATATAAATCTAAATCCACAATTGTTTCCCCTAAAATTTCGGATCTTGATGTATTTACTTGTATCGAAGAGGAATCTTGCTTTTTTGTTAATTATTTAGTAGTTCGAGAAGGTGCTATCATTCATGCCTACACAAATCAAATTATAAAAAAATTAAATGAGACAAGTGAAACTTTAGTAAATTATGCCCTTCCAGAATTACGGTCGAAATTTTCAAGCACTTCTAAAGAGGTTCTTGTTGATCAAGAACTAAAAAACTACTTCCAAGATTTTCAACTTACAATTCCAATACGTGGCGAGAAAAAAAAATTGATTGAATTATCACAACGAAATATTGCATATTACAAACTGGAAAAGCAGAAAAAAGAATTTTTAAAAACTCCAGAATCAAACCAAGATAGAATTCTAAAACAAGTAAAATCAGATTTTCGCTTATCCGAATTACCCCTTCACATGGAATGTTTTGATAACTCAAATCTCCAAGGAACAAATGCTGTTTCTGCTTGTGTAGTTTTCAAAAATGGAAAGCCTGCAAAAAAAGACTACAGGCATTTTAATGTAAAAACGGTAGATGGTCCTGATGATTTTGCCACAATGCGTGAAATTGTTTTTAGACGCTACAAGAGAATGCTCGAAGAAGAACAATCCTTGCCACAACTTATTATAATTGATGGTGGAAAAGGACAATTAAGCGCTGCCTTAGATGCACTAGAGGAATTGAATTTACGTGGAAAAGTCGCTATAGTTGGTATTGCAAAGAAACTAGAGGAGATTTTTTTTCCTGGAGATCAGTATCCGATTTATATTGACAAACGTTCTGAAAGTCTAAAAGTTATTCAATTTATGCGCAACGAGGCACATCGTTTTGGAATAACCCACCATAGAAATAAAAGAAGCACAGAGGCTATTACTTCAGAAATAGATGTTTTAAATGGTATTGGAGAAAAAACCAAAGAAGTACTTTTTAAAGAGTTTAAAACAATAAAAAATATGCGTTCTAAAAGTTTGGAAGAGTTGGAAAGAATAGTTGGAAAGGTAAAAGCGCTAAAACTCTTTAACTTTTTAAATCCAAAAAACTAGTTTACAATAAACTGAACTGTTTTAGCTCCAGAAGCTGAACTTATTTTAAGTAAGTACATTCCTTTAGAAAGTTCTGAAGTTTCAAAAGAAACTAAATTTGTTCCTTCATTTGCTAGAATAAAATGTTGACGAACAAACTTACCTGCTAAATCTTGAATTTCAAATCTTAAGCGTTCTTGTTTGTTAACATTGAATTGAACATTGAATTCAGCATCTGTAGGATTTGGATAAAGTGAAAAATTCTCAAAATCAATTACCTCATCATTACCTAATACTAAATTATCAGAAGGCGCTCCTGCGTATAAATTAATATCATCCAAATATAAATTATTTCCGCCTTCACCTTCAAAGGAGAATTTAGCTTTAAAATTATCTGTGAAATACGTATTCGTAACGTTAGTCATGTGAACAGTAACCCAATCACTTATTTGAGTTGGCACCCAAGCTATTGTTGAAGTTAAACTCGATAAATTATTATTTGCTAAGGTTTTTCTAAGTGCCCAAGATTCTCCACAATTTGAAGAGATAAACACTTTAAAATATTCATAATTAGCGCTTGTTACTTTGCGGTATGAATATCTGAAACTTAAAGTAACAATTCCAGTAGATGCAATAACCGATAAATCAATTGGAGCAGAAATAAGATCATCAATATTGGAGGGTGTTTGCCCAAAATTTACAAGCTTTGCACATTTTGATCCTGAAAAACTCGTAGTATTATCAATCGTAAAGGCATTGTTATTCTGAGGATTGTAAACTTCCCAATTATTTAAATTTGCTAGACTTGTATAATTTTCAAAACCTTCCCAGAATGGTAATGTTGCAGCTTGAGGTGTCACAAAAATAAAATTTGTCTTTAGCTCATCGTCAGAAATTGAGCCGTCAGATGCGGTAAGTTTAATTGAATAGGACCCTGGCGAAGAAAAGAGTATTTTAGGATTTTGGCTCGCTGATGATGTGCCTGCGACAAATGACCACCCACTTGAAGGAGTTATAAGCCAATTCCATGAATTTGCTGAATTATAGGAATCATCCGTAAATTGAATCTGGTCACCCAAACAAATAGATGTTTTATCTGCAATGAATTGTGCCTTACACAAAGAAAGAATTCCTGTTGCTCCAGTTGCTGTTATATTTGCACTTGACCAAAGATTTGCTCTACCAGTATTTGTTTGCTGAGCTGCAGTTCTCATTCTTGCAACTTGCCCCGAAGTAAACATTTTAGTACAATAAGAATAATCCATATAATTTTCTACATTATCTCTAATATCAAATCCCCAGTATGCATTATCAGAATTACAGGTATTAGAATTTAAAGAACAAAAAGTTACGCCAATACAATTTGGAGTGTCTGTAACTCCATCATCAGTGCCACAAGAGCTTGCTGTTCCTGGATTATTATTTGGACCCCAAGTATGTTCTAAGTTAAGCCAGTGACCTACTTCATGTGTTAATACTCTACTTCCTCCGACAGATCCTGTTCCTATAGAACCAACATAATTATCAAGGACCCAAATCCCATTATTCATTGAAGTTGCTGAAAATGTTGAGGGATTTGTAGTATAACCTGCAGCACCACCTATTTCTCCGCACACAAAAATATTTAGGTATTTATTACCTGGCCAAGATCCTAAGTAAACATCATTTCCGTTTCTAATTGCTGTAACCTGAGCAGATCCACTTGAACCATCATACGAAAGAGCTGAATTAGTTCTTGTAATTCCCTTAAAACAAGTTCCATTTGGTGCTTTGGTAGCCAAGACAAACTCAATCTCTACATCTGCTGGCATACCCTGAAAATCAGAATGAACGTTTGCTGTATCAGCATTTTGTTTTCTGAAATCACGGTTTAAAATAGCTACAGCATTAAAAATTTGTTCATCTGAAATATTCTCAACACCATTTATGTGTAGTACATGAAAAACGACAGGAATTTTATAAATAGTCGCCTTTTGAAATCCTCCTTTTTTTAATGCAGCGTTAAAAATTGCATCGTCTTCTGCTTTTGCTTTTGCATAATCATAGTTTTGAAGCAATTCATTCATCTTTAAATGCGTGTGACAGTACTCAACTAGTTCGCCATCTCTAGCATTTGCTGGATTAAACACATGTTTTGTTTGGGCATTAAGTGTTTGATTTACAAATAGTAGAAGAAAAAAGGCAAGAAAAAATTGGAGAAATTTCATTTGGATAAAGTGTTTGATAACTTAATTTGACATAATCAAATATACCGAAAAATATTATTTTACAATAAATCTAAGAGCATTTGTTGTTTCTTCAGAACCCATTTTAAGAAAATATGCTCCTGAAGCTAAATTTGAAACTGGGAATAATACTATATTACTTCCAGTAACTGCTTTTATTATTTGACGTGAAAGAATTTTTCCTGTTACATCTACAATTGAAAATTGAATGGCCTCATTTTGCTTACTTATAAAATGAAGTTGCAATTCATCCTCAACAGGATTTGGGAATAATTCTAAACTAGAAATTGTAGCAGTTTCTTGAACTCCTAAAACCAAATCATTTGAAGCTGAACCAGCATATAAATTTATGTCGTCTAAATAAAAATTGTTTCCTCCATTTCCTTCAAATCGGAATTTCATTTTAAAATTGCTTGTAAAATAAGTGCTTGTGACATTTGTCATGTGAACAGTTGTCCAATCACTTTCTTCGCTTGGTATCCAAAAACCCGAATAAACCAAAGGCGATAAATTATTATTTCCTAGCGTTTTTCTTTGTGCCCAAGAACTTCCGCAATTCGACGAAATGAATACTTTTAAATACTCATAATTACTTTCATCTCTTTTGCGGTAAGAATACCTAAAACTTAGCGTCACAGTATCCGTTGGGGCAATCGACGATAAATCAATCGTAGAAGAAGTAAGTTCGTCAATGCTTAAAGAAGCTTCCCCAAAGTTTATCAATTTTGCACATTTTAAACCAGAATAACTCGTCGTGTTTTCGATTGTAAAAGCATTGTTATCATTAAAATTAGTTATTTGCCAGTTATTAATATTTGTTAGTGTGCTATAAGCCTCAAATCCTTCCCAGAAAGGTAAAACAGCTGCCTCTGGAGCTACGCGAATATAATTTAGTTTTAATTCCTCATCACTAATTGAACCATCATTCGCTATTAATTTTACCGAGTATAAACCTGAAGTATTAAAAATTATACTTGGATTTTGACTCGAAGCTGAAGAACCAGGTGAAAACGACCAACCAGAAGCCGGAGTTATTTCCCACTGCCAACTTGAAACTAAGTTGTATGAATCATCTGTCAACTGAACCTCATCTCCTAAACAAATAGTTGATTTATCGGCAGAAAAAGCTGCTTTACATAAATACAATGACCCGGTTGCTCCTGTAGCTATTAAATTTGCAGAAGACCACAGATTTGCACGGCCAGTATTTGATTGTTGAACTGCTACCCTCATTCGAGCAGCTTGTCCTGCTGTAAACATTTTGGAACAATATGAATAATCCATATAGTTATTAACGTTATCGTGTATATCAAATCCCCAATATGCATTGTCAGAATCGCAGGTATTTGCATTTAAAATACAGGCTGTAACACCAATACAATTAGGAGTATCGGTAACACCATCATCCGTATCACATGAAGTTTCAAGACCAGGATTATTAGTAGAACCCCAGGTGTGTGGCAAATTTAACCAATGGCCACATTCATGCGTTAATACACGACTTTGACTTACATCACTTGTTCCTATAGAACCAACATAATTATGCAGCACCCAAATTCCATTCGTCATATCGTCAGCAGACCATTGAGAAGGATATCTAGTATAACCAGCTGCACCACCTATATCATCTGCTATAAAGAAATTAAGGTATTTATTTCCAGGCCAATCACCAGTGTAAACGTCATTTCCATCTCGTACTGCCTGAGCTTGGGCATCGCCATCTTCCCCTTGGAATGTTAAAATTGTTTCTGTTCTTGTGATTCCTTTAAAACAAGTTCCATCAGGAGCTTTTGTTGCTAAAACAAATTCTATTTCAGAATCAAAAGGAAGACCTAGAAAATCTGGATGTACAGTTGCCGTATCAGCATTTTGTTTTCTATAATCACGGTTTAAAATTGCTACAGCGTTAATGATTTGTTCATCTGAAATATTTTCTATTCCCTGATTATGAAGAACATGAAAAACAACAGGAATTCTAAAAACAGTGCCTTTGGACGAAGAACCCTTTTTCATGGCTTTATCAAATGCTATTTCATCAAGATTAAATTGCGTTAAGAAATCCTGATTTTGAAGTAAGGCTTGCATTTTTTTATGCGTAAAGCAATATTCTATGTTTTCGCCATCACGGGTATTCTGCATGTCAACTTTACGTTGAACTTGAGAATTAATAGAGTTGAAAAACCAAAAAACAAGTGTTATGATGAGGAGAGATAATTTCATTATGTTATTTAATAAGAGTTAACAACTTTGATAAAAAAAAGTTTGCCGAAGATATACAAATTAAATTAAGATATTTGTCTTTATTGAATACATTTGTAGAATGATATCAAAAAAAGCAGCAGAAACAATCTCTATTTCAACTAAAGTTGTACTTCCAAACGATACAAATACACAAGGAAATTTATTTGGCGGACAGCTTTTAGCATGGATGGATCTCATTTCAAGTGTATCTGCTCACAGGCATTGCAAACGAGTTGTAGTAACAGCTTCCGTTAATAACGTTTCATTTCAAAAACCGATAAAACACGCCTCTATTTTAACTCTTGAAGCAAAAGTATCGCGTGCATTTTCAAGTTCTATGGAAGTGTTTGTTGATGTATTTGTTGAAGATGCAATAACAGGAGTTAGAGAAAAATGCAATGAAGCCATTTATACTTTTGTAGCAGTTGATCAAAATGGAGGGCCAATTCAAGTTCCTGAATTAATTCCTGAAACCGAGGAAGAAATAAAGCGTTTTGATGGGGCTTTAAGAAGAAAGCAATTAAGTCTTATTCTCGCAGGAAAAATGAAGCCCAGCGATGCTACAGAATTAAAAAAATTATTTACAGAGGATTAAATTCCCTTATTTATTTGTTGCGAAATCAACAAGGCATTTTGTAGCTCCATGCACTTAAAATGACCTTTTGGGCATTTTTGAAATCCAATTTTTGAACAAGGACGGCAAGCTAAATCTTGAACTTCAAAATTAAAAATTTTCGAATTATTTTCTGGTGTGTATGCCGACATTCCAAATGCAGAACTTGTATTTCCCCAAACCGTTGTAATTGGAAGAGAAAAGCACGAAGCAATGTGCATCATTCCCGTATCGTTTGTTAAAACTGCTTTACTTTGTTTTACAATACTTGCGGATTGAAGAATGTTAAAATCTCCGCAGGCAGAATAAATTTCTTTTTCGGGTAAGTTCTTGCAGAGTTCAGTTGCCACTATTTTGTCCGTTTTTCCGCCAATCAAGACGATTGGATAATTTATTCCTGAAAGTATTTCAATTAATTTAACAAGTGGAATTCTTTTTGTAGAAAATTGCGCTCCAATTACAACAGCGATATAAGATTTTGGACTTAAATTAAATTGTTTTTTAATGTCAATTTCATTTTCTGCAGAAATAGAAAAAGTATTGTTTT
>CAMDDR010000049.1:0-15467 GCA_945892995.1 Chitinophaga pinensis | reverse complement strand
ATTTGCTAATGTTTTCTTACCCGTAGTGTCAAAAACAACACCCGAAATATTCATTTTTTGAGAAAACCCAAAAAAGGAAAACAGAAAACAGACAAGAAGAAAAACTATTTTTTTTAGATGCATTAATTCATTAATTAGTTTCTAAAGATAAGGAGATTATTAAGATATTGAGAATAAATAATTGAAAAAGTTTTTTTAAAACAGACAAGTAAAACATCGATGGATAACTACATTAAATTCAAAATTTAATTTAAACCTATTTTAAAAATTACTTTTCACCTTCAAATTGAATTTACCAAAAATCCAAATTTTAAATTTAAAGAGCAAAAGATATAATGCAGGAATAATTACCAAGGTCAAAAAAGTTGCAAAGGACAAACCATAAATGATTGCCCAAGACATAGGTCCAAAGAACAGATTGTTATCACCTCCAATAAAAATATTTGGGTCATAACTTGAAAATAAGGTAAAGAAATCAATGTTAAATCCTATTGCCAATGGAACCAATCCTAATACTGTTGTTATTGCAGTTAGCAATACAGGTCGAAGTCGCGTTTTTCCAGCTTGAATTGTAGCAAGAATAAACTCATCATTAGAAAGCGGCTCATCTTCTTTTAAGCCAAGTTCTTCACGTCTCTTTTTTTGTAAAAGGTTGGTATAATCAATCAATACAATTGCATTATTCACAACAACTCCTGCCAAGGAAATAATACCAATCATAGTCATAATGATTACGAAGCTTTGCTGCGAAATAACTAATCCCAGAAAAACTCCAATTAATGATAAAACGATGGAAAACATAATCACACCAGGAGCAGAGTAAGAATTGAACTGAGCGACAATTATTAATAAAACTAAGAAAACTGCAACCAAAAGCGCGTTACTTAAAAAAGCCATCTCTTTCGCTTGATTATCTTGCTGACCAGAAAAACGATACGAAACAAATTCAGGTATAGAACCAGCAGACTGATACTTTTCCATTTTTTCTTTAAGAATCTTTACTACATTATTCGCATTATATCCTTCGGTTAAATTGGAAGTAATGGATACCAATGGAATTTGATTTTTTCGAATAACGGCAGAAAAAGAGGATATTTCTTTTGGATCTTTTATAACAGAACGAATAGGAATATTCATCAACTGTCCTTTGTTATTTCTAAAAATTAATCGTTGCTCTAAAAGCATATCTAAATTTTCACGGCTTTCTTGATTAAAGCGAACAACAATATCATAAGATTCTTCATCTTTTGTATACGTTGAAATATCCTGTCCTAAGAGCGATTTTCTAATTGCCATTCCAACTTGAGCTGTGGAAGCATTCAATTTTCGTATTTGATCTCTGTCTACCTGAATTGGAATTTCCGGTCGATTAGATTCAACATTCAATTTTAATTGTTCTACTCCAGGAACTGCTTCTCGATCTAAATAATTTTTAATATTTTCAGCTTGATTAATTAATTCACTGTACTCACCTCTTCCAGTCACATCAATATTTATAGGTGCACCTTGTGGAGGACCTTGAGAATTCTTTGCTGCTGAAACTTCAACATCTGCATTGTATTTTCCTTTTAAGCCATCCTGAATTTCTTTCATTATTTCAGACGTAGAATAATTAGATCGGAACTGAAATTCGTTAAAATTTACTGTTATCCTTGCTTTATTAGGTGTATTTCCCATTGCTACACCCTGTGCTGGATCACTTGTTCCTTCTCCAACTTGAGAAATTATTGATTTAATAATCTGTTCATTTTTAGGGATTCCAGCTTCAGTATCTTTATTAATATATTTCTCTAAAATTTTATTAAGATCTTTCTCGACCTCAATAGTTGTTTCATTTGTTATTTTTATATCCGTTCCAATTGGATGAGAAATAAAAATATTGACATAATTTGGATCATTTTCTGGAAAGAACTCCACTTTAGGAGGAAAGATTACCATTAAAAAAATTGAGAAAAATAATAAGCCAATTGTACCAAGTATAAATTTTAAGGGGCGTTTTCCAGTCATTACAAAAGTCAAAAATTGCCCATAAATACGATCTAACCAAGGCAAGAATTTTTCTTGAAAACGCATGGTTCCAGGATAAAGAACATAATAGTTTAACAAACTCATTAACCCAAAGAAAATAAGCAAGTTTCCAAAAGAGAGAAATCCGAAAATCACAAAGAAAATTCCAATCACACTTAAAAATAGAAAGGTCTTAAAAACAATTTGTTTTACTGGTTTTTGTTGTTTGATTTTCATGTAGCTAACAGCAAGTACAGGATTGATTACGAGGGCGACAAACAACGAAGATGTCAATACAATCATTAATGTCAAGGGGAGAAATTTCATAAATTCACCGATTATTCCAGGCCATAAAGCCAGTGGAATAAAAGCTGCGACAGTTGTAGCCGTTGAAGAAATAATTGGCCATGCAACTTCACCAACTCCCTCGATTACTGCTTCTTTTGCTGTATATCCTTCATCCATAAATCGATAAATATTTTCTACAATTACAATTCCATTGTCTACTAACATACCAAGAGCCAAAACAAGGGAAAACAAAACCATTACATTCAGCGTAACTCCTAAAGCATTGAGTATCATAAAGGACATGAGCATAGAAAGAGGAATTGCAACACCCACAAAAAGCGCATTTCTCAAGCCCAAGAAAAATAACAAGACTCCCACGACTAAAATAATTCCAAAAATGATCGAATTTTCAAGGTTTGAGACCATGTCCCGGGTATTATTTGATTGATCATTTGTAAGGGATACATCCACACTTCTTGGAATTGTGCCATCTTTTTGAGCCAAAGCGATTATCTCATTTATTTTATCAGAAGCAATCAATAAATTTTGTCCCGCTTGTTTCTTTATGTCCAACATGACAACAGAGCTTCCAAATTCACGGGCGTATGATGTGGTATCTGAATTTCCAAAATAAACTGAGGCAACATCTTCCAAGTAAACAGGTAAAAATTCATCTTGCTTTACAACAACCTTTCGCAGTTCATCAGCATCTTTAAATTCACCTTCTATTCGAATTGTTTTTCGCATGCCGTTCATCAAAACTTCCCCGCCAGAAATTGTTTGATTTTCTGAACTTACAGCCATTTGAATGTCAT
The DNA here is from genome assembly GCA_945892995.1 of Chitinophaga pinensis. Taxonomy (GTDB): domain Bacteria; phylum Bacteroidota; class Bacteroidia; order Flavobacteriales_D; family Crocinitomicaceae; genus UBA952. The sequence goes on along the minus strand of CAMDDR010000049.1, from coordinate 12,357 downwards.
CTATAGTTACATTAACAGATTGTGCTTTAATGGGATTTAAATCAATTCGCATTTCTTGTTCTTGAATTCCTCGAATATCAACCTCACTTATTTCTGGTAAATCTTCCAATGTTTTTTCCAAGTTCTTTGCAACATCTTTTAAAACACTTGTATTTTCTCCCCGAAGATTAATGTTCATAATGGGCATTTTCGATGGATCGAGCTCAAAAATATTGGGTTCGACAGGCAAAGCAGGAAAATCAGATTTTGTTCTTGCTTTATCTACAGCATCTTTCACTTTTTGCAATGCTTCATCAACAGGCATTTTAAAATCAAATTTGATGCGAATAGTCGTATAACCATGAACAGAATTAGAATTTATTTCATCAATTAACTTGATTCCGCCAATTTCTTTCTCTACCGATTGCGTAATTTTTTTAGCCATGAATTCTGGAGATGATCCAGGCTTAGCAATACCAACATAAATTTCAGGGATTTTTAATTCCGGGAAATTTTCTTTAGGCATTGAATTATACGCCAAAAAACCAGCTATTAATATGATAAAAGAAATAAGGAATACTGTTTTTCTGTTGTTAACAGAAATTGTTGTTAGTCCAAAACTTTTTGAGTTATTCTCCATTTTTAGTGACATTATTTTATTCTAACTTGATCTTTTTCTGTTATTCCTCTTGCTCCTTCAACAATAATTTTTGTTCCGTTCATAATTGCTGCATTATCCTTTATAAGTGCTTCACCATCTTGATTTTCAATTAGCTCAACAGCTATTTTTTGTACTTTAAAATTACCTTTTGATGAAGGAAGAGCTACCCAAACATAATCGGAATTATCTTGAGATTTTAAAATGCTTTTTGCGGGAATTACTAAGCCATTATCAACAGTAAAATCAGTTATTCTAAGCTCAGCCAACATATTTGGCAATAACTCTTTATTACCACTAACCTTTGCAGCAATTCGAAAAGTTCTATTAGTTGGCTCTATAAAATTTCCAACAGTATTTACTTTTAAATTTAGAATAGTATTGTTAAAATTTGGGAATGAAACTTCTATGAGTGTACCGACTTTTATCTTACTAAGATGTTTTTCAGAAATTGATGCTGTTATTTCCACATTTGAATTGTTTACTAAGCGCAACAAAGGAGATTGAGGTCCAGCCATCTGTCCTTGCTTCGCATAAACAACATCAATAATTCCAGAAAAAGGAGCTTTAATCGCTGACTTTCCTCTCTGAGTATTTAAAGAATTTAATTTAGCTCGTAATGATTTTACAGCATTTCGTGCAGTTTCATAATCAAATTCTGAACCAATACCTTTGGATTTTAATTCCTCCTGTTTTTTTAACATGTATTCTGCGTATTCAAGTTGTGTTTCAATTTCTTCTGCTCCCGAATTTATAAGCGCAGCATCTAATACAACAAGAGTTTGACCTGCTGCAACTCGATCTCCAGATTTTACATTTACTTTCGTAATCAATCCCCCCATCTCTGCAGTTAATAAAATATCTTGGTCAGTTTCTACATTTCCTTGCGCATTTATAGTATGCTTAAAAGGTTTTACATCAGCAGTTTCAATTTCCACAAGTGGAAGAAATGATGTTTCTGAAACAGTCTTTTTTTCTTCTGAGCTACAAGCCAAAAAAGATGCTGCCAAAATTACAATGTAAGTCAGTTTGATAATTAATTTCATGATTAGTATTATTTTGTTGTTAAAATTTGATTGTATAATTTATCTAGTGTTATTTTTGATTGAAAAAGTTCTACCATAGAACCAATATATTGAGATTGAGCAATCATTAATTGGTTGTATTTCTGGGTAACAACAATACTACTCTCCTTTCCAATTTTTTCTTTCAGTAATGTGTTTGCATAGATTTTTCCTGCAAGTTCAATATTCTCTTTTTGTAGGGCAAGCTTCTGTTTCGCGCCTATAAAATTGTTAGAGGCTTGAATCTCTTGCATTTTTAGAGCTTGTTCTGTTATTTTGAGTGTATTTTCATCTTGCATTAACTTTATTTTTGACTGCGAAATAATCGCACGACCAGATCCGCTTGAATAAATTGGAATGCTAAATTGAATCCCCCAAGATGTTTGAGGATACCAAGATTGATTTGCAAAGAAATTTAGTTCATTTCGATATGCAACATAAGAATGCTGAAATTGAGCTTTTAGAATAGGTAAAAAAGCCATTTTTTTATTCTTTAAATCTAATTTATCTAATAAAATTTGCTTTTCTAATACCTTTAAATTGAAATTATCTGAAATAAAACCACCTTCTGCTAACAAAGATTTTTTTAGTAAATCGGATGTTGTTTCCGTTAAACTAATCTCTTGGTCTAAAGGTAAAAACATTGATAACTTAAGTATTGCTAGCGCATTATTATATTGAAGTTTTGATGATTCATGCGCATTTTTTGCGGATAATACAGCGTAGTTCATTTGGTCTACTTCTTCTTGTGTAATTACTCCTACTTCAAAAAAACTTTTTTGTTTTTCAAGTAATTTTTCAGATAATAAAAGCATTGAATCAACAAAAATCAAATTTTCTTTTGCTACAGCAGCAAGGTGATAGGCTTGACTAACATTAAATACAACATCCTCCTTTGTTTGAAGATCTATGGTTTTTTGCATTTCTATTAGCACCCTTGAGGCAGATAAGGCAACAAAATAGGAACCGTTAAATAAAAGTTGATTTACTTGAATATTTCCCAAAAGACTGTAATCCGTTCCACCTTTAAAACTAACTACCTCACCTTCATTAGCATTTGGATTTATAAACTTAGCAGAAACTACTTGAACAGGTAAGTTGAGGAAATTATTAAATCCGCTATTTGCTGATACTTGTGGCAAACCAATTGCCAGGTATTCTTTTTTTTGTTCTTCTGACTTCTCAATTGCTAGAGCACTATTTTTTATACTTAAGTGATTCTTTAATGCAAAATCTTGTGCTTCTAGTAAACTATAGGACATGTTATTCTGACCAAAAATTGTTGATGAAATCAACAAGAAAAAACATAGCAACTTATTCATTTAATTCTCTTTTATTTAAATACTCAATTCCTTTTTTATTTGACATTCCGTAGATGTGAAAGCTCGTGGTTTCAAAATATACTTGGTCGTAGTGAAATTCAGGCCATGGAAAAATCTCGCCAGACATAATCACGTCGCCATAAGCAACAAACAATCGTGCAACAACCTCTGGATTCATGTTTTCACGGTAAATTCCTTCCTTAATTCCTCTTTGAATATTCTTCAAAATCATATCGTAAACGAAAGTCATTTTGTGGTCACACACTTTTTGCCAAGCACCTGGATAATGTTTTCGTAAATCATAAAATACGGTTGGATTTACGGAACCTACATTTTCACAAACTGCCTTACTAATAAGAAATAAAGCAGCAATGGCATTTTCTGTATTTTCAATTCCAGAAAGACAAATTGCTCTATCGTTTTCCAACTTTAAATCGATGATTGCGTTAATTAAAGAATCTTTATCTGAAAAATACTGATAAAGTGTTTTCTTAGAAATTCCTAATTCCGATGTGATGTCATCCATGGTAACACTTCGCAGTCCAAGTCGCAAAAATACACTAGCTGCACGTGTTAAAATTTCTATTTTTTTGTCATTCACGACGCGAATTTAGGTACAAAATTCCGAATGGAAACTATTTTACATTAAAAAGTTTCTAAAATAGTTATTTCTTTTGTTTAAGTCCTAAAACACAAATTCTTATTAACTTTGAGAATGGCAAAATTGTTAGGGATTGATTTTGGGTTAAAAAGAACAGGTATTGCCATTACTGATGATTTAGGAATACTTGCTGTACCGCATACTTTTGTTATGTCGATTCAACTTATGAGCTATTTAATCGAAACAATACCAAAATTAAAAATTGAGGCGCTTGTTCTTGGATATCCTCTTCGTTTAGATGGGACAGATACACATATCAGCGAAAATGTAAGATTATTAAAGGAAGTATTGGAAAAGCAATTTCCATCAATACCAGTATATCTGCAAGATGAACGTTATACTTCTTCTCAGGCAATGGAAGCAATTCATCAAATTGGGAAAAAGAAACAACATAAGAACAAAGGATTAGTTGATAAAATCAGTGCTGCAATAATTCTTCAGGAATATTTGGAATCAACTGAAAAATAATTAATAAAAACAATGTTTGCGCTTAGCTAAAAAAACAAATTCTTATTTTTGTGAAATAATTTGATTGAATGATATTACCAATTGTAGCTTATGGTGATCCCGTTTTAAAAAAAGAAACGGAGGAACTTGCAGAAAATGATCCGAATTTAAAAACCTTAATTGCTGATATGTTCGAAACAATGTATAAAGCAAAAGGAGTTGGATTAGCAGCACCACAAATCGGAAAAAGCATCCGTCTTTTTATAATTGATGGTTCACCCTTTGCTGACGAAGAAGGAGAGGAGCCAGACCCAAAGGCAGCTGGAATAGAAAATTTTAAAAAAGTCTTCATAAATCCAATTATCGAAGAGGAAAGCGGAGAAAAATGGGCTTTTCAAGAAGGTTGCTTGTCTATTCCTAAAATCCGTGAAAATGTTATTCGTCATGAAAAGCTACTAATAAGCTACTACGATGAAAATTGGAAGTTTCACGAAGAGCACTACGATGGTTATGCTGCAAGAATCATTCAACATGAATATGACCATATCGAAGGAGTCTTATTTACAGATCATCTTCCACCCTTAAAAAGAAAAATGCTTACAAAAAGACTACAAAATATAACAAGTGGAAACATTGAAATAGATTATAAAATGCGTTTTCCAGACACTAAAAAATCAAAATTACTATGAGAAAAATTACAATCGTATTAAGTTGTGTTAGTTTGCTTTTGTACAGTTGCGGAAACAATCCTAAAGTTGATGAGAATAGCCGTGAAGCGCTAAAATCCAAGATAACTGAAATGGAAGATTCAATCTCAGCACTGCAAAAAAATTCAAGTGAACCTATTCCAAACTTGACGAGTATTGAATTAATTAATCGTTTAACAGCTTATTATACTACATTCCCAAAGGATGACTATTCAGCAGATTGTTTGTTTAAAATGCATATGAAATTTTCAGAATTGAATGCGGAAGAGAAAGCACTTGAATATGGTGACACTTTATTGCTTAATTTCCCTAATTACAAAAATAGGGACTTTATATTAGAGAGCATGGCGAGCACCTACGATGTGCTTATTGAACCCAGAGACACTATTAAAGTTCGTTATTATTATTCGCTACTCTTAAAAGTAAAAAATTTACCAAAAGAAAAGCGTGAAGGTGTAGAAAATCGCTTAAAGTATCTCGATATAGATTTCTTTTCATATACAGAGCTGAACAAAAAACAAGTATCACGCTAAAATTGTAGCAAATAATGTTGGGTAGGATTTCTGAATAGCTTCAGCGTTTAGAATGCAGATTGGCCCATCAGAAATTGTTGCTGCAATTGCTCCAGCCATCACAATTCTATGGTCATTGTATGAGTCTATTTCTGCAGCTTTTACTTTTTCCGATCCGTGAATAAAAATCGTGTCATTTTCTACATTGCATTTAACACCAAAACGCAAAAGCATTTCTTGAACTGAGGTCAAACGATTAGATTCTTTATTTAGCAATCGATGAATGCCAGAAATCTCGGAACATCCATTTGCAGCACAAGCTAAAATAGCAAGAACAGGAAATAAATCTGGGCAGTTTAGAATGTCAAATGAAAAAGGTTTGATTTTTTGATTATTACTTAGATGAAGAATTGAATCTATAAAATGAAATTCACAGCCAGCAGACTTTACAACTTCTAAAATCGCTCTATCAGCTTGCTTAGAAGTCGGATTTAATCCTGATAATTGAAGTTTTCCGGAAATTACTGCCCCAACAATGTGAGTAGCTGCACCACTCCAATCACCTTCAATTTCATATGTATTACCGGTATAATGTTGACCCTCAGAAAAATAAAAAACGCCTTCCTTTTTCTCAAGATGAATACCAAAATCACTCATAATTTCTAAGGTCATATCAATATAAGGTTGACTTACAGGAGAAATAATTTTCAATGAAGACGGATTCTTTAAAAGGGGAAAAGTCATAAGCATGCCACTTACCTCTTGAGAACTTTCTGAGGCATCAAATACAACATTTGAAGGATTCAATATACCACGAATTCTAAGTGGAAGGTGAAAATTAGTATGAGTAACATTTAGGCCAAGCTCTTTTAGTAAATCGATAAGCTTCTTTTGGGAGCGCTTGAGCAAAGTTCCTGTACCAATTACTTCAAAATCTTTACAAAATTGTGTGGCAATAAAAGCAAGTAAGTGCAAGGCAAGTCCTGATTCGCCGACATTCAAAATAAGATTTTCTTTCAATTCCCTCTTTGCCGGTATTACTTGAAATTCTTTAGGTGCAATTTGCTTTACTTCAGCGCCCAATTCTTTAATACACGCAAGAACTGCTAATACATCCGCTGAATCGTCAATGTTCTTTAAATGAGATTCTCCAAGAGAAATAGCACTAAGAATCAGCGCACGTTGGGCGTAACTTTTTGAAGCATTAACTTGTATCGCAGAATTATATTTAAAAGGCTTTACAATTTTATTCATCCTTTTACAGCAATAAAAACATAGAAAATCTTTATTCTATTTAGCAATACTTATCGATCTTTTTTCTCGGATAACTGTTACTTTCACCTGTCCTGGATAAGTCATTTCAGTTTGAATTCGCTGTGAAATCGTAAAAGAAAGTTCCTCAGAACGTTGATCTGTTACTTTTTCTGCCTCAACCAGCACTCTTAATTCTCTTCCCGCCTGAATTGCATAAGCACTCGTAACACCATCATACGACAAAGCAAGACTTTCTAAATCCTTTATTCGCTTAATGTACGCCTCAACAACTTCTCTTCTTGCTCCTGGTCGTGCACCAGAAATCGCATCACACACTTGAACAATAGGAGAAATAAGTGTCGTCATTTCAATTTCATCGTGGTGAGCACCAATGGCATTTAAAACTTCGCCTTTTTCTCCAAATTTTTCTGCTACTTTCATTCCAAGAATAGCATGTGGTAATTCAGGTTCTTCGTCAGGAACTTTTCCAATATCATGTAAAAGACCAGCGCGCTTTGCTAGTTTAACATTGAGTCCAAGTTCTGCGGCCATAATGGCACATAAATTTGCAACTTCACGAGAGTGCTGCAATAGATTTTGTCCATAAGAAGAACGGTATTTCATTCTTCCAATCATGCGCATCAATTCTGGGTGTAAGCCATGAATTTCTAAGTCAATACACGTTCTACGACCAGTTTCGGCAATTTCCTCATCTAATTGTTTACGGGTTTTTGCAACAACCTCTTCAATTCTAGCAGGATGAATACGGCCATCAGAAACCAATTGGTGTAGCGCCAAACGCGCAATTTCTCTTCTTACTGGATCAAAACACGATAAAATAATTGCTTCAGGTGTATCGTCTACGATTATTTCAACTCCCGTAGCAGCCTCAATTGCACGAATATTTCTTCCCTCGCGACCAATAATTCTACCTTTTACCTCATCAGATTCGATGTTAAAAACAGTTACAGAATTTTCAATTGCTTGTTCAGTTGCCACACGCTGAATAGATTGAATTACAATCTTTCGTGCCTCTCGATTAGCATTTAATTTTGCTTCTTCAGTAATTTCTTTTATAGTTGCCATTGCACCTGTTCGCGCCTCATCTGTCAATGCCTCCATTAACATTTTCTTTGCATCTTCAGCAGACATATTACTAATCTTAGAAAGTTCCTCAACACGTTTTTGCTGTGTTTTATCGGCATCTTGCATGCGAAGTTCTAAAATCTCAAATTTAGATTCGTAGGTAGATTTTAACTTTTCTATTTCCTGTTCTTTTCGTTCAAATTCCTCTAATTTTTGGTCGATATTTTTTTCTTTAGAACGAGCCCTGTCTTCATTCGACTGCAATTTTCTTTCTCGGTCCTTAATGAAAATTTCATGTTCTTCCTTCTGCTTCAAGAAAGTTTCCTTAGCTTGCAGTGCACGTTCCTTGCGGATATTCTCTGCTTCGATTTCAGCATTCTTTAAAACTTTAGCTGTCTGAGCTTTTAGCGCAGTCTTTTGAATAAAAAATGTAGCAGCTCCGCCCCCAATCAAACCCAATAATATTAATACGATTTCCATACTACTTATTTTTATAAATGAATAAATAGTTATTGAAAGAAGATGGGCTTATTAAAAGTTAATTGAGTTCCTCTATGTCGTTGGCAAGTTGAGCCAATGCATTTTCTATGGAAGTATAATCTGCAGGAAGTGTAATGGTTTCTGTCTTTGCACTACTTTGCTTATTGGAGAGCAATTGTAGGGCTGACATGGCCAACAAATCTTGAGGATCTTTTACAGCGTAATTTGTTCGCAATAAGTCGAAGGCCTTGTTGATATCCTCGGCAGCTTTCAATACTTTTCCTTGCTCCTCTTCAGAAACATTTAAAGGATATGTTCTACCGGCAATTACAACTTTTAATGAAATTACACCCATTTTTTATTGCTTAAGCTGTTCTATACAGAATTCAATTTCTTTAACTAATTCATCTATTTCCTGCTCACTTTTTCCAATAGTTTGAACAGGATTTTCAATAACTTTATTTTCAGCCAAACTCAATGCTGATTGAACAGAATCTAAATTTTTTGATAGCGAAAAAACCTCTTCGTTTTTCTCACTTAGCAACTTATTTAAACGTTCAATTTCTGAATTCAAATGACCATTTTTGTCGCGTTCTTCAAGCACAACTTTATGTAAAGCTTTGCTTTTGCTATGTATTTGGTCTATAATTTTTTGAATTTCTTCAGTCATTTCATTCGACTTTCTGCAAAGGTAACAATGTCTCAAATAAAACAATCAATTTCGATGGTAATTTTATTTTTTTAAAAATAAAATAAGTAAAAATATTACAAATTTGTTTGAAATTCCTTGAGGTAGAGTGGCACAAAATTTCCAAGATCTTCAAATTCCTGCACTTTAAATTTACTGTAGGCAATTTCTACCTGCCCCTTGGCTGAACAATAAATGTCGTCTTTAAAAATAATATCTCTATTTGCCCACAATTCCTTGAGCTTAAATGTAGCATCTCCAAAACAAACAAATGGATCAAATTCGGAATAGGAATTTTCATCTACACAATCGGCACTCAGAGATTTCAAAATCTTTCCATCTGGCGCTTGCATTAAACTATAAACTTCCATTCTTCTTGCGTCTAGCGCGGCGAGTAAATTTTGTGTTGGCACTTCACTACTAAAGATTTGCATTAAAGAAACAAGTGTTGGTACTTGTATGAGAGGGATTTGCAAACCAAAACACAGCCCTTTTGCTGTTGAAACTCCAATTCTCAAGCCAGTATATGAACCTGGCCCAGAAGAAATAGAGACAGCAGCTAAGTGTTCTATTTTTAAATTTGCAATACGAAAAACCTCTTCAATAAATAAAGTCAAAGACTCTCCATGAATATAAGCATCTGAAGTACTTTCTTTTATTGCTACTAAATTCCCATCTACAGATAAGGCAACTGAACAAACTTTTGTTGCGGTTTCGATATGAAGAATCAGTGTACTCATTCTAAAATCTCAAATTTAAAACCAACACCATGAATATTGGAAATAAGAATTTTTGGATCCTCGCGCAAATATTTTCGAAGCTTGGTAATAAAAACATCTAAGCTTCTTCCAATAAAATAATCATTTTGGCCCCAAACAGCATTTAAAATAACTTCTCGAGATACAACTTGATTTTTATACTTGAAAAGAATTTTAAGTATCTGAACTTCTTTTTTTGTCAAGGTCTTAACTTGGTCGTTTGAGACTAAAGTTTGGTTTTCAGTATCAAAAACAAAAATGCCAAGCAGATAGTTTGTTTGTTCTTTCTCATCAACTTTGATGTTCACACGCTTTAGCAAGGCTTTAATTCGGAGTTGCAATTCTTCGATGGAAAATGGTTTACTCAAATAATCATCTCCTCCAGCATTAAAACCTTCCACTTTATCTTCAGTCATGCCTCTTGCTGAAAGAAATAAAATTGGGATTTCTGAATTTGTTTTACGAATATCTCGGGTTAAGGTAAAGCCATCTTTTCTAGGAAGCATCACATCAAAAATACAGAGATGAAATTTATCTTCATTATAGCGTTGCATTGCCTCAACACCATTATTACAAAGTGAAACGGCATAACCATCTGATTTTAAATGATCTGAAATAATAAGACCAAGATTTAAGTCATCTTCTACTAATAGTATTTTTACCTTTAACATGTTAAAATAATCGTCTATTTACAAATTTACTACATTGTTTGTTAAATTTATATTAAAACACTTATTTTTGACTGAAATTAATTCCTTATAGATGAACTTTAAACATAGATTATTAAAAAAGTTGTACTTGTATGTTACACTTCTTTTCCTTCTTGCTTTTAAAAGCACCAAAGTTTTTTCGCAAACAAAAATTTCTGGAATTGTAATTGACGAATATACAAGTCTACCCTTAGAAAATGTAAAGATTAAAGTCAAAGACTTAAACATAGGTGCTATTTCAGACCAAAAAGGATATTTCACAATCACATTAAACAAAGATTTTCCTATTATTTTGGTTTCCACCAATTTAGGCTACGACAACCTCGAAACTCTTTTATCTGCTGCTGAAGATAGCCTATTTCTTAAAATGAAATCCAATAACATTTTGAAATTAAGTATTGTAAATGTTCGCGGCTTTGGAAGTGAAAAAGAGAAAGAAGCGGCATTATCTGTAGAAACAATGTCCTTAAATGAAATTAAAGCAACTCCAGCCTTGGATTTTTATGATGGTTTAAGTCATATGAAAGGTGTTGATTTAACATCAGCAAGTATTGGATTTAAAGTTGTAAACACAAGAGGATTCAATTCTACATCTCCTGTGCGGACATTACAAATTATTGACGGAGTAGATAATGCTTCTCCAGGACTTAATTTTGCCCTCGGAAACTTCTTGGGTGCTTCAGAATTAGATTTGATGCAAGTAGAAATTGTATCAGGTGCAAGTTCTGCCTTCTACGGACCAAATGCTTTTAATGGGGTCATAAGCATGCAAACTAAAAATCCTTTTAAATTTCAAGGTTTTAGCGCAAGTATCAAAGGAGGAGAGCGACTACTAAATGAATATGCTATTCGTTATGCTAAAGGATTTCAATTTAAAACTGGTAGAGATATTTTTGCTTTTAAACTAAATGTCTCATACATGAAAGCTAACGATTGGGAGGCAAATAATTCTAATTCTGTAGAAGGTTTAGATACGGATAAAAACAATCCTGGCGGCTACGATGCTGTTAATCGTTATGGCGATGAAAATTTATCTCCAAATATTAACAATGCCTTAGATCCAGCTGCTGTTGTGCAAACCCCTGGTTTAAAAAGATGGCACCGAACAGGGTATTGGGAAAAAGACATTGTTGATTATAAAACTGAAAATCTGAAAACGGCAGCGGCTTTGCACTTTATGTTGAAGCCAAAAGTTGAACTTATTTTAGCATCTAATTTCGGAACAGGAACAACCGTTTACCAAGGTGATAATAGATTTAGTTTAAAAGACATTCTCTTTTTCCAAAATAGAATAGAGATTCAGAAAAAAGACGATTTCTTTATTCGAGCATACGCTACTCATGAAGATGCAGGAAAGTCTTATGATGCGGTACTTACTGCATTTTTATTGCAAGATGCAGCAGCTGATGATTGGGATTGGAACAATAGATACAGACAGTATTGGTCTAGCAACATCACAAGCCGTGTGAGGGCCCTAGACCCTTCTATTCAATGGACACCAATAGTTGGCGTTCCTGCGGATTATAATGCAATAAATGAAGTTATTAACGCGAACCAAGATTCGATGAATGTATGGCATGCTCAAGCAAGTGCACATGCTAACAGTGCATACAGTAATACAGAAATGCTGGACTATTTTGAACCAGGAACACAACGCTTTGATTCTTTAATGACAGATATTACAACAAAGACATCTTTTTTAGAAGGCGGCTCAAGAATTGTTGATAAATCTGCTCTCTATCATTTGCATGCTGAGAAAATATTTAATTTAGATTTTGGAAAAATAACATTTGGGGGTAATGGACGAATATATAACCCAAAATCAGGCGGCTCACTTTTTTGTGATACAAATGGTAGAACAATAGTGAATAAAGAATTTGGATTATATGCTGGAATAGAAAAACGGTTTGCTGATGAAAAATGGATTTTAAAAGCGAGTATAAGAGTAGATAAAAATCAAAATTTTGACTTTTTACCATCTCCAGCAGCTTCTATAATTTGGCAACCATCTAAAAAGCATTCTATACGAAC
>CAMDDR010000048.1:0-16307 GCA_945892995.1 Chitinophaga pinensis | reverse complement strand
CCTTTTTCATTGTAAAGCATTTCATATGATTTTTCATCATTTTGAGCAAAGCGATTTTTTTGATTAAATAGCTCTTTTGTTTTTTCATCTAAATCCCCGTAAGCATAAGTTTGTGGGACAGTTTCAATGTCCAAAAACAGGATTTTTTCTAATTTTACTTTTTCTAACATATTTATATAATTTATACTTGAATTTAAGGAATATTATCACATAATCCAATAAAAAATTTAAATTTTACAAAATAATTTATTCAATGTCCAAAGAAATAGCGCTAAGTCAAGGAACGAAAAAAGAAAAATATGAGGATTTACTTCCTCAGCTTATTTCTCTTGTGGAGGGTGAATCAGATGTAACTGCAAACCTTGCAAATATAAGTGCAGCATTAAAAGAAACATTTTTATTCTTTTGGGTGGGATTTTATTTAGTTAAAGGTGATGAATTAGTGCTCGGACCTTTCCAAGGGACAATTGCATGTACGCGAATTAAAAAAGGGAAAGGCGTTTGCGGTAAGGCATGGGAAGAAAAAAAAATCCTACTTGTAGAAGATGTTTCCGTTTTCCCTGGGCACATTGCCTGCAGTTCTATTTCAAAAAGTGAAATTGTAGTTCCATTGATTCAAAACGGAATAGTAATTGGTGTTTTAGATGTTGATAGTGAAGAATTGGCTAACTTTGACGCAACTGACTCACAGCATTTAGAAGAACTTTGTTCATGGCTCGTTACTATTTTATAATTCTTTCTATTTTTCTTGTGACTTCCTGTGCGCAGGTTGGTACAATTTCAGGAGGTAAAAAAGATATAATTGCGCCACAAATCAAAAAATCTTCCTTAAGAGATAAAACAGTAAATTTTAAAGATACTTCTGTTTCCATTGAGTTTAATGAATTCATTGTCTTGAATAAACCAACAGAAAACATCTTTTTAATGCCAAATGATGCAGCGTTAGTTTCCTCTATAAAAAAGAAGACTCTTACAATTTCTTGGAAGCGCGAATTAAAGGAAAACACAAGCTACAGCATCTATTTAAACAAAGCAGTAAAAGATGTAACTGAAGGAAATGATTCCCTCATGAAGCTCACTTTTTCCACAGGAAATATTTTAGATTCATTGCAGATTTTTGTCGCCTGTTTTGATGCTTTTTCCAAGCAGAAATTAAGTAATATCGTTGTTGGATTATACGATTCATTGAATGCTGAAAAACCAAGGTATTTCGCAACGAGTAATAAATTGGGCGTAAGTGCATTCTCGACATTAAAAGCCGGGGATTATTTTGTAAAAAGTTTTAGTGATGAAAACAATGACCTAATCATTCAAAAAACTGAAAAACAAGGATGGGCGTTCACTGAAATTAACATCTTGGAGCGAAAAAATGATACCTTAAAATCTGTACTTTCTATTCCCAAGAATAGCGATAAGATAAAAAATGCGCGCATACTTCCTCCTGGTTTGATTGGTATTCATATGCCTGAAGAAAAACAAGCAGCCAAGATTGAACTGGATAGTTTGATAGTTCCTTCTAGTGCTTTTTTTCAAACTTCAAAAAGTAACAAAGACAGTTTACTCATTTCAATTGGACAAACAAATAGCAAACCTTTGAAACTAATTATTGAAGCTGATACATTTAATTTAAGGTATTCAGAAAAAGACAGGACAACGAAACTAAAACCTCGTTATATTGAAAATTTAAATGGTTCTGAAAAAATACTTGAGTTTGAAGTCAACGACAAGATAAAAAACATTGACAAAGAAAAAATTAAGATTTTGAATGCCAAAGATAGCAGTAGTATACTTTTTGATAGTGAGATTTCTTTTAACAAGTTACGCTTACAAATAAAGAATACTAGCTCAAATGAATTTTTAATAGAATTAATGGAAGGAGCAATAACAGGAGAGAGCGGTGCGCAAAACATCCCTTTAAAACAAACTATTCAAGTAAAAGAAGAAAAAGAATTTGGAAAATTACTGGTTCATTTAAGCAGCAATATCTCTGCAGGAATTATCGAACTTATTCAAAAAGAAAAAGTGATTGCATCGCTACAAACAACTGAGTCAACTGCTGATTTCATCTTTGAGAATCTTTTGCCAGGAGAATATTCCTTCCGGATAATTTTAGATGAAAACAAGAATGAAAAATGGGATCCAATAGATGTTCAGCAACAAAAACAAGCTGAAGATGTTTTGTACTTTAATACGCCCGTTAAAGTCCGCGCAAATTGGGAAGTGGAAACAACATTAGAAATAAACAAATAATTAAAATTAGTGTCATGAAAAAAATTTTACTGCTAGCATCCGCATTTTTGACAATGCAAGTAAATGCTCAAATTCAAATGCCAAAAGCAAGTCCTCTTGGAAAAATCGAACAAAAAGTTGGATTAGCTGATATCAGCATTAGCTATTCACGCCCTGGAAAGAAAAACCGAGATGTATTTGGGGAAGTTGTTCCTTTTGGAGAAACTTGGCGACTTGGAGCAAACGAAAATACGAAAATTTCAACGAGTGAAAATTTAATTTTCGGGAAAGACACCCTAAAAGTTGGAACCTATGCACTTTATGCAAAACCGACAAAAGAAATGTGGGAACTTTATTTTTATTCGGAAACTACAAATTGGGGTATGCCTGAAAAGTGGGATGATGCAAAAGTTGTTTTACGACTTAGTTCAGAGGTTAAAAAACAAGATAATGTAGTTGAAAATCTCACTATCTCACTTGATAATTTGCAGTTCAACGGAGCTACACTATCTATTTCTTGGGACAAAACGAAGGTAGAATTTCCTTTTGAACTCGATACAAAATCAAAAGTCTTGGCGAGTATCAAAAAAACAATGGCTGGACCATCAGCAAATGACTTTCACCAAACAGCAACTTATTATTTTCAGGAAAAAATAGACCTTAAATTAGCGCTAGAATATTCTACGAAATCTTGCGAAATGCGAGGCGCTGAGGCCTATTGGATGAGTAGACTAAAAGCACAGCTGCAAGCAGAAAATGGCGATTTTAAAGGCGCTATTGAAACTGCTAAACAATCTATTGAAGCTGCAGAAAAAGATGGAGATCAAAACTATGTCCGAATGAACAAAGCTTCAATCGAAGAGTGGTCTAAGAAAAAATAAATTTTGTTCCAAAAATACAAATTCCATCTCTTGATGCACCTCATCATTTTTATGTGGGGTTTTACTGGTATTTTAGGAAAATTAATTCAGCTAGACGCCATCATAATTGTCTGGTATAGAATTTTAATAGCAGTAAGCGTTCTTTTTTTATTTTTTATTTTAACGAAAAGAAGTTTTAAAATTCAGAAAAAACACTTCTGTAAAATTTCGCTAGTCGGAATGATTGTTGCTTCTCATTGGCTAACTTTTTATTATTCCATACAACTTTCAACAGCATCACTTGGAATTCTATGCCTCTCCACAACAACACTTCATGTAACGTGGTTAGAACCTTTAGTTATGAAACGGCGCTTTTCCTGGCTTGAGTTTCTTCTGAGTTGCTGTGTTGTATATGGAATTTATTTTGTTGCTGGAGATTTTTCACCAAAGGAAATGACAGCGCTTTATTTTGGCTTAATCTCCGCCTTGTGTGCAGCGCTCTTTTCTGTTTTCAATGCAAAAATTTCGCAGGAAGTTCCATCCACGCATATTACACTTTATGAATTAATTGTTGGCTTTATTTTCGTCTCTATATTTCTGATTTCTATTGGAAGGATGAATGGTGCAATTCTACAAATGACTTATTCCGATTTTGGATGGCTTTTGTTTTTGGGGATTTTGTGCACTTCTTTTGCTTTTTTAGTAACCATCGATATTATAAAACGCTTGGGAACCTTTACCGTTTCACTAAGTATTAATTTAGAACCCGTTTACACCATTTTATTAGCTATTTTTATACTTAAAGAACATCAATTGCTGAATTCAAATTTCTATATTGGAGCAATGATTATTATTTTTGTTGTTCTGCTAAATGGACTACTGAAACATTATCAAAAAAAGAAAGAAACACAAAAAACAATAAACGAATCAATAAATGGAATATACTAATTTAGGAAAATCTGGCTTGCAAATTAGCCGCTTATCGCTTGGCTCTTGGTTAACTTTTGGAAAACAAATTGGAGATGATGTAGCTGAACGATTAATGGATATCGCCTATGAAAATGGCATAAACTTTTTTGACAATGCAGAAATTTATGCACGTGGAAAAAGTGAAATTGTGATGGGAAATATTTTGAAAAAGAAAAATTGGTCCCGCGATA
This sequence comes from Chitinophaga pinensis, assembly GCA_945892995.1. Classification (GTDB taxonomy): domain Bacteria; phylum Bacteroidota; class Bacteroidia; order Flavobacteriales_D; family Crocinitomicaceae; genus UBA952. The sequence goes on along the minus strand of CAMDDR010000048.1, from coordinate 12,058 downwards.
GTTATATCGTAAGTAGTAAAGTATGTTTCGGAACTGGAGGGCAATGGCCAACGCAAAAAGGATTGAGTCGAAAACATGTAATTGAAGCATGTGAACAAGCTTTAAAACGCTTCCAATTAGATTATTTGGATTTGTATTTCTGTCATCGACCAGATAAAAAAACACCCATTGAAGAAACAGTTTGGTCGATGCACCAATTAATTATGCAAGGAAAAATTCTCTATTGGGGAACTTCAGAATGGAGTGCTCAAGAAATAATGGAAGCACATCTTTTCGCCAAGCAAAATCATTTAATTGGGCCGATAGTAGAACAGCCAGAATACAACATGTTTACGCGGGATAAAGTAGAAGTAGAATTTTCACAAATCTATAAAACTGTTGGATTAGGAACAACAATTTGGTCGCCACTGGCAAGTGGTATTTTAAGTGGGAAATACAACAAAGACTTCCCAACCGATACACGCTTAGGTATTGAAGGACTTGAATGGTTAAAAGATAAAAATATCACCGAAGAAAGAATCAATAAAGTAAAAAAAATGGCGATTTTAGCAAGCGAAATTGATTTAAGTTTGCCTGTTTTAAGTCTGGCTTGGTGTTTGAAGAATCCAAATGTAAGTACTGTAATTCTCGGTGCCAGCAAGGAAAAACAACTCATAGAAAACCTAAAATCTATTGATGCACAAGAGAAATTAAGTGAAGAAATAATGCAAAAAATAGAGGAAATACTGGACAATAAAAAAGAACTAGCACCATATTAATTTAACATAGAAAGCAAGCACCATGTTTACAGGTATCATTGAAGAAATTGGCAGTGTGAAAGCTATCTCGCGAGAAGCGGGTAATATTCATTTTACAATAGAAGCAAAAATGACCAAGGAATTAAAGGTCGACCAAAGTGTTGCGCACAATGGCTGCTGTTTAACGGTTGTCGCAATTCATGACGAGTGTTATCAAGTAACGGCTATTCAAGAAACCTTAGATAAAACAAACTTAAACCATTGGGAAATTGGCACAGAAGTTAATTTAGAACGCTGTTTGGTTATGAACGGCCGTTTGGATGGACACATTGTTCAAGGACATGTAGATACGGTTGCTACTTGCACGCATTATGAAGAACAAAATGGAAGTTGGAAATACACGTTTCAATACAAAGACGAGCAGTTAACCGTTGAAAAAGGATCGGTGACAATCAATGGAACCAGTTTGACAGTTGTTGATTCTCAAGAAAAGGGATTTTCTGTCTGCATTATTCCCTACACCTTTGAAAATACAAATTTTAAAAATCTAAAAACAGGTGATATCGTAAATCTCGAATTTGATATCATTGGAAAATACGTTGCAAAATGGATGCAACAAGGTCACTAAAAATCAGCTAGAAAATTCAATCTTATTTTGCGGCCTTATATTTTTCAGCTACAACATCCCAATTGATGACATTGTAAAATGCTGAAATATAATCCGGACGACGATTTTGGTAATTTAAATAATATGCATGCTCCCAAACATCCAGCGCTAAAATTGGTGCACCTGAGCAACCTTCTCCCATTAATGGATTGTCTTGATTTGCCGTAGAGCATATTTCTAGTTTTCCATCTGACACACAAAGCCATGCCCAACCAGAACCAAAACGAGTAGTTGCAGCTTTTGCAAATTCATCTTTAAAACCATCAAAGGAACCAAATGCTGCATCAATTGCAGCAGCTAAACCACCACTTGGATGCGAACTGCCATTTGGTGCCATTAGCTCCCAAAAAAGTCGGTGATTCCAAAATCCTCCACCGTTGTTTCGCACTGCAGGTTTATCCTTACATACTTTCAAAATCTCTTCTATTGACTTGCCTTCTAATTCAGTTCCAGCTATCGCATTGTTTAAATTTGTAGTATATGCTTGGTGGTGTTTTGAATGGTGGATTTCCATTGTTCGTGCATCAATATTTGGTTCTAATGCATCATAGGAATAAGTCAAGATTGGAAGTTCAAAGCTCATGATTGTCGGTTTAATTGTTCGTGACAAAAGTAGTAAAATAAGCGATAAAACTAAATTTATTGAACTATAAACTTACAATACTTGGAAAGAAGAAAAAAAATAAACTGTGTTTTAAGAAAGACAGAGTTTTTTTCAACTATTCGAAGATGTACAGTTGAAAGCCCTAAAAAAATCACTTATGTCTAAACCAGCAATCTTGGCGTTCGTTTTCGTACATTTTAAATACGGTATTAACGGGCGCACCGTGTATCAAATGGCTATTAAATTGTGTTCTTGCTAAATAATTAAACGCTCCCATATCACCCGTAAACGCCGTTTGGTTTGAGCTATTGACATATTCGTGAATAGCGCATAACTTTTTAATGAAATCAAAGAAAATCGGAGCTTTACTTCCTATTACGCCGCAATTTAAAAGAGTTTCAAATCCAAACTTACTTTCATATTCAGCATAATTGCTGATGTTGTTTCGTAGATTAGTAGAATGATCCCTCATCCAATCATTGTTGAGTATTTTTGGTTCGTCACCACAAAAAATAGCGGTCGGATTTTCAATGAAATAGGAATCACTAAAAGGATTATTAACCAGGGTGACATCTGTTATATCAGTAACGAAGATACTTTTGAAGAACTGTACATGGTTTTGCAGAAAATCATTGTACACAAAATACCGATAGACATTGGGATTAAATTGATTGTTGTAATCTATTTTAATGAATGAAATGTATTCATTTTTGAATTTTTCACAGGTTTCTGAAGTGAAATTGTTATGAAAAATTATACCTTGTAGTTGTTTTTTCGCAACAGATTCAGCCCAATCACGCACTAACTCATAATTATCATTTTCAAGCGTTGTAGTGCGATTTACATCATACACACCAGTAATATGGCATGCCATAATAACATTAGTATTTGGACGAAAACGACGAATTTCGAAAGCCATAGGTCAAGAATTGATCAGGTTCTCTTTTTTAATGGTTGAACAAATACTATTTGGAATATTTCTGTGATAAATATACGTTCTTAGGTCTACTTTTTTTACGCGAAACTGAGTTTTTGCTCTTTCGTAAAAATCAGCATCGGCGGCGAAGCCACTTTTAAAGGAAAAGCTTGAAAATACTTTTTTACGTCCGAATAATGTTCCAAAGAGGATCGTTTCATCTAAATGGATGAGTTTTTTAGTATCATTTTTATCTGGAACATAATAATCGTCGTTAGTATCCACAATTGTTTCAGTTGTAGAACAAATCAAATCTTCCTCTTTTATCTCTCGAAGACAAGAGCTTAAATGATTCGATTTATATTCGTCGTCACCGTCAATTATGGTTATAAATTCGCCTACACTGTTTAAAATACCGCGATTGATAGATTCTGATTGACCCCGGTTACTATGTCGGATATAAATTATTTTATTTTCGTATTTTTCAGCATATTGCAACAAAGACTCACGATTAGTAACAGTACTACCATCGTCGATAATAATAAGTTCGAAATCTTGAAAATCCTGAATTAAGACTGAATCAATTGCTCTTTTGATATAAGAAAAATCGGTATTGTAGATTGCCATTAGCACCGAAATCTTTACTTGTTTTAACATAGAATGCTTACTCTTCAAAAATTGATATATATTAATTGCTTTATAATCTTTCAAATTAACTTGTACGAATAAGTTATTTCAGGGCGCAAGTAACTCATTTTTCTGTTTAATTAGGTTAAATTCTTATTATTTTAACGATTAATCGTAATTCTCGAAGAACAAATAGAAAGAAAATGATTCATTTCGATGGAACGTAAAGATCTTTTGGAAAATTATTTTCTAATAAATATCGGTTTAATAGTGTTCCAAACTACGATGGGGAAGAAATGCATTGGTATGGCAAAACCATAAATCAAATAGTAAAAACTTTCATCATCACTGTCTGGCAAGGTTGCTTTAAAAACGCCCAAGATGCTAGTAAAACTAATGATGGCAAATAAGAAACCAAAGATTATGTCTCCGGTTTTTGGTAAGAATTTTACAAAAATGGCATGACCAGCTGATGCTAAAATACAGCCTACGAAGCATGAAATAAAAATGGAGCTTGATGGAATAAATGCGCTATAATCTACCACCGTTAATTCTTGATAAACAGAAGCATATAAATACGAGCCAAATCCAGATAAGGCTCCGGAAATAAGAGCAAGTAAGGTGTATTTTATCATCAATTTTTTATTTATTTAATGTTACTGGAATTGTTGCCATTATTTTTAACATTTCGGATACATCATCTCCTTTTTTACCAACTCCAAAATCTGTTCTATCCACACTAAATTTACCAATAAATGTAGCTTTATTTCCTTTTTTAACAAATGTAAAAAGAACAGAGCAATCTTTTTTAACGCCGTGAATTGCTAATTTTCCAATTGCTTTATAACCAGTATCTGTTTTTTCAATTTTTGAAGAAACAAATTCAATATTAGGGTATTTATCAGCGTCAAACCATTCTACACCTTTCGCATGTTTGTTCTGAATACCATTTCCTGTGCTGATAGATTCAACCTTGATTTTTAAGTCGAATTTTGAACTTGAAAGTTTAGTCGCATCGAAAATAATACTTCCAGATATTTCTTTAAATACACCACTTACATCTTTGTTTGAAAAGGCAATATTGTGATTCTCAGAAATCTTCCAGTTTTGTGCTTGTACGGTTCCAATTGTTACAAGAAGAACCAATAAAGCAGCTATTTTCGATGCCTTCATCTTTCTTTATTCTTGCTTTTAGTTTTTAGATACCTCTAAATCAGCATTTAAGTAAATTTCGTCAGCAACCACTGTGTTTGGCATAGTTACACCAACTCCGTATTCTGATCTTTTAATCAGTCCTGAAATTTTCAATCCTGCTAAATCTGCACCAGCTCTGTTTTTAGTTGTCCCATTATGAACACCTGCTAAAACAACTGTTTTTGTAACACCGTGCATGGTGAAATTCCCTTTGATGACATAGTTATTTCCTTTTGCTTTTTTCACAGATGTACTTTTGAAAGTGATTGTTGGGTGTTTTTCAACATCGAAAAAATCAGCAGAACGTAAATGATCATCACGCATTGAAAGGTAAGTGTTGACTGTTTTAGCCTCAGCGGTTAATTCGATTGTTGCATCAGAGAAGTCTGCATTTGGAGTCGTTATTTTTACATCGAATTTGTCGAATTGACCAACAGTTTCAGAAATCTCCATGTGTTTTACAGTAAAACCCAAACGTGAGTGCCCTGCATCCAAAGACCAACTTCCTGCGTCTAATACTACGAATGAAACCAATGCAAGTGCTGCGGATAATGTGATAAGTATTTTTTTCATGTTTTTATATTTTATTTAAAAAGGGTTAAATTTTTATTTAATCGTATTGCAGATAAATTGCCAAAAAGGCTTATCAGCAAAGTTACTAAGATATGTTGAATTGTCACTTTATTTATAAGCTAATATGCGAGCCATCGCAATAGGGTGGATTTTTTGTTTGTTTACACAGACACATGGCAGCCGCTTTTGATTCCTCTGCTTTAAAAACTTTTGGGGTAAATTCACTTCCCATGTGAGCTCCATTGCACCAAGGTTGATTTTCTGATTTACCACATGTACACCATGCATACGTTTTTTCTTCTTCTAATTGTTCCATTTGTGGTGATTTTCCCGCTACTTGTCCGTTGTTCATATTTGTTTTTTTTTAAAGATTAATTTAGCCATTAAAAATTCTGTTTGCTCTAGTAATTTCTGTTTGTATCTTTTTTCGAAATTTAGCTCAATAGGCTCCTTTCTTAAAAAATACTTATCATTATGCAAAGGTGCATCTTTTTAAAAGATTGTGCATTGATCTAGGTCAAGAAGTGATTTTGTTTTTTATTTGTTCTTTGATATTTCTTTTCTTAATCTACTCAATGCTTCTGGAGTAATTCCAAGATAAGAAGCAATCATTCTTTGTGGAACTCTTTGAATAATATCAGGATACGTTTCTACAAAATGTTGGTAACGTTCAACCGCGGGAGAGCTCATTAACATTATGACTCTTTTTTGTAGAACATTTATACGCTTTACTAATGATTTCCTATCTGAGGTTAATTTTGTAAAGTCCTTTTCTGTTACCGTAATTGTAGAATCTTCAATTGCATCTATATACAAGTCGCAAGGAATATCTCCTTCGCAATTATCGGTAATAATCCAATTCTCTGGGGCAAACATATAAATATGTTCTTTCCCTTTATTGTCGATGGAGTAACTGCGCAACAAACCACTTTCAACCGTAAACACTTTTGTGTTTAGTTCACCACTTCTTTGCAGAATCTGTCCTTTTGTAACGTTTATTGTTTTCAATTTAATGTTTCTATTTCGGTCGTATAAAATGGTATATAACGCTTGCGGGCTTGGCGAAGGTGGCGATTTTTAGCACAAAGTTTCATACGAAGCACCGAACTACAATTATACGAAAAACTGTCATACGAAGCACTGAACCGCCACTTTTGCCAATTGAAAATCAGCGAAGCTAAACCCGTGTTACCTGCTGGGCTTCTTTCGGTCAACGGTCTGTCGTGTCAAGTTTGCACTGTCTCTGTGCGTTGGCTTGGTGGCTCTTTTGGATTTTTTTAGCTTTGGTCGGTGTGCTGGAAAAAAAATACAAATGTGCCACCAAATGTGTTGGCTACTTTGTCTGTTTAGGTTTAGTAAAGTCCAAATGTGAAACCCAAGTCAGTTGTAAATAGTATTGATGAAACCAATTGTTTCCGCCTGTGTTCCAAGTGATGTAAAGCGGTCCAGTTTCTATTTTGTTTTTGTCGTTGAGTTTTACGCCAATTGCAGCATACGCCCAATTCTCTCCGTATACTGCACCTGCATTTTTGAAAGTATTAAAAAATGCTTCTTCGTATGCTGTGAAGTATAAATTATTTTTCTTGCTTTTTATTGGAAAGTCAAGTCCAATGAGATAACGCAAACGATGTGTGTATGGCGTTTCTCCTGTTGTCTTGTTGTGAACAAAACGGTTGTCAAAACGCAAACGGTGCTTTAGATTTATTGTCTTTGACGAATGTTTGTAGGTGGCTTGAATATGAACACGATTTTCATTTGAGTAGTTGTCTTTGGTTACATTTTCTCTCTGGTAAACATAACTTCCAGTAAAAGATAAATGCTTGTTTACATTAAAAGTCAAAGCCTGTTCGGAATAGAACAATAGAAAATTTGCGTCTTTTGAAATGTCTGGCTTCTTGATGTTTACCAAAGGGAAAGCACAGAAATAATACAAACTATAATCCAAATGTTTTGTAATTGTTCCAGAATGGTCAATAGTCGGAAAAAGTCCGCCAACAAAGGTTGATTGTGCTAAAATGCTTTGAAAAGCAAGTGTTGACATTAAACATATGAAAATTGATCTCTTCATATGAAAATTCTATTTCAATGCTGATTTAAAAACCCAAAACATTTCGCTGGCAATTTCTAAACTTCGTTCGGCATATTTTTGCGTTTGTAATTCTGTTCCATCAAATGCTTTTGGGTCATCATATTTTATCGGAAACCTTGCTTCTGCGCCAATTACCAGAGGGCAACCTTCATCTGCATTATTGCAAGTCATTATAGCGCCAAATTTCTTTTTTGGATTGAAATTGTTGCTGTATTCCTTTGAAAAACAAATTATTGGTGCTTCGTCTTGAGCAAATTTTACAGCATAAATTGGGTTTTCTGTTTCGGATAATTTTTGAATATTGAAACCCTGATGCACAAGAGTTTCAACTACTTTCGGAAACATAGCAGTAGACTCTGTACCACCAGAATAGCAATTTATATCTTTAATTCCAAAGTGATATGCCATTGTTTGAGCCCAAATTTGTGATAAATGACTTCTTCTGCTATTATGAGTACAAATGAAATTTAGCCGAATGGATTCTACTCTGCTTTTTTTAGATATAATATAATCAACAAGTGGATGAAGAACTTTTTTTCTTTCACCAGAAATTGTTTGTTGAAGTTTGCTTATTGTTTCTAAAATTAATGGATTCATATTGTCAGTTTAAATGTCCTTTTGATTTAAAAATTTCCAAGTCGGAATGGCTAATGCCGCTCCTAAAATTGTTGCTGATAGGTAAACCCACAAATGTTCTGTGTGTCCGCTTACAATGGCTGGTGCTAATGACCGTGCAGGGTTCATACTTGCTCCGCAAATTGGACCCGCAAACATTGCTTCCAATAAAACGGTTGAACCAATTGCAAGACCTGCAAACATTCCTTGTTCCTTGCTTCCCGTTGCCACGTTTATGATTACAAGCATTAGAAAAAATGTAAGGATAAATTCTAAAATGAATGATTGTAAAGCTGTGCCTGATGGAAGTGTAGCACCCAAAAATTCATTTGTCGGGAACAAATATTTAAGAACAAGACTTGCTAAAAATGCACCAACTAATTGACTAATGATATACGGTGCAACTTGTTTTACTTCAAACTTTTTAGCCAAAGTAAAAGCAATTGTAACGGCAGGGTTTAAGTGTGCTCCCGAAATATTACCTAATGCGTAAATCATTGCCATTACTATAAGCCCAAACGTAATCGCAACTCCAACGTGAGTAATTGATCCATTGGTTTGTTGGTTAATGATGATTGCACCAGTTCCGCAAAACATCATTGCAAAAGTCCCTAATATTTCAGCTACATACTTTTTCATACCGCTGAATTAGCAACAGCCACCGCCTGGTTTACAAGAATTTTGAGTTGTAACTTCTGCCAAATTTACTTTCAGTTTTTCTTGTGGAATTCCACAAGCATCAGAAGCCAAACAAGCTGTTTGTTTTGAAACAAGCACAAAGTTCTTTCCATTGAAATCTAAATCATACTTGCCTATTGTTTCGGCTTGATATTCAACTTCAATTTCTAAATCTTCCATTCCCAATTTTTCTTCGGAAAGTTTAATGATGTTCAGCAACTTTGTCGGTTTTAAACGGTGTTCAAAATCATTTGCATCCCATAATTGAAAATTTGCAACCTTCTCATTTCTGATTGTTCCACCGCAGTCAATAAAGTGTTTGGTAACTAAACCTACTTCTGTAACGTGAAAATGTTCGGTAACTAAAGTTCCGTTTTGAAGTTCAAAATTTACTTTTTCAGCAGTGCTTAAATGTTTTTTTATTTCTGATAATTTCATTTTGCTTTTTATTTATTTGGTTAACAACAATCTTTCTTCTTCATTTCTAATTTGGTTGAAATGTTTGCAAAATAGCTTTGCAGTTTGTCAAGGGCTTTTTCGTCTATGCAGTAGCAAATAGTATTTCCTTCAATGTCGCCTTTGATAAGTCCAGCGTTTTTAAGTTCCTTCAAATGTTGCGAAACTGTCGGCTGTGCCAACGGCAATTCATTTACAATGTCGCCACAAATACAAGCGTCCACTTTCAGTAAATAGTCAATTATAGCAACCCTTGCAGGATGTCCAAACGCTTTCGAAAGTGTCGCTATTTCGTTTTGTTTGTCTGTAAAATGTTCTGTCTTGGTAGCACCCATAACTTTATATTGAGATTGCAATATTACGATAAAGATTTTAAATTGAGCAATTAAATTTTCAAACATCTTCTTGTCGTCCACATTGTCGGGTGGTGGGTGAGCTTTGGGTGCGGTTGGGCAAAATTAAATGTGCTGCAATTTGGGTCGGCTTGTGGGAGGTATTGCAGCTCTTTTAATTTTGCGAAGCTTTGGCATTTTGTCGTCTGTTGTCAGCACGAAAGTTTGATGTTGGCACGGTCGTCATAGCCTTGCAGGTAACGTTTTCGGGCTTGGCGAAGGTGGCGGTTTTACCGCTGAACTTGATACGAAGCACACACTTCAAATTTACGAAAAACTGTCATACGAAGCACTGAACCGCCACTTTTGCCAAACCCGTGTTATGCCTTCGCCCTTCTTTTCTCGTCATAGTGAATGGTAATATTCTTTGATTTTTGTCGCCATAAGTTTTCGTCTTAAAGTCAAAAATTCGTTGTAATCGTCAATGCTCATTTGTTGAATTTCTGTCGGCACACAATTCATTTTTAAATTGTCTAAAAGTTGTTGCTCGTTTGAAAGTCCGCTAACTTGTTGGTTGCCGTTTAACATTTGTGACTTTACAGTTTCAAAATAGTCCTTTGGAGGTTTGTTGCCAACCTTAATGTTAATTTCCGATTGCATATAAACATAGTTGGCAATTTGATTGTATTTGCTTCTATCCAAACCGTTTTTTTTCAAATAGTCTTTAGGGAACAAATGGTGAATGTCACCACGAAGAGAAATTAAATCGCCTACTAAAACATCTTTTGATAAAAATCCTCTGTCGTTGGCTTTAACTTGTGAAGCCAAAAAAACGTGAAAGTAAGGACTACTTGCAACAGAAGTGTCTAAACTCTGCGGAAGTGAGGCGTTCCAAAATGCGTCTGAAAGTTCGCCTTCTTCTTTTTCTTTTAAGTATTCGTCAAACGGTTTTTGGGAAATTTGTTTGATGTCAAAATCAAATGCACTTTCGGGTGAACCTGAATATCGCCCTGTCAAGATGGAAAATACTAACCATCGCCTTACATAACTTTCAATGTCTACTGAATTAACACCTAACTCTTTTAGTTTGAGATAAACGATGTAGGCGAAATTGATTGCGTTTTGTGAACGAATAAGTTTTGGTGAAATAAATCCTGCGGATTTAATTATCATCAAGAAGCGTTTAAAATTTGTTTCGTTGATAAAATTATTTACCCCAGTTCTAAGATTTGCAAAAGATGCTTCTGCAATGGTGTCTTCATAAGTTCGTGTTTCAAAATTTCTACCTGATAGTAAACTCACCAAGTCAGAAAGTCGTCCCCTGTTGAATTGCGTTGTAAATGCAACACGAATTAAATCGTTGTAGTCAGGGTCATATAAATCTTCGTTCTCTGTTTTGAGCCATTGCATTTTTTGAAAGAAATCAGTCGTTGAAAATTCTTTGTCGTTGTCAACTATATGCTTGTAAAACTCTGGAGCAATGCACAAATGGCAGAAGTAATCAATGGCTTTGCGTAATTCGTTTCCGTTGTAATCTGTATTTGAAGCAATTTTGCTCATTGCAAAATCTGCTTGACTTAAAACAACACCTTTTGAATTGATGCGAATAAAAATTTCGGTAACTGTTTCAATGTCCAAGTCAGCTGCTAACTCAATAATTCCGATTTGTTTTTTAGGAATATTCATCAAGTTTGAAAAGGCGTTGCGAACTTGTTTTTTGTCAACGTCTGGGTTGAGTTCAAAATATTTGTCGGCCATTTCAAAAAGGTCTCCGTTGATGGCGTGTGAAATGTCTGGAAGCCAAGTTTTGTCTTTTACGATTGCTGGGTTTTGAACTTCAAATCTTTCGTCAATTGGGTGGAAGGCAATTTTAATTTTTACTCTCTCGTAAGTCTTATTGACTACATATTGTCCGAGTATAGCTGCTGTCAAAGCTGTTACACGTTGTTGCCCGTCAATGAGTATTTTTTTGCCTTCACTTAAGCTGCCATCTTTCAGTCGCACGTTAGGATTTCTCCAGGCGATAACGTAACCGATTGGATAACCTTGATACAAGCTGTCCATTAAGTCACGAACTTTAGAACTGTCCCAAACGAAAGGTCTTTGAATTTCAGGAATTGCAATTTCTCCTGATTTTACCCAAGCTAAAAGTGTTTCAATTAATTGTTGGTTTACTGCGTATTTCTGCATATTTCTTTTTTTGTTTGTTCGTTACTTTAATGGTAGCACTGTCGTCTTTTAGGGTGAGGCATAACGTTTTCGGGCTTGGCGAAGGTGGCGATTTTCACCACAAATGTTGATGCGGAGAACCAAATTTTGATTAACCACAAATGTGTCTGCGGAGCACTGAACCCGCTTTTTTGCAAAACCGCTGTTATCGGTTCGGTGTTCTTCTTCGTCCGTTAGTTTGTCGGTCGTTTTGGTCGTGCGGTTGGACAGACACACTCTTTGCCAAGCTTGGGTTGTAGCGTTGGCTTGTGCGGCTTGGCAATGTGTGTGACTGCTGCGTGGGTTCATTAGTTCTGATTTTTCTTAAAGTTTTCTGCTTGTTCAAAAATCTCTACATACAC
>CAMDDR010000047.1:0-17007 GCA_945892995.1 Chitinophaga pinensis | reverse complement strand
CAATTGATAAAAGATGGCGAAGATTTGCTAGATGCAGGAAGAGTCAAAGATGCTTATATGGTATTCAAAGCTGCTATAGAAAAAGACCCAAATGAATGGAAAGCTTATTTTTGGTTAGCGATGACTGAATTAGAATTAACTAATTTCTATGCCGCTGATGAAAATGCGCAAAAGGCTGAGTTGTTAATAAGTGATAAAAAATCTGCGGACTTGGCTTTATTACAAGGGCAAATAAAACATCGTTTAGGAGCACTTGACGAAGCAAAAAATTACTATTTTAAAGCGAAGGAGGAATTTGGAGAAAAAAATGCAGATTATTATGGCATTCCAGTATATCTAGCACAATGTAAATTTGCTTTAGATCAAAAAGAAAAAGGGATTTTGAACAAATTTATACCATTTTCATCCAATGTAAATTCAACTTTTGATGAATATGGAGCGATTTTATCTAGTGATGGCTTACATCTATTTTTTACTGCACGAACTCCTAGATCAAAAGGAAATAATGAAAACGTTGGAGATCAACGATTTTTTGAGGATATCGTTCATTACGAATGGGAAGCTGAGAAGAATGATTGGATTTTGTCAACTCGAGCAATAGAAGAGATTAATACCGAAGGATTTGATGCGCTTAACTTCATTTCAAGAGACGGTAAATATGCACTGGGGACGATAAATACATCCGCTTCAAAAGAAAAAACAACAAAAAGCTCTGAAATTTTTGAGGTTTCAAATGATGAAGCATTCTTCTTTGAAAAAGTTGAAGTTCTTAAAAACAAAAATATTAATACATCCTATTTTGATGGATCTGCCACAATTTCGGACACAATTTTTAGCGATAATGGCGATTTTTCTCAATTTTTATACTTTGTTAGTGATAGAAATGCAGAAAAATCGTTGACAGATATCTACTGTATTGAGAAAAAAAATGGCGTTTGGATGGAAATGAAACCGCTGCTTAAAACGATTAATACTGAAGGTCGTGAAACTACTCCATTTATTTCGCCAAATGGTAGATTTTTATTTTTCAGTTCGGATGCTCTTCATGGAATGGGAGGATATGATGTTTATTATTGTGAAAATATAAATGGTATTTGGGGAAGTCCTGTAAATCTTGGCGCAACTTTCAATACAGTCAATGATGATACGCACTTTCAACTTTACCCATACTTACAGAAAGCAGTAATAGCCCGAATAAATGAAAATGAAGGTTTATTTAATTACGATATTTTCCAAATTGACCTAAACGATTTAGATTTCCCATTTTTAAAAGATTGACCTCAATAAATTGATTGTTAAAAAAGAAACTTTCGTAATTTGGCAGTCTCTTTATGACACGTTATTTTTTTGAAATCTCCTACAACGGCAAAAACTACCATGGATGGCAACGCCAAGCTAATTCCGTGAGCGTTCAAGAAACAATAGAAAGCTGCTTTTCAAAACTTTATTCCAATAAAGACATTGGTATTATAGGTTGCGGAAGAACAGATGCTGGCGTGCATGCAAAGCAATACTTTTTTCATGTCGATTTAGAAAACAATGAAGACCCCATAGTATTTGTTTTCAAGCTCAATAGAATGCTTCCAGAAAGTATTTTTATTAAAGAAATGAAGTCAGTTGAAAGTGACTTACATGCAAGATTTGCTGCGAAAAAGAGGACGTACCGCTATTTTATACATCCTCAAAAAGATCCTTTTAAAGAAGAGTTAAGCTGGTATTTCCCACAAAAAATTGATGTTGATCAGATGAACAAAGCAGCAAATTTCTTGCTTGGAGAAAAAGATTTTTGTTCGTTTGCGAAAGTTCATACGGATGTAAAAACAACAATCTGCTCTGTTTATTCTGCAAAATGGCACACTGATACAAATGGGCTTTATTTTGAAATTAGCGCTAATCGATTTTTAAGAAATATGGTGCGCGCAATAGTTGGAACGCTTTTAGAAGTTGGCGCTGGAAAAATTCATCCAGAAGAAATTCAAACTATTCTTTCTGCAAAAAACAGACAAGAGGCAGCTGTTTCTGTTCCAGCTCATGGCGTGTTTTTATGGGAGATTTTATACTAAAATGAAGAAATTAATACCCATATTATTTTTGAGTTTCTATGGCTACGCAATTATTAGGTACCACTTCGGAAAAGAATTAAGTGGATTTACAGAAACTTTTTTTGTTTTAAACAAGGCACTTGCGTGGACAGCTGGAACTTTATTTTTACTAACACTGTTTCCGCAATATCAGCTTGATAAATTTAAGCTCAGAAGGCGGCAACTTGGTACTACAGGATATTGTTTTGCTCTTGTACATATTTTGTTGATTTTCCTGATTTTAAATCCTGATTTATACCCAAAATTTTATAGTAATTCAGAATTAAATTATGACGGATACACAACAATTTTTCTAGGTCTTAGCTCGCTGCTTTTATTTAGCTTGCCACTTTACGCTTCCCTCCAAAAAAGAGAAACCCTGCAGCATTTATATCGCTTTGGTCGCTTTGGAATCTATTTAAATATCCTTCATGTAACTTCAATTGGAGCCAATGGATGGTTTATTCCAACTAATTGGCCTTATTTTATGCCTCCAATCACCTTAATTTTTGTTGCGCAAGCCGCACTTATTATCTTGATTAATAAATTTGTTCTAAAGAAAAATAAATAGTGACTTATTCAGAAAAGTTAGATTTGATTTAAAAAGGCTAAATGAATTCTGCGCTCTGAGTAGGAATATCCCTATTGACTTTTTTAAATAATCCTTGTAGTACTTTTCCTGGTCCAACTTCTATTACCTCTGAGCAACTATCTTTAAGCATATTTTCCATTATTTGTGTCCATTTTACTGGCGCTGTTAATTGCAAAATAAGATTTTTCTTGATTTCTTCAGGAGAAGAAACAGCTTGGGCAGATACATTTTGATACACTGGGCAAATGGGATTTGAAAAATTACTTCCTTCAATTGCAGCAGCGAGCTCCTCTCTAGCTGGCTCCATTAATGGAGAATGAAAAGCACCACCAACTTGCAAAATTAGCGCTCTTTTCGCTCCAGCTTCTGTAAGCTTGAGGCAGGCCTCTTCCACAGCGGGAATTGAGCCAGAAATAACCAATTGTCCTGGGCAATTATAATTGGCAGGAACGACTACTCCACTAATTTCAGAGCAGATTTTTTCTACAAGCTCATCTTCTAAACCTAAAATTGCTGCCATTGTTGAAGCTTGAATTTCACACGCTTTTTGCATTGCAATTGCACGTTTATAAACCAATTTTAATCCGTCTTCAAAGGAAAGGGTTTTATTTGCTACAAGCGCCGAAAACTCACCGAGAGAATGTCCTGCGACCATATCGGGATGAAATGATTTTCCAATACAAGCAGTTAGAATTGTTGAATGTAAAAAAATTGCAGGTTGCGTAACATTTGTTTGCTTAAGTTCCTCATCAGTTCCTTCAAACATTATCTTTTGAATATCAAATCCTAAAATAGTATTTGCTTGGTGAAATAATTCTTTTGCTACGGAAGAATTTTCGTAAAGCTCTTTACCCATTCCACTAAATTGTGCTCCTTGACCAGGAAAAACATATGCTTTCATTCGTATTTTTTTAGAGTCTAGCAAAGATAAAAATCATTTGGTCAAATTAGAAATTTTAATGGTCTCACAATTGTCCCTCGGAATGGTACTTTCCGTTTTTATAAACTAAGACTCGCTGCAGAATCCCGTCTCTATCATATCTATAAACTTTTCCATCCAAAAGTTGTCCATTTTTAAAAATCCCATCCATCCATATTTCGTCATTTTCATTATAAACCTTGTTATAACCGAAAAAATTAAATTTAACTCCCTTTGTTTTTGGATTTTTTAAGTTAGGCGGATTATCTGAATTATTTCTTGTATTTACAATTTTCTTTTCAGGTAGTTTTTTTTCTAATATTTTGGATTCTATTATATTTCCATCTTCGGAAAATAAAATACTTGATTTCAAAGATCCATCTTCAAAATAGCGGGTTAATTTTCCGTTTAAGTGTGCGTTTTTCATGGTGTATTCCAACTCTAGGTTGCCATTTTTGTAAAAATACTGAATCACTCCTGACTCTTCACCTAAGTTATTGTAACTCCCGATATATTCTATATTTCCATTAGAATGATAGCGAATATATTCTCCTTTTAATTTAGATTTTGAAAATGATCCTTTTTCTTTGATTTTTCCATTTTTATAATAGCGAATAAATTCGCCATCTGGCCTATTATTATAATATGATCCTTTTAATTTTGGCGCTTTACCATCTTCAAAATAGTAGATCCACTGACCTTCTTTTCTTCCATTTACAAAACCCCCTTCTTCAATTTTTAAATCTTTAGAATTAAAAACAACCCATTTTCCTGTTCGTTTACCTTCCTTATCTTTTAGATTTTGTCCGTTTATTGTAAAACAAATTAAGCTCAAAGAAAACAAAAGGAAAGCAAGAGATTTAATCATACTTTTAAGAATTATAAGTAAAGATATAAAAGTCATATCAAAAGGTGTGAATAACTCATAAAAAAAGGAGTGTAAATAAAATTAATTGTCCTTAAATTTGACCTAAGAAAATTAAAATGGTTTCAATAGACCCAAAAGATCTTCCTGTTCAAAAATTACATCAATACTTACTAGGGGCTATTGGGCCTAGACCAATTGCTTTTGCATCGACTGTTGATGCGGAGGGCAAACCAAATTTAGCGCCTTTTAGTTTCTTTAATGTCTTTAGTGCAAACCCACCAATATTAATTTTTTCGCCTGCTCGATCTGGAAGGACAAATACTACAAAAGATACTTATAATAATGTAAAAATTGTTCCTGAAGTTGTTATCAATGTTGTTAATTATGATATTGTACATCAAATGAGTTTGGCGAGTTCACCTTATGCTCCTGGAGTAAATGAATTTGAAAAAGCTGGATTTACTGCACTAAAATCAGATAATGTGAAGCCCTTTCGAGTTGCAGAATCACCTGTACAATTTGAATGTAAGGTGAATGAAGTAATAGAATTAGGAACAGAAGGTGGCGCAGGTAATTTGATTATTTGTGAAGTTGTAAAAATTCATATTCACGATGAGGTTTTAGATTCCAACGGAATGATTGACCAACAAAAAATAGATCTTGTAGCTCGAATGGGAGGAGATTGGTATAGTCGTGCTAATGCGGAATCTATGTTTGAAATAACGAAGCCTATATCGACTTGTGGAATTGGATTTGATGCCTTACCTGTAGATATAAAATCTTCAAAGGTTTTAAGCGGTAATAATTTGGGGCATTTGGCGGGAATTGAAAAAATTCCTGATGAAACGAATGTAAATGAATATAAATTACTTGAATTAAGTGATTTATTTGTATCTTTAGAAGACAATCCTCTTGCTTTAGAGCAAGAATTGCATAAACGAGCACAAAGCTTGTTGGATGAAAACAAATTGGAAGAGGCATGGCTCACCTTGCTTTCCTTTAATAATTAATAATAACAATAAACCAAAAAAACAATGTTTAAACTAACCGGAACAGTAAAACTAATCAACGAAACGAAACAAATATCTGAAAAATTTTCATTAAGAGAATTTGTAATTTCAGAAACCAGTTCAATGTATCCTCAAGATATATTATTTCAAGCAACACAAGATAAATGCTCGCTATTAGACAGCGTTAAAGTGCAGGATCAAATCGAAGTTTCATTTAATCTGCGAGGTAGAGAATGGACAAGTCCAACAGGAGAAGTAAAATACTTCAACTCTTTGGAGGCCTGGAGAATTGAAAAAGCTGGGCAAGGATCTGTTATTCCTCCTGACGGGCCATCCCCAATGTCACTTGGGTCTGAGCCTGTAGCAACTATGAGCGCGTCAAATAATGCGACTTCTGAAAGCACAGAGGAATCAGACGATTTGCCGTTCTAATTTCGGTCAATACATTATTATTGCAAGGCTACAGCCAAGAAGAATACTGATTAATTTTATAAAATTAAATTTGTGATTCTCGCTTGTTTCAAAAATAATGGTTGTTGAAATATGTAAAAACATTCCTACAACTACAGCCAAAATAATTGGAACATCAAGCCCAATTTGTGAAGGACTTATATAAAATCCGAATAAAACTCCGATTGGTGTCATGGCTGCGAAAGCCAATAGAACAAGCCACGAATAAATAGTAGATAATTTCGTGCTAATTAACAAGGTCATTAAAGCAATAGACACCGGTATTTGGTGGAAGATAATTCCCCAAAAGAGCGAACCATTTGCATGCTGGTGCTCAGAAATAATACCTGCATATTGATTGCCAAGAGGGATTCCTTCTATAACAGAATGAACAGACAAGGCAAGGAATAAGATAAGAGGAAATGCTTGTCCTTTATGAACATGCACGTGTCCATGTTCGATTCCTCCAGAAAAATATTCCAATACCAATTGAACTAAAAAACCAAGTAAAATCCAAATCCCGATTTTTTCTGCACCAGCATGATACAAATCAGGGAGCAAATGCTGGAAAATAATTGCTAAAAGAAATCCTCCGCTGAAGGAAAGGGCCAATTTTATAAAGTGACTTTTATTCGTTGCATTAAAATAACTCACAATCAAACCACCTGCGATTACAGATAGAAATAATCCAAGAAAAACGAGTGTTAAGTTCATGATTTTAATTCTGCAATAATAATCAAACGATCTGAATTAGCAGCTGAAAAAGGTGCTAAATCAAAAGAACCGAAAGTTTCTAGAATCCTAAAATTCGCAGATAATAAAGCTTGAAAGTCTTGTAAATTTAATGCTTGAACACGCTCTGTGAAATGAAAGCTTTGACCTTTATCTGAAAAATGTATTTCTTTGAAGATATGCTTACCATCAAATCGTCTTTCTAATTTAAAGGTAATTCCATCAATTGTTTTTTTTTCAGAAAGAACCAAATTACGAATCACTTTTTCTGCATTCATAAAATCGATGATAAATTTTCCTTTAGAGTTTAACATTTCTGAAACTGAAGAGCACATTTTCTGATTCTCCGCAGGAGTATTAAAATAACCAAAACTCGTAAAAAGATTGAAAACAGCATCAAATTTTAGATTTGGAATAACCTTTCGCATATCATGCGTTTCAAAGCGAAGTGTTTCCGTCGTTTCTTTTCTTGCTTTTAAAATGCTGTTTTCGGATAAATCAACACCCAAAACATCGTATGAAAAACTGTTTAAAATTTTTGAATGCCGACCTTTACCACAAGCTAAATCAAGAAGTTGAGAATTTTTTGGAATGCTTAAAAAAGATAGTAAATTTGAAATAAAGCGATTTGCTTCGTCTTCATCTCGATCTTTATACAAAATGTGGTAATATTCTGTGTTAAACCATTCAGCAAACCATTCTTTCTGCATGCCACAAAATTACAATAGTTTTCAAGAAAAGATTATATTCGTTCTCAAATGAAAAGAATAGGCATAACAGGTGGAATTGGAGCGGGAAAAAGTCTTGTTGCCGAAATTATTAAAGCAATGGGTTATCCAGTTTACAATTCTGATGAACGCGCCAAAGAATTAACGGAGAGTAATCCAAAAATTAAAGAGGGGCTGATTCATTTATTTGGGGAAGAAATTTATCAAAATGATAAACTAAATAAATTCGCTTTAGCTCAAGCTATTTTTTCAGATGAATCCTTACGTGAAAAGGTGAATGCCTTAATTCATCCAATCGTTCGTGAAGATTTTAATCTCTGGGCCTTGGCGCAAAATAACTACCTTGTTTTTAATGAATCGGCTATTCTATTTGAAACGGGTTCTTTTAAAAATTTTGACGCAATTATCTTAGTATATGCTCCTACAGAATTACGAATTAAAAGAATTATGAAAAGAGATAATTGTTCTGAAAATGAAGTCCTAAAAAGAATGAATTCACAATTTTCAGATGAAGATAAATACCAGCTTACTGAATTTCGAGTTCTAAATGATGAACAAACACCACTTTTAGAGCAAGTTGAACAAATAATCTTAAGCTTTTCTTTATCCTAAAAATGGATAGCGATAATCTGTTGGAGGAACGAAAGTTTCTTTGATCGTTCGGGCAGAAACCCAACGCAATAAATTCATCTTAGCACCTGCTTTGTCATTTGTGCCTGATCCTCTTGCTCCACCAAAAGGTTGCTGCCCAACAACTGCTCCTGTTGGCTTATCATTAATGTACAAGTTTCCTGCAGCATTTTCCAATTTCTTTGTTGCTAATGCAATTGCATAACGATCTTGAGATACTATTGAACCTGTCAATGCATATTCTGAAGTTTCATCGATAAGCGAAAGTGTTTCCTCAAATTTTTCTGAGTCGTAGACATAAATTGTAAGAACCGGTCCAAAAATCTCTTCACACATGGTTCTAAATTTTGGATTTGTTGTTACAACAGTTGTTGCAGAAACAAAATACCCTATGGATTTATCGTAAGTTCCACCAGTTATGATTTCAGCATCAGCTTGCTCCTTACAATAATCAATGTATCCTGCAATTTTGTCAAATGACCTTTCATCAATAACTGCATTCATAAAATTTCCAGTATCAGCAGGTGTTCCCATTTTAAAGGAATTTACTTGCTGAACATAAATTGCTTTTACTTCAGCCCATAAATTACTAGGAATATAAGCTCTTGAAGCAGCAGAGCATTTTTGACCTTGGTATTCAAAAGCTCCTCTTGACATTGCTGTTGCAAGTTCTGCAGGATTTGCAGATTTATGTCCAATAATAAAGTCTTTACCGCCAGTTTCACCGACAATTCGAGGATACGATTTATACTTTTCTAAATTCGCCCCTATTTCTTTCCATAAATAACGGAATACACCGGTAGATCCTGTAAAATGAAGGCCTGCAAAAGCTTTATGTTTAAATATTACATCCCCTGCAACTGGACCATCAACAGTTATCATGTTCACAACTCCGTCAGGAAGACCTGCCGCCTTAAAAAGCTCCATAATTACTTGTGCAGAATAAATTTGGGAATCTGCCGGTTTCCAAACAACGACATTTCCCATCATTGCAGGAGCAGCGCATAAATTTGCCGCAATTGCTGTAAAATTAAAAGGCGTTATTGCAAATACAAACCCTTCTAAAGGACGGTATTCTAATCGATTCCATATTCCAGGAGATGACTCAGGTTGTTCCTTGTAAATTTGAGTCATATATTGCACGTTGAAACGCAAAAAATCTATTAGCTCACAAGAAGCATCTATTTCTGCTTGAAAAACGTTTTTAGATTGCCCCAGCATAGTAGCAGCATTCATTTTATAGCGAAATGGGCCTGCCAAGAGATCTGCAGCTTTTAAAAAGATTGCCGCACGTTGTTCCCAAGGCATATTTGACCATTTTATTCGTGCCTCCAATGCAGCATTAATAGCATCTTCAACATGTTTTGCCTCTCCAAGATTAAAATATCCCAAGACTTTTTTGTGGTCTTGAGGACTTGTCAATGCTTTTTTTGCTTGAGTTCGAACTTCCTTTGAACCAATATACATCGGAACATCGATTGGTTCTTGGTTGTACATTTCTTGGTACTTTTCAATTAAAGCTATTTTTTCTGGTGAACCGGGTGCATAAGACTTAACGGGTTCATTTATAGCAACTGGAACATTGTAAAATGCATTTGACATAACAGATTGTTTTGTTGCAAAAGTAACGATTGTTAACTATCCTTGCAATGAATTCAATTGGTTTCAATGTTAATAAAGAGATCTTCCCTTGGGAAAAAAGTAGTTTTGGCCTTATCCTGCTTCGTTATTTTATGTAATCTACTTTCTTTTGGGCAAAATAAATATGATTTCTCGTCATTTAAAAATGAAAAAAATCACTTAAGGAAAGCTAAAATAGCTTTAGAATTAAGCACGGAGTATGTTCGCTACAATATAGACTCATTAAAAATCCTTGCGGAAGAATTAAAAGAATCCAAAAATAAAAACGCATTCACAAGGGCTATTAGTTGTCGTATTCTAGGGATTTATGAAGTAAGAAAAGGAGATTTTAGCAATGGTATTCTTTTACTTAAAGCTGCTAAAAATTATTCGCTTTCCATTCAAGATTTAGAGCTTTTAACAAGCGACGTGAATGAATTAGGAAATGCCTATTTCTTGAAAGGAGATTTTAAAACAGCAGAATTCTATTACAAAACTTCATTAGAAATTGGCGAGGATTCTCCAAATGAAACAGATGCGTTTTTAGCTTTAGTCAACTTAGCAAGAATTCACATACTTCAAAAAAAATATAGTGAAGCAAAGCAAGAACTTGAAAAGTATATTTTTTTAGCAACAAAAAATGAAAAATGGGAAGCTGTGGCAAATGCTTATGCTGTTTTTACAGATTTAGCCTTAGAGCAAAAAAATTATAAATTAGCAAAATTTTATTGCGAGAATAGTTTTTCATTCTCAAATAAAACAATGAAAAGCTATTTTTATTTAAATGCGCTTACCAACAAAGCCATAATCAATTTTTTAAGTAATGAGAAAAAGCAAGCATTAGAATTATTCCAAAAAATTCTAAGAGACAGAAAGACAGAAAATATCCCCCATAAAATTTTTGAAGCTTATTTTAATCTTGCTGGTTATTTTGCTGACTCTGACAAAAACCTATCCGAAAAATACAACGACTCCTGTCTTCAACTTGCCAAAAAGCAAGGTCTTCTTGGATTAGAGTTAGAGGCCATAAAATTTAAAATTGATGAATTGAAACTTATGGAGTTTAAAGAGGCTGAGGCTAAACTAGAAATTAAAATAAGAGAATTAGAAAACAACAATAAAAAAGAAAGAGACAAACTGAGTGGCGAATTAATTTCGGGGAATTTCATTGAAAAAAAAGAAATAAACAATAATTCATTAATCCTATTTGCATTCTTCTCAGCGCTACTTTTTTTTATGGTATTCCAGATTAGAAAAAAGACGGGCAAATAAAATGCCGAAAGAAACGAAGAAAATAATCTAACTTTGTCCGTCAATGTATTTACAAACTCTTCAACTAACTAATTTTAAAAACTACGAATCCCTAAACTTGGAATTATCTCCCGGATTAAACGGCTTTGTAGGGAATAATGGCTGCGGCAAGACCAATATTTTAGATGCTGTCTATTACCTCAGCATGTGTAAATCGTATTTAAATTCAAATGATCGGCAAAATATTCGCTTTGATCAATCTTTTTTTTCTATTTCTGGAAATTGGAATATTTCTCAAAAATTGACAAATGTGCATTGTGCATTTAAAATTGGTGCAAAGAAAGTCATTAAGCTAAATAAAAAAGAATACGAAAAAATCTCTGAGCACATCGGACGTTTTCCACTTGTTTTCATTTCCCCATATGATGGAGATTTAATTGCCGAAGGAAGTGAAATGCGCCGTAAATGGATGGATGGTATTCTTGTGCAATTGGATAAAAATTATCTTGAAGACATTGTTCGATATTCTAAAATTTTAGATCAGCGGAATGCTTTACTGAAAAACATGTTCGAGCACCGTTTATTTGATAGAGATTCTATTGATATTTGGGATGTTCAATTAATTGAAGTCGGTGAGCGAATTCATCAAAGAAGAAAAATATTTCTTGAAGAATTTATTCCTGTTTTCCAAAGATTTTACAAAGAAATTGGAAGCGAATCAGAGCTTGTTGGCCTAGAATATCGCTCCCAATTAAATGATGCTTCTTTTGCTTCGTTAATTGCAGGCTCAGAAAAAAAAGATGCTATTACACAGTATACCAATTGTGGAATTCATAAAGACGACCTCATTTTTACAATTAAAGGGTATCCCGTTAAAAAATTTGGCTCACAAGGTCAACAAAAATCATTTATAATAGCGCTTAGATTAGCGCAATATGATTGGTTAAAACAGCACAAGGAACTTAAGCCAATTCTCCTATTGGATGATATTTTTGATAAATTAGACAATCAACGAGTAGGAAAATTAATCGAATTGGTTACAGCAGATTATTTCGGACAAGTCTTAGTGACCGATACTGATCCAAGGAGAATGCTTGAACTATTTAAATCACTTCCCATTGAAAAAAAATTATTTCAATTAGAAAATGGCGAAATAGAAGTTATAATTGACTAAATTTATACTATGCGCGAAGAATCGTTAAGATCATCAAAAGAACAACCAATTAAGGAAATTATTGCTAAGTTTTTAAAGGCCCATTCTTTAGATGAAAAGATGAAGGAAATGGATGTAATTGCTGCATGGCCAGAATTAATGGGTCCTGCAGTTGCTCACCGTACAAAAGAAATTTATATTAAAAATCAGGTGCTATACCTTTCAATTGATTCCTCTGTAATGCGTGAAGAGTTGTTAAACGGCAAGCAAATAATTATTGAAAGAATCAATCAATTTGCAGAGAAAGAAATGATAAAAAATGTTTGGTTTAATTGATTCTATAAGCACTAAACAGTGGTATTTTTTATAAAACACATCTTAGCTTTCTTATTATTAATTCAATTCTCCTTTGGATTTTCTCAAGTTCCAAATTATGAAAAAACTGAAAATTGGGCGGTGTTGCCTGGTTTATATCCCAGCGGATTAAGAGAATACCACAAAGACTCATCGCTCTTTTCTAAAGTTGATGTTTTTTATGTTTATCCTACAGTTTTTTTAAGTAAAAAAGATAAACGCTGGAATATTCCACTAGATGATATAGATCAAAAGCGGAAAATTATTGATTTAGCTGTACATTTTCAAGCCTCTGCTTGGGCTGAAGCAGGAAGAATGTTCGTTCCCTACTATAGACAAGCACACATTCGCGCTTATGATCATCTTGACGGTTTGGGTCGTGATGCTCTGCTCTTGGCCTACGCTGACGTAAAAGCTGCATTTGAATTTTATTTAGAAAACTACAATAACGGTAAACCAATTATTCTCGCTGGACACAGCCAAGGATCTACAATTTTAAATTTATTATTAAAAGATTTCTTTGATGGAAAAGACCTGCAAAAACAACTTATTGCTGCCTACTTACCAGGAATTGGGATTAAAAAAGATGAATTTAATACGATAAAATTAGCAACAAATCCAACTGAAATTGGGGGATTTACAACTTGGAATACACATAGAAAGAAAATAAATAAAAAAGTTTACAATAAGTGGCACGAAGGCAAAGCTGTCATAAATCCTGTAACATGGAACACTAGTGATGGCGAACGAAAAGACCACAAAGGGTTTTTATACTCAAACAATAAACTTTACAAACAGGCCTTTTCAAGCCATGTGATTGATGGCGCTGTTTGGATTTCTCTTCCTCATTTTCCATTTCGTGCCCTAGCCTTTACTATGGATGATTATCACTCAGGAGATATTAATTTGTTTTGGGATGACATTCGGATAAATGCAAAATTGCGCTCTTTGGAATTCTTGAACCAGAAATAATGTTCTTTTATAGCCCTTGTTTATTGTCAAAATAACGGTTTCGGGCTTGGCGAAGGTGGCGATTTTCACAAGATCGTTTCTCCGAAGATAATACTTAATCTTTAATAACTAATTGTTTCATCGAAGTATGATCTGGGCTGGCGCTTGCTTGCTGTTATGTGGGGTTCATTTTTTCACCTCCGAAGGAAGCAGTGAAACTAATTTATTCTTCAAATCCATTCGTTCGTGCAGAATTCTTGTTATCTCAATCGTTTGGTCCTCCAATACACGATAGAAAATTATATGCTTTGAGGTAAGTTTTCCTTTCAGATCTGGGTAAATTTCTGGATATACTTTACCAATTTGTGGTTTCGTAGCGATTGTTGAACAAGCACTAATTATTAGCTTATAATATTTGTCCGCCTGACTTTCAGACCATGCCTCAACAGTGTAATACCATATATCGGATAGATCCTTTACGGCATTGTTCGTTAATTTAAACTTTGCCATTTATTTCCTGCTTGCTTTCAACATTTTTAAATGCTCGTCAGGGTCGAAATCTTCGGCTATACCACTATTAATACCTTCGTCAATCGCATGACGCAAAGCAATAATTTTCTGTTCCTCTTCTTCAAGTAGTCTTAATCCAGCACGAACTGCCTCACTTGCATTTTTGTACCGTCCTTCTCTTAAAATACTTTGAATAAATTGATCAAAATAACTACCCAAAGTAATTGATGTGTTTTTACTCATAACAACTAATTTTAGCAAACATACCAAATATTGGTATTATTTCAAAATATATTTTGAGAATTTTTCGGGTATGGGCAATCCCACATAACGGTTTGCAGCTACAAGAAGTTGGCGATTTCGAAGCACTAAACTGTCTGTCAGCACTGCACTTGATACGAAGCACAAAGTTTCATTTAACCACTGAACCGCCAATTTCTTGTAGGTGCTGTTAGCGGTTCGTTGTTTCTTTTCCTTTGTTAAATGGCTCAAATTTTCTGTTTATTTTATTCTACAATAAAAGTTTTTGAATATTTCATTTTGTCCGACTGCAAAGTCAACAGATATATTCCTTTAGGTAAAGAAGATACATCTGTCTGAATATCTTTACTATTTATTTTTATGCTTACAGATTTTATTTCTTTCCCAGTTACATCATAAATAATAATTTTATTTACATCAATGTTTTCAGATAATACAATGTTTAAAATATTATTTGTCGGGTTTGGATATATTGTAAATTCATTGTTATTGAAATTGTTTTCTGAAATTGCTGTTGGAATATTTGTTGTTCCCATTTTAATTCCATTTCCAAAACTTGTTACCCACACTTCATTTATATTGTATGGATTAAAAAATACTTTTTGAGGATTCCTAAATGGATAGGAGGTTACAGGTGTTATTGTAAATGAATTTGAATTTGTGTTTGTCGCATAAACTAATCCGCTTTTTGTTGTACATATATACATTTCGTTTGCAAGAGATGGATGGAAAGAACCCGATAATACTGGTGAATTGTAAACTTGCGTCCAATTAACACCTTTGTTTGTAGTTCTAAAAACACCACCTAGATTACCTGTAGCGCTTACAAAAGCTAACCAAGTACTTTGTGTAGGATCATTTCTATCGATCTCTACATTTACTGTTGATTTCGTCATAGTAGATGGATTATTATCAGCCCAAGATAACCCTCCATCAGTACTATAAAAAACACCAGAACTATTGCTAAAAGAAAAACTTGGAGTTGATGTTGTTGAAATATCTCTTGATCCATAGACCGCAACTAAATCTCCGTTATTTAAAACTATAATTTGTAATGCCCTGTTTTCAGTTCTAGGGGGCGCAGCGAGACGAGTCCATACTGTTGGATTATTTATCACATCCACACAATGATAAACATCACCAATTCCGCCCATTGTATGCATTACGGTAGCATACAACCCATTTACTGAATTTGGATCAAATGCTACTGAACTCACAGTACAACCAAATGATTTTACAGTTGTCCAATTAATTCCATTATCTGATGAAACAGAAACTCTACCTTTAGACCAGAGAGCTCGAGCATCAGTATAATCACCATTAGAACCCGCAACTTCTCCACAGGCGGCATACATTTTTCCCGTAGCCACATTTTCAATTGTCATATTTACATCATTAATTTTAGATGAATCTAAACCATAAATATCAAAACTCCACATTTGTCCACCATCTGTACTTCTACGTGCTACAATATCATTGTATGTTGCAAAAATGCTTGTTGGGCTAGTCCAATCTAACCAATAAGCAGATGTTGTTTCGAGACCAGAAGTTTTATATAAATGGGATTCTTGAAGTAATACAGATGGCGCATTATCGTAATTAACATCAGTATATGCTTGTTGCCAATTAGATCCGTAATCAATACTTGTATGAGCCAGCATTCCATCTCCGATAATAATTCGAGAAGAGTTATTGGGGTCAACTGCCAATCCACCAATATAATTGAGACCATTCCATTTGAATTTCGCTAAATTGTTTACATGTTTTCCTAACCAGCCTGTGGTTATATTATTATTCAAATTAAAATTTCCGGAGTTCAAAAACTTAAGTGTAAATGAACTTCCAGAATTTGTTGAAGTAAACAAAGCACCTAATGTAACTCCAGCAGAATTAGATTGTCCAGCTACATAAACTACCGAGGTGTCATTCTTTGCAAGTCCTAATACATAAACTTTATCATTGGTATTTGGTAAATTAGCTCCAATTGCAACCCATGAATTTTGAAGTTGACTTAGCTTGTATATTCCTTTATAAAAAGGAAAATCTTCGCAATAGGTTTGATATATTTTACTGACAGCATTTGCTTGAATTGTAACAGCAAAAAACACCCACCGTCCACCCTGTTTGGCCCCTTTAAAACTAACAATATGTTCTGTTGATGGTATTCCATTTGTTCCTGCTGTAGCACTTGCCCAAGAGCCACCACCATTAAAAGTATAAATTAATGTATCGTGCGAGCATACATATATAGTATCCTTATTTTCAAAATAAACACCTGCCAAATGTCCGCCATAAGTAGCAGGATAATTTAGAAGAGTAGTATATCCACTGGTGTTTTCATTATTACTAAAATAGATTTTGTGAGCATCGCTTATCACAACTAAATCAGTATCCGCAGGACTCGCATGATATTGAAAAGCTCCTCCCAATGCTGTTGGATTAGTTGCATTTACCCAATTAGTTCCACCATCGTAGCTTTTAGCTGGAGCATAAAAGTTGCCATTTTTTCTCAATACAAATACTTTTAATGGATTTGAAGTAAACTGAACTTCTGAATTTCTACCACCTTCTACTTGCAAATAATGCAATAATGAATATGTTTGTCCGAAATCAGATGATTGATGTACTGGAGACATATCGCAAGAAATAAATAAATTATTTCCATTAAATGGGCTAATGCTCGGGCTATACATAGCCCCCCCCCCACCAACTCCTTTAGAAGTCCATGATGAAGGAACTGATTGTGCTTTTGAATTTGCAGAAAAAATAGCTAAGGCTATTACGAATAAAGATGTAATTCTTGTTTTCATTTTATTTTACTTATTTAATTTATACTTACTCTTATCGGTTTTTAGCGTCCCCGTTTGTGCAGTCGTCTTTTACAATGACCGCTAACG
>CAMDDR010000046.1:0-17135 GCA_945892995.1 Chitinophaga pinensis | reverse complement strand
TTAATATTTTCTACTTTAAGATTAAATGCTGTTTGAATAACTGGTCGTTCTGATGCTACAATACAAATCTCGTCATCTTCGTACCAATAAGCTGGACGAATTCCCGAAGGATCGCGCAAAACAAACGCATCACCATGACCTAAAAGACCTGCCATCGCATAGCCACCATCCCAATCTTCTGATGCTTTTTGGAGAATTTTTACCAAATTTAGATTTTCTGAAATACGATTGTAAACTTCTAAATTATCGAACCCTAATTTCTTGTATTGCTGAAATAATTCATCGTTTTCTGCATCTAAAAAGTGTCCGATTTTCTCAAGTACCGTAACGGTATCCGATTTTTCTTTTGGGTGCTGACCTACATTTACTAAAACATCGAAAAGCTCATCTACATTAGTTAAATTAAAATTTCCTGCAATTACTAAATTTCGTGTAATCCAATTATTTTGACGTAAGAATGGATGACAACTTTCAATGGAATTTCTTCCAAAAGTTCCATAACGTAAATGACCTAAAAACAATTCTCCAGTAAAGCCCACATGTTTTTTTAGGTAATCAATATTTTTTAGGTTTTCTGGATTTTCATTTTGAATTTGCTGAAAACGTCCATTTATCTGATCAAAAATATCTTGAATAGGACTTTTTGCAATAGACCGAGTGCGAGAAATATAACGTTGACCAGGTTCCATATCAAATTTGATATTTGCAATCCCTGCTCCATCTTGACCACGATTGTGTTGCTTCTCCATTAAAAGATGCATCTTATTCACCCCATAAAATGCTGTTCCGTATTTGTCTAAATAAAATTGCAAGGGTTTTTTTAGCCTTA
Source organism: Chitinophaga pinensis (assembly GCA_945892995.1). GTDB lineage: Bacteria > Bacteroidota > Bacteroidia > Flavobacteriales_D > Crocinitomicaceae > UBA952. The sequence goes on along the minus strand of CAMDDR010000046.1, from coordinate 16,306 downwards.
ATAAGGCAATTCCACATTCATGTTTAATAGCATCACTCATATTTAACAGAAGGATTTGACGCGAAGTTACTCATTTGTTTTGAGTTCAGCCCCAAAAGTTTTTAGCAAATTATTTATCAAGGTCTTTTTTATAATCGTAGAAGATTTTTATCCTTTGTTCTTCGCCCGAATCTTTATCTAATGCTTGTTGTTGCTCGTTTGCGATACGTTGTTGCTCCAAATATATTCCCTCTAAATCTGGAGGTTCAATTCCAAGTTCTTTTTCAATTTCATAGTCGTATTTTGGACGTTGAGGGCCTTCTTTTCGGTAATAAAAAGCCAAAATTATTCCTACAATAAAACCCATTAAATGACCTTCCCAAGAAATACGGGAGTTAGTAGGGAATATCCCCCAAATTAAACTTCCATAAATAAATACGATAAATAAAGATAAAGCTTGAAGTGGAAGGTATTTTCTTAAGACACCTGAAGTAAATAAAAAAGTAGCTAAACTGTATATTACTCCACTCATTCCAATGTGATAAGCGCCATTATTTTTAGCGAAAATCCAAAGAAATACACCTGTATAAATCCAACTAAAGAAAAAGACTTTAAGCGCAATTTTTTTATACGAGTAAAACAATAGCGTTATCAAAAGAAAAGTTGGAATAGAATTATTTAAAAGATGTTTATAGTCATCATGAGCATGTATCCATGGCATAAAAATCACACCTTTTAATCCCTCAATACTTCTTGGAAGAACACCATATTTATGAAAATCTGTGATAAATAAAAAATCTGCCCAATATACCATCAACATGAATACAACAACCAACAAAGCTGGTGGATATGCATTGCGCAAATGATTATCAAATTGAGGATGGTTATTCATAATTTTAAGTCTTAATGTCAAAGAATGTGCCTTCCTAAAAAGACTGACATTGTGACTGAGTTTTTTAATCTAGAATCAAAGTTAGACGATTAAAAAACTTAAATTTGCAACATGGATGAGATTAAGAATAAAATCAAAGACAGTGGCTTGATTCAATTAGACCTTGCGGATTTTAAGCCAACGAGCATTCTACTTGGCCTCGATTTAGCCGCTCATTTATGGCAAGGACTTGTGCTCAAGGAAAAAGATTTTCGTTTTTGGATTAAAAATGCAGATTGGGAAAGCTATCGAGGAAAGCCAGTTTATATTTATTGTTCTGCAGATGCTATTATTCCAACTTGGGCTTTTATGCTTGTGTCAGCTGCGCTACATTCACATGCTGCATGTATCTGTGTAGGTTCTAAAATTGATCTAGAAAAACAACTTATAGCAGAAAATATTGGGAAAATTGATATAGCTAAATTTAAAAATGCAAAAGTTATTGTGAAAGGATGTAGCGATATTTCAAATCCTGAATTTGCACTCGTTACTTTGTTAAATCATTTACAATCGCATGTTGATTCACTGATGTATGGAGAACCTTGCTCTACAGTTCCCGTTTACAAGAGAGCCAAAAATAAAGACTAAATTATATTCTAAAAAATGTCAAAAATCAAATTCTGGATTGATGCAATGAGGTTAAGAACTCTGCCTTTATCTGTTTCTGGAATTATTATTGGTTCAGGAATGGCTGCCTTACTTGATAAATGGGATGCTCTTATTTTTTTATTTGCCATTTTGACAACCATCAGTTTTCAAATACTATCAAATTTTTCCAATGACCTTGGAGACAGTCAAAAAGGAAGTGATAACAACAATCGGATTGGACCAAAAAGAACAGTTCAAGCAGGACTTATTTCCAAAAAAGAAATGAAAGTTGGAATACTAATTTTTATAATTCTATCACTCATTTTTTCTGGAAGCTTAATTTATGTTAGCGTTGCTAATCTTAGTAAGGCACTAATATATTTTTATGCTGGCTTGGCTTTATCTTGTGTTCTTGCAGCAATAACTTACACGATTGGGAAAAGAGCATACGGCTATCACGGATTTGGAGATTTAATGGTTTTTCTATTTTTTGGTTTGGTGAGTACTTTAGGAGTTTTTTCACTCTATGGAGAGGGATTTCAGTGGTTGGTATTATTACCTGCAATAACAGTTGGACTTTGGAGTACAGCTGTTCTGAATTTAAATAATTTAAGGGACCACGAAAATGACAAGCAATCAAAGAAAAATACACTTGTCGTATCAATGGGTTTTGAAAAAGCAAAATACTATCATGGGTTTTTAATTATCCTAGGACTGAGTTTTTGGTTTGTTTCTGTCTTAGTAATTAGCGCCCTAACCTATAACATTTTATTATTCGTAGCTTTAATCCCTTCAATATCACTAATTTTTCACTTAAAACGAGTATTCCAAACCTCCGAACCAAAGGATTTAGATCCTGAATTAAAAAAAGTAGCGCTTATCACATTTTTTTCTTCATTGATTTTTGCTCTTGTGATAAATTTGATAAAACCCAATTAAAAAAATAGAATTACTTTTCTAAATAGTTTTATTTCCTAATGAAATTAATAACTTTGCTTTCCTAAAGAACATCAATCAACATGGATAAAGTTTCGTATGTGGGGAATGCTGATTTGAATGCAATCGATCACTTGTATAAACAATATCAAAAAGATCCAAATAGTATTGATAGTGGTTGGGTTAAATTTTTTGAGGGATTTGAATTTGCACAAGCTAATTATGAAGACGGTGGCGAAATTCCTGAAAATTTTCAAAAAGAATTCAAAGTTATACAACTGATTAATGGTTATCGCACTCGAGGGCATCTTTTTACAAAGACAAATCCTGTTCGTGAGCGCCGTCAATACACTCCAGATTTATCAATCGAAAATTTTGGACTTGCAGAAATAGACTTAGAAAGTATTTTTCAAGCAGGTGAAACAATCGGAATTGGTCCAGATACCCTAAAAAATATTATTTCTCACCTTGAACTCACCTATTGTCAATCAATCGGGATTGAATTTATTTACATGCGCGACCCCGAAAGAATTGAATGGTTTAAGACAAAAATAGAAATTAGTAACCGTCCAGAAATTACAAAAGAACGCAAAATTCAACTTTTCAAAAAACTCAATGAGGCCTCAAGTTTTGAGTCCTTTCTTGGAAAAAAATTCGTTGGACAAAAACGTTTTTCAATAGAAGGAGGAGAAGCATTAATTCCTGCTTTAGATTCAATGGTAACAAAAGGGTCTGAGTTAGGTGTTGAATATTTTGTAATGGGAATGGCTCATCGTGGTCGGCTGAATACCTTAACAAACATCTTTAAAAAACAACCTAGAGATATTTTTAGTGAATTTGAAGGAAAAGAATTTGATTTTGAAAGTACTTTTGATGGAGATGTAAAATACCACCAAGGATTCACCTCAAACATCGTACTTGACAACGGTAAAAAAATGGGGCTTACACTTGCACCAAATCCGTCGCATCTCGAGGCTGTAAATACAGTAGTAGAGGGAATTGCAAGAGCTAAAATTGACCATGTTTACAAGGATGAAAAGAAAGTATGCCCCGTATTAATTCATGGAGATGCTGCCATTGCTGGACAAGGTATTGTTTATGAAACAATTCAAATGGCGCAACTTGCGGGCTATCGCGCAGGAGGAACAATTCATATAATTGTAAATAATCAAGTTGGATTCACAACAAATTATATTGACGCACGCTCGTCTACCTACTGCACAGATGTTGCTAAAACAACTTTGTGTCCTGTATTTCATGTAAATGGAGATGACCTTGAAGCGGTGGTTCAAGCGATAGAAATTGCAATAGAATACAGACAAGTTTTCAGTAGAGATATTTTTATCGATTTATTATGCTACCGAAAATATGGTCACAACGAAGGCGATGAACCAAAATTTACGCAACCAAAATTATATGATATCATTGCGAAACACCCAAATCCAAAAGTAATTTATCAAGAACAACTTGAAGAGGAAGGGCTAATTAGCAAAGATGAAGCTAGGAAAATTGAAGAAAGTTACAATCAGTTTCTAGAAGATGAATTTAATGCAGCTCGTGAGAATGACAAAGCATCTGTTTTTGATTTTTTAAGTTTGATATGGAAAGATTATCGACACGGAACTGCTAAAGACTTTGAAGAATCTCCAAAGACAGGTCTTGACAAGAAGCTTCTACTTGACCTTGGCATAAAATTATCAACACTTCCTGAAGGAAAAAAATATTTTAGGAAAATTGCTAAAATATTTGAGGATAGATTGAATGCCTTCAAAAATAACAAAATGGATTGGGGTTCTGCGGAAATGCTTGCTTATGCTAGTCTCTTAAATGAAGGGCATTCGGTAAGAATTTCCGGACAAGATGTTGAGCGAGGCACCTTTTCTCACCGTCACGCTGTTGTAATAACAGAAGATACAGAAGAAAAAATTGAGACCTTAAATTTACTTTCTGAGAAACAAGCAAAATTTGAAATTTATAATTCCTTACTCTCTGAATATGGCGTGTTGGGATTTGAATACGGTTATTCATTAGCTACTCCAAATGATCTTACAATTTGGGAGGCACAATTTGGAGATTTCTTTAACGGTGCACAAACCATGATTGATCAATTTATTTCTGCTGGAGAAGATAAATGGGCAACACAAAGTGGATTAGTTTTATTACTACCTCATGGATACGAAGGTCAGGGTGCAGAACATTCAAGCGCGAGAATGGAGCGTTTTCTGCAACAATGCGCAGATTTAAATATGCAAATAGTAAATACGTCTACTCCGAGTAATCATTTTCACCTTTTAAGAAGACAACTGAAACGTGAATTTAGAAAACCCCTTGTTGTTTTTTCACCAAAAATGCTTTTGCGCTATCCAGCTGCAACTTCAAGCTTAGAGGAAATGGCAAATGGAGGGTTTCAAGAAGTAATTGACGACAAAAATGCGGATCCTAAAAAAGTAGATACGCTTGTTATGTGTAGTGGAAAATTCTATTACGAAATGAAAGAAAAAGCCGAAGACTTGAAAACTGAAAATATAGCCTTCGTTCGAATTGAGCAATTGTATCCATTCCCACAAAAACAAATCGATGCACTTCTTAAAAAATACGATGCAAAAAATACTGTTTGGGCACAAGAAGAACCATCAAATATGGGGGCTTGGGCATACATGGCAATGAACTTAAGAAAATTAAATTTGATAGGAATTTGTAGGCCTGCAAGCGCAGCATCTGCTGAAGGCTCAAAGAAATTACATGAAAAAAGATTAGCGAAATTATTCAGCGAAATCTTTGCTTTTGCTAAAATTTCAGTTGGAAAATAAAGTAATTTGAAATTATTATGGCACATTTAGAAATGAAAGTCCCTAGTCCGGGAGAATCAATATCAGAAGTAGAAATTGCGGCTTGGTTGGTTGCTGACGGTGATTATGTGGAAAAGGACCAAGCAGTGGCAGAAGTAGATTCAGATAAAGCAACCCTAGAACTTCCTGCTGAAGAAAGTGGAATAATTACTTTAAAAGCTGCAGAAGGTGATGTTGTAAAAGTTGGTCAAGTGGTTTGTTTAATCGACACATCTGCAGCGAAACCTGCAGGTTTTTCCTCGAGTAAAAGCAAGGAAGATGCAAATCCTTCTGAGCCAACTAGTAAAGAAAAAACAAGCGAAGCTTCAGAAATTCAAAAGGAAAAAACCTATGCAAGTGGACTTCCTTCTCCTGCAGCAGCTAAAATTATGGCTGAAAAATCGCTTTCAAATGAGCACTTAATTGGAAGTGGGAAAGATGGAAGAATTACAAAGCAAGATGTACTTCAAGCACTAGAAAGTGGAATAAGTACTTCATCAGGGGCTAAAAATGGAGGAGCCAGAGGCACGAGAAGAGAAAAAATGTCAATGTTACGCAAAAAAATTGCAGAGCGACTTGTTGCTGTAAAGAATGAAACTGCAATGTTAACGACATTCAATGAAATCGACATGAAGCCAATTATGGATTTAAGAGCAAAATATAAAGATGCTTTTGCCAAAAAACATGAAGTAAATTTAGGTTTTATGTCCTTTTTCACAAAAGCAGTTACCGAAGCCCTGAAACTTTTCCCTTCTGTAAATGGGCAAATTGAAGGCACAGATATGATTTTTCACGATTATTCTGATATTGGAATTGCTGTTTCCTCTCCAAAAGGATTAATGGTTCCTGTTGTCAGAAATGCCGAGAAAATGAGCTTAGTAGAAATTGAAAGAGAAATAAAGCGCTTAGCAATTAAAGCAAGAGATGGGAAAATTACACCTGAAGAAATGACTGGTGGAACCTTTACCATCACAAACGGAGGGGTTTTTGGATCGATGCTCTCAACTCCGATTATCAATCCTCCACAATCTGCTATTTTAGGAATGCACAATATCGTTGAACGACCAGTTGCAATTAATAGTAAAGTTGAGATTCGACCAATAATGTACCTTGCCTTATCTTATGACCATCGAATTATTGACGGAAAAGAATCTGTTGGTTTTTTAGTCAAAGTAAAAGAAATACTTGAAAAGCCAGAAATAATGATGGTTGAAGGTATCGACAGTTTTGAGAAATTATTTGATTTGTAATTCCTTAATTTTATTAAATCTATCTTATTACTGAAGTAAATCCTGAGTAAAAGCTAGCATCTTTTTCGTATATTTGAGGTCTTTAAATAGAATGAAATGTCCAAAATTACTAAGCAAGAAGCGCTAGATTATCACTCTTCCGGAAAACCTGGAAAAATTGAAGTTGTACCCACAAAACCCTATGCTTCACAACGCGATTTAAGCTTAGCATACTCACCAGGTGTTGCTGAACCGTGCATTAAAATTGCGGAAAACAAAGATGATGCATATAAATATACTAGCAAAGCAAATTTAGTTGCTGTAATCACAAATGGAACAGCAGTTCTTGGCTTAGGGAATATTGGTCCATTGGCAGCAAAACCCGTAATGGAAGGAAAAGGCTTGCTTTTTAAAATTTTTGCAGATATTGATGTTTTTGATATTGAAATTGATGCTAGTGATCCTGAACTTTTTATTCAAACAGTCAAGGCAATTTCTCCAACATTTGGGGGGATAAATTTAGAAGATATTAAAGCACCTGAAGCATTTGAAATTGAGAGGCGCTTAAAAGAAGAGTTGGATATCCCGATTATGCATGACGATCAACACGGTACGGCAATTATATCTTCTGCTGCCTTACTAAATGCCTTAGAACTAGCAAAAAAATCCATTGATAAAGTAAAAATTGTTGTTTCTGGCGCGGGACCATCTGCTCTAGCATGCTGCATGTTATACCAAACATTAGGCGTTAAACTAGAGAATATTTTTATGTTTGATTCCAAAGGTTTATTACACAAAAAAAGAACAGATATTGATGAAATGAAGGCACTATTTGCTGTTCATGAAAAAGAAATTTCCTTTGATGATGCCTTTAAAAAAGCAGATGTTTTTCTTGGATTATCTCGTGCTGGATTGGTTTCAAAAGAAATGATTGCATCCATGGCGAAAGACCCCATTGTTTTTGCCTTGGCTAATCCAGATCCTGAAATTTCATATCAAGAAGCAAGTTCTGTTAGGAAAGATATTATCATGGCAACAGGTAGATCCGATAATCCCAACCAAGTAAATAATGTTTTGGGATTTCCATTCATTTTCCGAGGCGCTTTAGATGTTCGAGCAACTACGATAAACGAAGAAATGAAGTTGGCTGCTGTAAAAGCAATCGCAGCACTGGCAAAAGAAACAATTCCAGAAGAAGTTCTTGAAGCATATGGCGAGAAAAATATTTCTTTCGGAAGAGATCAAATTATCCCAAAACCCTTAGACCCACGCTTGATTTATCATGTTGCCCCAGCAGTAGCAAAAGCTGCTATGGATTCTGGTGTCGCCAAAAATCCAATTAAAGATTGGGATAAATACGAAAATGAACTAAAAAATAGACTCGGACTAGATAATAAACTTGTTCGCGACATTACCTCAAAAGCACAAAGCAATCCGAAGACAGTTGTGTTTCCGGAAGCAGATAATGTAAAAATTCTTAAAGCAGCACAAGTCGCCTATGAAGAAGGAGTTGCATTTCCAATTTTACTAGGAAAAAAACAGCGAATTCTTCAATTGATAAAAGAATATGCTATAGAATTACCTGAGATTGTAATTATTGATCCAAAATCTGAGGAGGAAGAAAAAAGAAGGATTTCCTATGGATTAGCATTTTTTGAACGAAGGAAAAGAAAAGGATTCACAGAATTTGAAGCCATTCAAATTATGCGTGAAAGAAATCATTTTGGAGCAATGATGGTTGATCAAGGAGATGCAGATGCAATGATTACTGGCTTAACAAGAAGCTACAGATCTTCTGTGAGTCCTGCAATTCGTATTGTTGGATTGGAAAAAGATGTAAACACTGTTTCTGGAATGTATATCTTAAATTCCAAAAGAGGTCCTTTATTTTTAGCTGACACAACCATAAATCTTAACCCAACAGCAGAACAAATTGCAGAAATAACTTACAATGTTTCTAAAATAATACGCAGGTTAAAAGTAACACCAAAGATTGCATTATTGAGTTACTCAAATTTTGGTTCATCCCCTGGGCCTGATTCTGAAAAAATGGCGAAAGCAGTTGAAATTTTACATGAAAAACATCCTACTTTGATTGTTGATGGAGAGATCCAAGCAAATTTTGCTTTAAACAAAGACTTGATGAATGAGAAGTTTTCGTTTTCGCAACTTGCAAATAAAGAAGTTAACACCCTTATTTTTCCAAATCTTTCAGCAGGAAACATCTCCTATAAACTTTTACAACAACTTATTGATGCAGATGCTATTGGACCAATATTAGTAGGTTTGAAAAAATCCATTCACGTGTTACAACTTGGTTCATCAGTGAGAGAAATTATAAATATGATAAAAATTGCGGTTATTGACGCACAAAATAAATAAGTTATGATAGGTTCATTAAATGGCAAGTTAATAGAGAAAAATCCGACAGAATTATTAATAGAATGTTCGGGAGTTGGTTACGAAGTTAAAATATCCTTAAACACCTATACACAGCTATCCGACAGTGAACAAATAAAATTACACACAAAACTAATCGTTCGGGAGGATGCTCAAATTTTGTATGGCTTTTTTACAAAAGAAGAACGTGAAATGTTTAATTTTTTAATTAGTGTTTCCGGAATTGGTCCCAATACAGCAATGATCATGTTGTCTTCTCTTATTCCAGAAGAAATTGCACATGCAATTCAAACAGACGACGTTATTACGATTCAAGGAATAAAAGGTATTGGAGCGAAGACAGCACAAAGAGTTATAATTGATCTAAAAGGGAAGGTTATAAAATTCAGTTCTGGCAGTGAAACATTCGTTTTAAAAGGCAATAAAATCAGATTTGATGCGTTAAATGCATTAGTTTCTCTCGGATTTGATAAAAAATCTACTGAAAAAGTATTGGAAAAAATTGACAACGGAGAACAAACAGTTGAACAATTAATTAAAGAAGCCTTAAGATTGCTATAAATAGAATGAAAAGGAGTACAATAGAATTTAACTTTCGTTATACTAAATTAATTATAGTTGGATTTTTATTCTTTCTCTCAACCTTTGTTGTAGCTCAAAATCAAGTAAATCTTCCATTTCCGATTATTAATTCGTTAAATCCATTTCAAAATTCACAACAAAGTTTTGATTTAGGAGATCCAACTAATCTCAATCAATCCATTGTATATGATCTAGAAACGGGGATGTACATCTATAGTGAAACTCTAGGAAATGGACTCTTTTTTAGAAATCCTTCAATGATGACATTAGAGGAATATTTAAAATACGAGGAACGTAAATTAATGACGCAGGATTGGCAGGAAATAATTGAAGAACAAACTACAGAAAATAGAGCCTTTGAATTACCAATAAAAATAAATAGTAAAATTTTTGAGAACTTTTTCGGGTCAGATGAGATCAAAATAATTCCCGGAGGAAATTTAGAATTATCCTTAGGTTTGGCCTCTTCACGAGTAGATAATCCTATGTTGCCTCTTCGCCAAAGAAACCTTACGCGCTTTGACTTTAATCAAAATATTAATTTAGATATTACCGGTCAAATCGGAACGAAGCTTAAACTAAACACAAAATACAATACAGGTGCTAGTTTTGATTTTGAGAATATCTCAAAAATTGAACATACAGGAAGTGAAGATCAAATTCTTCAAAAAATTGCTTTAGGAAATGTTTCCCTCACTTTGCCAACAACTTTAATTCAAGGGTCTCAAACCTTATTTGGAGCTAAAACACAGTTAAAATTTGGGCGTGCCACAATTGATTTAATTGCTGCATCCTCTAAAGGCAAGCGAACAGAAATAAATGTTGCTGGAAAAGCCCAAACACAAGAAATCAATGTGACAGCTGATAATTATGATGCAAATAAACATTATTTTTTAAATCTTTATCACCATCAAAACTATGATTTTGCAATGTCAACACTTCCTGTGGTTAGTTCTACAACTTTTATTACGAGGATAGAGGTTTGGATTACAAATCGCACAAGTGTCATTGAAAATACACGTAATATTCTTGCTTTTGCTGATTTAGGAGAATCAAAACCTGAAAATTGTCAAGGAAATCCAATTAATTTTTCTTCTAATATTCAACCAGATAACGCGGCAAATTCCTTATACAACTGGGCAGCTACACAACCATTAATTCGTGGTTTTTCTAATTCTGTTCAAGTTTTATCAAATCAAGTTACAACTCCTGGTCCCTTTAACCCCGCAATTCATTATGAAAAAGTAGAAAATGCGAAGAAACTTAGTGAAACAGAATTTACTTACAATGCACTTTTAGGATATATCTCCCTAAATACAAATCTAAATAACGATGAAGTACTTGCTGTTGCTTACGAATATACTTATCGAGGTGAAACATTTCAAGTTGGTGAATTCTCAACGGATGGCGCCAATGGTCAAGAAGCATTGATTTTAAAATTATTAAAGCCCACAATTACAAATCCGAATAATAAAATTTGGGATTTGATGATGAAAAATGTTTATTCTATTCAATCAGCACAAGTTGATCAAACTGGTTTTAGGTTAGATATTCTCTACAATAATCCTGAAACATCCGTTTTAGTACCGTTTTTTCCAATGACTGGTGTGAACGACGTACAACTTGTTACTTTGTTAGAAATGGATAAAATCAATCAAAATAATCAGCCCTTTTCAGACGGTGTATTTGATTTTTCTGCTTTTAATCAAGTTGGGAATAAAATTGAAAATGGAGGAACTATTAATAAAAAATCAGGAAGAATATTCTTTTCAACTGTTGAACCATTTGGTAAGACACTTAAACTAAAACTTCAAAATGCTGGCATAGCAGAGGCGATTATAAATAAAGTTGTCTTCTCTGAACTTTACGACTCGACTAAAACTGCAGCTCAACAAATACCGAGTAAAAATCGATTTTCATTTAAAGGGCAATGCCAATCATCTATTAGTTCAGATATACCACTAAATGCTTTGAATGTACCTCCTGGATCTGTTACTGTTACTGCTGGAGGTATAAGTTTAATTGAAGGGACTGATTATTCTGTCGACTACAATCTAGGAAGAGTGAAGATTTTGAATTCAGGTATTCTAGAGTCGAATACTCCGATAAAAGTTTCTTTGGAAAGTAATTCAGTATTTGGTTTTCAAGCAAGATCAATGATTGGAGGGCACTATCAATACCGCTTTAATGAAAATTTCAAAGTGGGAGGAACTTGGGTTAGAATGATGGAACGACCCGTAACGCAAAAAGTAGATTTTGGAAGTGAGCCATTCAAAAATAATATTATTGGCTTAGATTTAGCCTTTAGGACAAATGTCCCATTTTTAACAAAATTAATAGATTTATTGCCTGTAATCTCTACCAATCAAATGTCTACAGTCTCATTTACTGGAGAATTTGCACATCTAATTCCAGGTCAACCAAGAGCAATAAATAAATCTGGTACTTCCTACATAGATGATTTTGAAGCAGCACAAAGTATTATTGATTTAAAATCAGTTACAGCTTGGTACCTAGCCTCTGTTCCTCAAGGGCAACCAAATCTATTTCCTGAAGCGAGTATTAATAATTTATCTGCTGGATTTAAAAGATCTGGAATAGCTTGGTATATGATTGACCCTGTTTTTTACCAAAGTAATTCTCTCACTCCTGATCACATCAAACAGAATCCTCAAATGCTCTACGATAGCAGAATGCGATTGGTTAATCAAACAGATATTTTTCCAAATTTACAGCAACAATATGGCTCTATTCCTAATCTTTCTGTCTTAGATCTTGCCTATTATCCATCTGAAAGAGGAATGTATAATTATGATACAACTGCTACTTTAAATCCTGATGGGACATTTATAAATCCTGAAAATCGTTGGGGAGGAATTATGCGTTCATTATCAACAAATGATTTTGAGCAAACAAACATAGAATTTATTCAGTTTTGGGTGCTAGATCCATTCAATGAAGATGCAGAAAATGCAAACCCAAATAGCAGCCATTCAGGAGGTGAATTATATTTTAATCTAGGTAATATTTCTGAAGATATTCTCCCAGATTCTCGTAAAAGTTACGAAAATGGTTTGCCTGCCCTATCTACTTCTTTGACAGATAACATTGATACAACTGTATGGTCGAGGATTTCTTCCCAACAAGCAATCGTTAATGCTTTTGATAATGTCGAGGAAGCACGCTTAAATCAAGATGTGGGACTTGATGGTTGGAACAGTGAAAATGAAAAAACTGCTTATTTAAATTTTGTGAATTGGGTTCAAAATAATCCTGTATTGACAACTGCAACAAAAGATAAAATTACTAACGATGCTTCTCACGACAATTATAATTATTACCTAGATGATGATTTCGATGCGCAACAATTAGATATTCTCAAAAGATATAAGAGCTACAATGGACTAGAAGGCAACTCACCTACCACAGAATTCTCAAATAATTTAAATGGAGATGGATACCCCACTCAAGCAACAAATAGACCAGATATAGAAGATATAAACGCAGATAATAACCTCTCAGAAACTGAAAATTATTTTCAATATAAAGTTAAACTCCGTCCAAATGAAATGCAAGTTGGAAGTAATTTTATAACAAATGTTCAAACTTACCAAAACGGAAATAAAACAGAAAAATGGTATCAGTTTAAAGTTCCTTTAGCGGCTTATGAGAAAAAAATAAATGGGATTCAGGATTTTCGCTCCATTCGTTTTATGAGAATATTTTTAAAGAATTTTGATGAAGAAGTGGTTCTTCGTTTTGCTAAGCTTGAATTAATACGTGGAGAATGGCGAGGATTTAGGCAAGATCTCACACAAGCAGGACTTAGCATTCAAACTGACCCTAATCTTACAACATTTAATATTGGCGCAGTAAATGTGGAAGAAAACGATCAGCGATATCCTGTAAAATATGAAGTTCCACCGGGAATTACAAGGGAAATAGATCCTTCTCAAGTTTACCAGCGTCAAATGAATGAACAATCGTTGATGCTTGAAGTATGTAATTTACAAGATGGAGATGCGCGTGCAGCATATCGTAATGTCCAATTTGATGTTCGAACATATAAAAAATTAAAAATGTTTGTTCATGCGGAAGAAATAATTCCAAATACACTTAATAATCAAGACTTAACCCTTTTTGTGCGACTTGGTACAGATTTCGTAGAAAATTATTATGAATATGAAATGCCGATGGATGTTACAGATTGGGGGGTAACTAGTCCTGATGCTATTTGGCCTGAAAATAACAACGTAGAAATTATATTTGATGACTTTTTAAATCTTAAGAAGGAAAGGAATACAAAAATAGAACAAGGAGCTAGTGGAATATCTTATATTGTAGAGTACAGCAAACCTGATCCTGTTAATCAAAAAAGAAAAATAAAAGTGAAAGGGAGTCCAAACCTACAAGGAATAAAAACAATAATGATTGGCGTTAGAAATCCACTTAAAAATGATCCTGATAATATTTGGAAACCCGATAATGGAGATGCAGAATGTGCGATTGTTTGGGTCAATGAATTACGGCTAACTGACTTTGTGAGTGAAGGTGGTTCTGCAGCAATTGGTCAAATGCAAGTTCAACTTGCTGATTTTGGTACAGTTGCAGCGTCAGGTAACTACTCAGGAATAAACTGGGGAAGCGTAGAAAGTAGAGTGCAAGAAAGACAAAGAAATGAAAGAATCGGAATAGACATAAATACAACCTTACAGTTGGGGCAGTTTTTTGGAAAACAAGCAAGATTATCTCTTCCTTTTTTCTATGGTTATTCGTGGGGAGTAATCAATCCTGAATACGATCCTTTCAATCCAGATGTTAAACTAAAAGACTATGATTTAGCAACACGAAAAGAGCGAGCAAAATTAGGGCAAGATTTTAATGAACGACGCTCCTTTAATTTTACAAATGTGCGTAAAGAGTTGAAAGCGGGCAGTAAACCACAGCTTTGGAATGTGTCAAATGTTTCATTAACCTATGCTTTTTCTGAAAATTTAAAGCGAGATTTTAACACCAACTATGATAATACAAAGACATGGACTGGCTCATTAAATTATAATTACACATTTTCTGGTAAAGCAATTGAACCATTTAAAAAATGGAAGCCTGTTGAAAAGAATAAAAACTTTGCTATAATAAAAGACTTTAATCTTTTTCTATTGCCTAAAAATATTTCATTTAGCAATGAATACTCAAGAATTTTTAATCAACGGCAAATAAGAAATAACCTCGTTCCAGATTATGAATTTCAACCTGTTTACTTAAAAAGATTTGATCTAGTTAGAAACTACCTAATTGGATATGACCTTACAAAAAATATCAAAACTACGTTTTCGGCTGTTAATAAATCAATTTTTGAAGAGGGGAACCACGGAATTGATCGAAAGTTAGATCCTGAAGGTTATCGTGAATTTCTGGATACAATTCAATCGCAAATAAATACTGTTGGAAGAACAATGGACTATTCTCACAATTATTCTATAAGTTACAACTTGCCCTTAGATAAAATTCCTCTACTCAGTTGGATAAGTGCTAATACAAAATATACAGGGACTTTTAATTGGCAACGTGCACCACTCGGGCAAAGTAGTTTCGGGAATATTATACAGAATAATCGTGCGATTAATATGACTGTTCAAGGAAATTTTATTAATTTATATAATAAATCTCCTTTTCTAAAGAAAGTTTTAGGTGGTAGTACAACTAGAAATAATCTAAATCCTAAAACTCCAGATGGAAAAGAGGATAAAAACAATTTAGAAAATAAAGTGCCTGAGAAAATTGAAGAATATAAACCCGAGAAGCCCGTGAATCAGATGACACCGAAAGAACTAAAAATTCATGAACGGAAAAAGAAGAAATGGGAAAAGAAAAAGGAAAAAGAACTGAGAAGAAAAAGGAAAGAAAAGGAAAAAGTTCCAGTCGTAAATGATTTTCTTGCACGCATGCTTATGACAGTCAGAAATGTATCTGGAACATACGCTCTAAATGATGGTACCTTACTGCCAGGATTTAATCAAGAAACCAGTATCTTAGGAATGAATGGAAGAACAACCGAATTAGCAGGTTTTATATTTGGAAAACAAGGATATGATGCTTTTGGAAGAGCAAATGGATACAATGTTGCCGATTTAGCAAGGAATAATAACTGGTTGGTTCAAAATGAAAATTTAAATACACAATTTACAACTACTCATTCTGCAAACTTAAATCTTAAGTCAACACTAGAACCTTTAAAAGATTTAATTATAAATTTAAATGTTACACGCAACTATAGTAATAATTCGAGTGCGTTTTATCGATGGAATCCTAGTGATCTTGAATTCCAAAATCAAAGTCAATTTTCAACAGAAAATCTTACTTATTCAACAATTACAATGAATTCGGCTTTTGTAAAACCAGGTGCTGAAAATAGCTCCGATGTTTTTACTCAACTCTTAGCAAATCGCATCTTGGTGTCTAATCTAATTGGTGCGCAAAATCCAAATTCAAGTCTTCTCCCAAGTGGATATAACACTGGTTACTCCGGTTCGCAGCAAGATGTTGTAGTTGGTGCTTTCTTAACTGCATATTCAGGCAATAAGATTTCGGATAGAACTATTAATCCATTAAATAATATTCCACTACCTAACTGGACTATAAATTACACCGGATTAACAAAATTTGAATTCACTAAAAATTTCTTGAAAAACTTTAAATTAAATCATGCTTATTCTTCAACAGTAACAGTTAGTGGTATGCAAACAAATCTAAATGCAACTCAAGATGCAAATGGATTTTTAACTGCCCTTGATTTAAATAATAATTTTATTTCAGGTACACAAATTCAGAAT
>CAMDDR010000045.1:0-17195 GCA_945892995.1 Chitinophaga pinensis | reverse complement strand
AGTACTTCACCGAGAAGGACTTCAATGAAAACTATGTGCGTGCTGTTCGGGCTTTCTAGACCTGAGCCTGTCGAAGGTTTAACTATTTTCCATTTAACAACGCAAAGTAGCCATGAAGTTAATTTCTTTTCTCTTAACTCGTAAGCGGTTGATTTTTGAGAAAAAGGTATAAAAAAAACCAGTACGCGTGTACTGGTTTTTTTGTGTGAATTGATTTGTTCAATATCAAAGGCATTATCGGGAATAAAATACGGAGATCCGATCAATTTTGACAAAATCTCCGCTAGAGTGACAACGACAGGATTATTTCATGATCTATTCCGCATTGGGCATTCCAAGCATAGCACCCAAATTGCTGAAGCAGTTCTCGGTTTTTTATTTTCAATCACTTATCAAAATGAATTTTGAACGCTCTTGAAAACAAAAAACCCGGCACTTTCATGCTGGGTTCTTTTTGTGACCTCGTAAGGATTCTAACCTTAAACCTCCACAGCCGTAATGTGGTGCTCTATACAGTTGAGCTACGAAGCCATAATTGTTGGCAAATATAAGCACTTATTTTCAAATAGCACAATCAAAAAGGGTCTTGAAAGTTCTTATTTTGTAGTTTTTATTACTAAAATTCATCAAATCTTAGTACTTTTGCGTGGGGTAAGTCTTTTACGACCAGCTCCCTCTTAATCCTCCAGGACAGGAATGTAGCAAAGGTATGAGGTTGAGCGGTGCGATAAGAGTAGCTTACCCCTCTTTTTTCTGCAAATCTTCGGCAACACCAAATCTTCTCACTAAATTTGTAGTAATGAAAAGAACATTTTTCTTATTTTTTTTACTTCTAATTGTTTCTTGCTCAAAAGGATTTGGAGATAAAATTGAGAGCGGAAATACAACTATATTCTACACGAATAAAAATGAAAAAATAGTTGCTGAAAAATTAGCGAAATATTGGACAAAAAACCAAATAGATGGAAAAGAAAAACAATTTATAAGAATATTAAAATATAAAGAAGCATACCACCTTCAATTAATTTTAAGGGAAGAATTTAAAACATCAGCTTTGAGCTTTGAAGAAATAAAATTATTTACAGAACTGCAATTTGAATTAAATAAACTTGTTTTTACATCACTTCCTTGCAAAATAATTCTCTGTGATGGTAACTTCAAAGAAATCTATACACCTGTTTAAGAATGAAAATATCAGCTTCTATTTACAGTGACAAAAAACGTTCTCTAAAGGAAGTCATCCATGATTTAATGGATCATCAAGTTGATTTATTACACGTAGATTGCACCGATGATTTAAGTGTGTTTGATGATATTTCACAAATTCGTACTTGGTGTAAAATTCCTATTGACTTGCATATTATTACTGAAAGCCCTTCAAAATATTACGATTTACTGAGAAAAAATCCTGTTGAATACCTTACCTTTCAATATGAGAATTTAAAAGAACCACTAAATATTCCAAGCGATATTTCTGGAAAAAGAGGTTTGGCTGTTGTTACTCCAACTTCGATTGATGCTTTTGATGCGTATTCTGACTTTGATTTTATTTTAATAATGGCAACGATTCCAGGGCAAAGTGGCGGTTTTTTTGACAAGATAAATTTTTCTAAAATTAGACAGTTTAGAGCAAAATATCCGAATAAATCAATTCATGTTGATGGCGGAGTAAATGGTGAAGTTTCCTTTATTCTTCGAAATATGGGAGTAAGTTCATCTGTTTCTGGTTCCTATTTATTCTCTGGACCAAGTATTGGACATGCTTTAATGAATCTTACTAATCGAGATATTGAGTCGAGCTATTGCGTGGAGGATTTTATGATTCCGTTGGAAGAGAGTCCAAAAGATTTTATAGAGACCTGCACTACGAAATCTATTTTGCAAGCAGTAGAAAATGGAAATGTTGGGTTTACACTTATTCTTTCTCAAAAAAATGAATTAAAAGGATTGGTTTCAAGTGCTGACATACGAAAAGCCGTATTAAAAAAAATAGATCATTTAGCTGCTATTCAACCGGAAGATCTCATAAATACAAATCCAATTAGAATTGATGGAAGAGCTACTGTATTGGAAATGCTTCAACTGATTAAAAAATGTTCGTTTCCGATAATGTATTTACCGGTTGTAGATTCTCAACAAAATGCCATTGGAATTGTTAATTTTGTATATCTGATTAAAGGAGAAATATGATAATTCATTTAAAAAAAACTGTTTCAAAAGAAAGTGCCGCAGTATTAGCAGCAGAAAATAAAGCTTTTCACATTGTAAGTGAAGGAACCAATGTTTTAATAACAGGTTCAAGTATGAAGGAAGTCCCTTCAGGATTAACAAATCACACAGAAAATAGCTGGATTTTTCCAAATGATATGCAATTAGCGTCTCGTGCATATAAAAATGAGAAACGCTTGGTAAAATTTGGAACTACTCAAATAGGTGGAAAAAGTAACAATACGCTTCTAATTGGTGGTCCTTGTTCAGTGGAATCTGAAGAGCAAATCCGTTCTTCTGCAGAATTATTAGTCAAATTAGGTTTATCTACTCTGAGAGGTGGATGCTACAAACCCCGAACAAGCCCCTACTCTTTTCAAGGCATGGGATTAGATGGATTGAAGCTTCTAGCAAAAATGCGCACTGACTTCGGTTTAAATGTAATTACAGAAGCACGCGATGCTACTCACATTGACGAAATAATTGAATATACGGATATTATCCAAATTGGAGCAAAAGCAATGTACGATCAAGGAATTTTAAGGGCTTGCGCGAAAACAAACAAGACTGTTTTAATTAAACGTGGTTTTGGTACAACACTTCAGGAATTTGTTCAAGCTGCTGAATTTGTATTATCAGGTGGAAATGAAAACGTTGTCCTTTGTGAACGTGGAATTCGAACATTTGAGACTGGAACACGCTTTACATTGGATTTATGTGGTGTTGCTTGGCTTCAAGAACATACAAACCTTCCAATTATTTTAGATCCATCACACGCAATGGGTTATGCCTACGGTGTTCCTTCGCTTTCTAAAGCATGCGTTGCTATGGGAATTGATGGCTTATTGATTGAAACACATCCTAATCCAAAAATCGCGAAATCTGATGCTTCTCAGCAGTTAAATTATATTGAATTTGAAGCCTTATTTAACCAATTAAAAGGAGTTGCTGCAAGTGTTGGCTTCAAAATGATATAAAATGCAATTAGAACAAAACATAAAAGGGTTGTGCGCAAAATTTGGAATTGAATTCAAAGATTTCTTAGATGATCTTGAAGTTGAAAATGTTCACGAATTGACCGTATACGATTTAGAAGCAATATGTGAGGAATACGATATTGACATGTATGCTTTGCTTTTTAAGCCAATATTCAAACCTGAATTGTACAAAAAAAAGTTATCGGAAATCAAGTTTCTAATTATAGATGTTGATGGGGTAATGACAGATGGTGGAATGTATATTTCAGAAAATGGCGATCAAATGAAGCGTTTTAATGCGCAAGATGGAATGGCTATTCAACATTTAGTAAAAAATAAATTTCAGATTGGTATTATCTCTTCTGGAACTACGAACTCGATGGTTCAAAAACGAGCTGAAATTCTTGGAGTTCAGCATTGTTATGTCGGGCGTGAACCAAAGATTTCTATTTTAAAAAATTGGTGTGAATCTTTGAATATTGACTTATCTGAAGTTGCCATGATTGGCGATGATATTAATGATCTAGAAATAATGAAACAAGTTGGAATTGCTGTCTGTCCCAAGAATGCTGTTAATGCTGTTAAATCTCTTGCTCATATTCAATTATCCAAGAAAGGTGGAGCTGCTTGTATTCGGGAATTCATCGATAATTACCTTTTAAAAGAGCCTATTCAATAAATTTAAATATGAATACTATTACAATTGGAATAATTCGAGAAGGAAAGGTTCCACCTGATTTCCGTGTTCCATTGACTCCAAAACAATGTAATGAGATTCAAACACGCTTTTCAAATGTGAAAGTTCTTGTGCAAACAAGTCCAATTAGAACTTTTAAAGATGAGGAATACCAAAAAGAGGGCATTGAAATAGTAGAAAACTTAAGCGATTGTGATATTATTTTTGGTGTAAAGGAAGTTCCTATTTCTTATTTAATTGAAAACAAGACATTTTTCTTTTTTTCTCATACGATTAAAAAACAACCTTATAACAGGGAACTTCTTCGTGAACTTTTGTCTAAAAAAATTCGATTAGTAGATTATGAGGTAATTAAAGACAAGCAAAACAAGCGACTTATTGGATTTGGTCGCTATGCTGGTATTGTTGGCTGCTACAACTCTTTTCTTACCTACGGATTAAAAACAAATTCTTTTGTGCTTAAACCTGCGCATTTGTGTGCAGATCGCCAAGAAGTTGAAGAGGAATTAAAAAAAGTAATCTTACAAAGGGATTTTAGAGTTCTATTAACTGGCTTTGGTCGTGTTGGACATGGAGCTCGCGAAATTATCAAGCTTTTACCAATTAAAGAAGTTAGTCCTGAAGAGTACCTCACTCAATCTTTTGATGAACCAATTTTCGCACAATTAGAAGTCGAAGATTATTATGGCCGAAAAGACGATTCGCAATTTGTTAAATCTGAGTTCTATTCAAATCCAGAATTATACAAATCAACTTTTAAGCGCTATATTTCCATAACTGACATGTATATTCCTTGTCACTTTTGGAATGCCAAGGCGCCAAACATCCTTTCTCAAGAAGATTTACAAGAAGAAAATAAGCGAATAAAAGTCATCGGAGACATTTCTTGTGATATTGCTGGACCAATTGCTGCAACGATTCGCCCGAGTAAAATTGGGGATTCAATCTATGGCTACAATCCATTTACCGGAAAAGAAACTGGTTTTATGGACTGTGATGCTATCGCTGTTATGGCTGTTGATAATTTACCCTGCGAATTACCTAAAGATGCTTCTGATGATTTTGGTGATGAATTACTCAAGCATGTTTTGCCTGCTTTATTTGGAGAAGATCCTGATAGGATTATTGAAAGAGGTACTGAAACTGATTTCTCGGGTAACTTAACAGAAGGATTTCAGTATTTACAAAACTATCTAAAAGGAAAAGAATAAAACTAAATTATTCATTCATTTTTTCAAATTGTACTAGCGCAACAATTTCAAATTGCGGGAATACATGAAAATAAATCCAACACAAAATAGTACATTAAATATAACTAATACACTTGGGACATTCTGTGGCGCTACAAATAAGTAAGATTGTAAAATCCATAAAAAACTATAGATAATATAAGCGTGAAAACCAATTTTCTTGCCTTTTAGCATAAAAATTGCTGCAAGTAAACCACAGAGAGAAACAATAATTGAAACAGTAATATAAGCCATAAAATTAGTATACATCGCCTCAGTCATTATTTGAACTTTTTTTATAACATCCACCCAATAAAACATTTCTTGATCTATCAATAAGTCCAGTGACTTAGAAATTTGACTGTTTGCTTTTGCTATTTCAACTTCTGACGGTTTACCAGAAAACAAAGAAAAAAGACCATTAACTAAAGTAAGCCCTGCATTTAAAATTGTCATAATACACAAAACAAGCAAGAATTTGGGACGCTCCGTATTTTCATCCTGGGACTCATTTATTTGATACTCATCTTCCATAACAGTCTTTTTAAAGTGAATTTTTAACAAAATTAAGAGCTGCTTTCATATCTAAAGAGGTATTTCTATCAGCTGCTAAAAAGGAGACTTCATTTCTAAAAGTAGTATGCAAGTTTTCAATCTTCTGAGAACTTTTTAAAGGTCGTCTAAAATCTAGGGCTTGCGCTGCATTTAATAATTCAATTCCTTGAATAGCAAAACAATTTTCTATAAGGCGTGCTAATTTAGTAGCTGCATTCGCACCCATGCTTACGTGGTCTTCTTGGCCATTACTAGAATCTATCGTATCGATGGAAGCTGGCGTACACAACTGCTTGTTCTGACTAACAATTGACGCGCAGGTATACTGTGCAATCATTAAACCAGAGTTCAATCCTGGATTTGCAACTAAAAATGGTGGTAATCCGCGGCTTCCAGAAATTAACTTATAAATTCTTCTTTCTGAGATACTTCCCATTTCAGCCATTGCAATCGCCATAAAATCTAAAATTAAAGCCAAAGGTTGTCCGTGGAAATTACCTGCAGAGACAATGTCATCTTCATCAGAAAATAGTGTCGGATTATCTGTTACAGCGTTAATCTCCCTTTCAATAACCAAGGTACAATGATCTAGAGTGTCTTTTGTTGCTCCGTGAACTTGTGGTATACAGCGAAATGAATACGGATCTTGAACATGCTCTTTTATCTTGGAAATAATTTCGCTTCCCCCAAGATATTTGCGAATTAGTTTAGCTGTTTCAATTTGACCCGGATGATTTCTTATTGAATTTACATTATCCTGAAAAGGATTAATTCTTCCATCAAATGCATCTAAAGACATGCTAGCAATTAGGTTCCAATTTTTCCATAAGTGCTTAGAATTTGCAAGGCAATATGTGGAATAAGCAGACATAAACTGTGTTCCATTCAACAATGCCAATCCCTCTTTTGATTGAAGTTTTATTGGGAGCAAATTAAATTTCTTAGCTATTTCAGCTCCAGTGTATCGTTGACCTTGATACTCAACTTCACCTTCAGCAATTAATGGTAAAGACAAATGGGCAAGCGGAGCCAAATCTCCAGAAGCACCCAGACTTCCTTGCTCGTATATTATTGGAGTAATATACTCGTTATAAAAAAATAAAAGTCGCTCAATAGTTTCTAATTGAACTCCAGAGTTTCCTTTTGATAAACCAATAGCTTTTAAGAGCAACATTCTCCTGACAATATCCTTTGGAACCTCCTCACCCATTCCACAAGCGTGTGAGAGAACTAAATTGACTTGTAATTGAGAAAGTTCAGTTTTTGAAATCGCAGTATTACACAAGGAACCAAAACCTGTATTAATTCCATAAATTAAATCCGTTGATTTTTCGAGTTTTGAGTTTAAATATTCTCTGCAAGCTACAATGGATTTTTTTGCATTTCCTCCTAAGGAAACAATAGCGTTTGAATTGAAAATTTTTTCAAATTCTAAAATATAAATATATTGATTGTCAATGTAATAAGTTTCCATAATTAAAGTATTACTTTCGAATCATTTGAGCAAAATCTTTTGCGAAATAGGTCAGTATTCCATCTGCTCCGGCTCTACGAATACTCAATAAAATTTCATAAACTGCTAAATCATAATTTAGATAACCGCTTTTAGCAGCTGCATAAACCATTGCGCATTCTCCACTTACATTATAAGCAGTAATTGGAATCGGAAAATTCTCTCGCAACATATGAATTACATCTAAGTAACATAAAGCAGGTTTTACCATCAACATATCAGCTCCTTCCTCAAAATCTAACTGTGCTTCTAACAAGGCCTCTCTCTTATTTGCCGGATTCATCTGATACGTTTTTTTATCGCCAGATTTTGGAGCAGAATTTAAAGCATCTCGAAATGGTCCGTAAAATGCACTTGCATATTTTGCTGTATATGACATAATACTAACATCGGTAAAACCATTTTGATCTAAAGCTTCACGAATTACTCCCACACGACCGTCCATCATATCTGAAGGTCCAATAATATCAATTCCAGCTTGAGCTTGAGCCAATGACATTTTTGCTAATATAGGAAGTGTTGTATCGTTGATTATTTTGCCGTTTTCTACATAACCATCGTGACCATCAGAGGAATAAGGATCCATTGCAACATCACTCATAAGAACAGATTCAGGAAAACGCGCTTTAATTTCTCGAATGGCTTCCAAATAAAAATTATCTTCAGCATAACTGTAAGAAGCAATTTTATCTTTTAAAACTTCATCAACACATGGAAAAATATCGAATGTCTGAACACCAAGATTCATACATTCTTCAATTTCAGGCAATAAGCGATCAAGCGACCAACGGTAATTATTTGGCAAAGAACTTACTTCTTCTTTTATATTTTTTCCGTCTTTCAGAAAAATCGGATAAATTAAGTGCTGGGGACCTAAATTCGTTTCTTCCACCAAATTTCTAATGGCAGTAGACTTTCTATTTCTTCGAGGGCGAATATTCATAATCTCTTACATTAACATTCCACCGCAAACATGAAGTGTTTGTCCAGTGATATAGGAAGACATATCTGAAGCTAAAAAAACTGTTGCTTTTGCTACATCTAGTGGCTGACCTCCGCGCTTCAATGGAATTCCATTTCGCCATTCTTCCACAACTTTCTCATCCAATGATTTTGTCATTTCTGTTTCTATAAAGCCCGGGGCAATTGCATTACAACGAATATTTCTAGACCCTAATTCTGCAGCAATTGATTTTGTAAAACCAATTAAACCTGCTTTCGATGCAGCATAATTGGATTGACCAGCATTTCCTTTAACTCCAACCACACTTGACATATTTATAATAGAACCAGATCTTGCTTTCAACATTGGTCGCTGAACAGCTTTGGTTAAATTAAAGGCAGATTTTAAATTTACATTTATTACAGCATCCCATTGCTCCTCTGTCATTCGCATCAATAAGGTATCTCTTGTAATTCCTGCATTGTTTACCAAAACATCGATTGTACCAAATTCCTCGACCACATAATCTACCAATTTCTGTGCAGCATCATAATCAGAAGCATCAGAAAGAAAACCTTTTACTCTCCCACCATTTTTAGATAATTCAATTTCTAATTCGCGTGTTTGAGCAGCTTCTCCAAGATAAGAAAAGGCAACTGTTGCACCTTGAAGAAGGCATTCTTCTGCAATTGCTTTTCCAATTCCACGAGAGGCGCCAGTAATCAAAACAACTTTATTCTCTAGTAATCCCATAAATTCTAATTTTTAGACAAAATTAAGCATACTATCTGTCTCCTACGCAAATTAACTTAAGAAGTTGTTAATTACTCGTCTTTTTTAAAAGATTTACAATTCATTTGCATTATAGACAATTAGGCCTTTTACAAAGGTCATCCAAGAATAGTTTTGTTGAAATTTCACCTGAGATTGAACTTTGCGTTCAAAAATCACAAAAGTAGCATCCTTCCCATTCTCCAATGATCCTAATTTATTTTCTTGAAATGAGGCAAAAGCTGCCCAAATTGTCATTCCACGTAGCACTTCTTCCAAAGAAATTGCCTCATTCATATAAAAACCCTCGATAGATTCGTCCGTTGCTGTTCTTCGCTGAACTGCCGCATGGATTGTCAAAAATGGATTCGTTCGTTCGATCGGAAAATCTGTTCCAATTGCGAGCATTCCAAATTGACTTAACAACGTTTTGTAAGCATAAGCACCTTTTATGCGCTCTGCTCCTATTCTGTTTATTGCCCAGCGCTGATCTGAAACTGCATGCGTAGGTTGCACTGAGGGAAAAACAGAATATTCTGCAAATTTTTTAAAATCATTTGGATCAATAACTTGAGCATGTTCGATTCGAAAACGATGATCTTTTTTCTTTTGAAAAGCATCCTTGTAAATTTCTAAAACTAAAGCATTTGCTGAGTCACCAATTCCATGTGTATTCATTTGATAATCATTTTCAATACAAAATTGCGCCATATCCTTTAATTCTTTCACACTTGTCAAGAGTAAACCATGAGAATGAGCAGCATCATCATAACTTTTTTTCAAATATGCACCTCTAGAACCCAAGGCACCATCTGCCCATACTTTAAAGCTTTGAATGGATAAGTTTTTATATCGAAATTGACCGTATTTTTTTGCAAAATTTAGATTTTCCTTACTCATTCTTAACATGGCATAAACATCTAGTTTAAGAGATCCATTTTTAACCATATTCCGAAATAGTGAAATGTGTCGGTAGTCAATACCAGCTTCGTGAACACCAGTTATTCCATATTGAAAAAGTTCTTCTTGGATTTCTATTATTGCTTTAGATAAGTCTGCATCCGAAAATTTTGGAATTGAAGCTTCAACAAGTCCTATTGCATTGTCTATCAAGATTCCAGTTGGCTTTCCGTTCTGATCTAAACTAACTTCACCCCCATCGACAAAAGACGCTGCAGTAATATTTGCTTTCTTCAGAAGACAATCGTTTACAAGTGCTGCGTGTCCATCAATTCTATAAAGACAAACAGGAATTGAAGGAAACAACTTGTTTAATTCTGCATTTGTTGGTAAATCGTTCGTTCCCCATAAAGATTGATCCCATCCTGTTCCTACAATAAAATCTTTGCCTTTTAAACTTTTGTACTTTTCACAGCGAACGAGCACCTCATTTAATGATTTTGAATCAACTAAGTCTAAGGTCAATTTTTGCTGTGCATAAAGCAGTAAATGCCCATGTGCATCTGTAAATCCAGGATAGATATCTTTGCCTTTTGCATCAATTGTTTCATCGGCTCTGTATTTATTTAAAATTTGCCTTTCAGGTCCAACTTCAATTATTTTTCCATTTCTAATTGCCATTGCCTCCTGAATAGAAGATTCATTATTCATCGTGAAAATGACTGCATTATGAACGATTAAATCAACTTTCTCTCCTTTCATACAAGAAGAAAGAATAAGGACCAAAAATGAAAATAGAAAGGTGTTTTTTTTCATAGAATTTAGAAAGGATATCCGATACCAAAATGAAGAACAGGAACAAATGGTTTTGGCATTTTAGCTTTTGCATTTTCCAATGAACCATAAGTAGCGACCCCTTCTTGGTAGTAAGTTTCTCTATAGTTACTAAATAAATCATTAAAAACCCACTTCGCACCATTTTGATAGGAAGGATTGTAAATAGGAAAACCGATATCAACCCTGAGTACGAAAAAATCAAGATCTAGACGTGCACCAAATCCTGAAGCAATACAAAACTGACTTAAAAAAGAAGACCAAGCAAATTGTCCACCAATTCTTGAATCTTCCTTGTAGGTCCAAATATTTCCAAAATCACTAAAAAAAGCACCTTTTAAAGAACTAGTAATAGGAAACCGATATTCAAAAGAACCTCCAATACGAATATCTGCAACTTGTGTAATTAGACTATTTGTATCAAGATGGTATTTGTACCCGCCTGGCCCTAATGCTCTGGAGCGCCATCCACGATTATCATTTGATCCACCACCAAAAAAACTATAATCGTAAGGCATCGAAGTTGTTGAATTTCCAAAAGGTTTCCCACCACCAATACTGAATTTTAAGTGCAATGATTGCGCACGCTTTAAATTTCTTGAAGCAATAAATTGATTGTCAATGCGAACAAATTGTGAATAAGGTAAATTCTGAAACATATTTTGACCTAATTCATTTTTTTCTTGAATTTTCCTGAACATATAAAGAAAATTTCCTGCAGCATCAATGGTAGAATTAAAATAAATATAAGCATCTAGGAGTCGTTTTTTACCATTCAAATAATCTCGGTCTTTATTGTTATATTCTATTGAAAATTTGAAATCTTGCCAAATAAATTGACTGCTATAACTATTACTAAGAAACGGATCGTTAATTTGTGATAACTGCTGATTAAAGCTCTCGCTTTTATCAATTCGTACGTATTTTATCCCCGACATAAATGGAAGTCCTAGTTGGAACACCTGAGTTTTTCCACTGAGAAATTTCCACATATAATTTAACTGAAAAACCTGTCTATCGAAAATTGAACGCTTTTCAAGATTGTATGCCAACAAGAAGAGTGTTCTTGGTTTTTGTCTTTTTGAAAGCATTGTCAGTGGCAAAGGAAACAATCCTGGAAAATCAAATTTTATACTTGGGCCAAACTCTAAAGTATTAAATGTTCGTTGGTTTGTGTTATCATCAAAAATTTTTGGCTGCGATTCAAATCCACCTCCAAATGATAAGGTAATTTTTTCGGCGCCTCTAAAGAGATTTTTATTCGTGTAATTCAATGAAGCCGAAGCACCCAATAGACCAAAAGAAGTGGTGAATTTTGGGTCAAAACCAAAGGATTGTTTTTCACTTGGCTCTAAGTAATAATGAAGATCAATTAAATTTGAATTTGGAACTTCAATAAGAATAGGTTTTACAGCGCTAAAAACTCCAAGTTGAACCAAAGAACGATAAGACCGATCTAAATAATACTCTTTGTACTTATTAGTATGCTCCAAATAATTTTGAAGCTCCAAAATTTCTGGCTTAAGCCAAGGTTTTTCACCATTGTAAGATAAATTTACAACCCGGAATAAGTTTGGATCACCAGCCTTTATTTTTCCATTGGATTCTTTTATCTGTTTATTTGTTGCTGGTAATTTTGTGTATTCCAAAGAATTAATTGTACGCATAAATTGAGCTGCCAATGGATCTCGGATATCAAGCTGTTTTTCTTTAAGTAAAGCTTGAAAGTTTCCTTTAACATTAACAGAATCAGCTAAATGGAAATAAACATTGTTAATATAAGATTCTACAAAGGGAACTTTTATTAAACTATCTGGATTTATTGAAGATGGGATATATCTGTCGTCAAAATTTACAGTAAGATTTACTTTCATTGTTGATTTCAGGGTGTCAACTTTGAAACTAATTGTACTAGCATAAAACTTATATATCTGTCTATCACGCATGTATTTTGAGATTGTACTTCGGTATTCATCTAGATAATCTAGGTCAAAGGGTTGATTTACGAGTGGGTCTTTTCCATTTGCACTTATTTGACTTTGAACAAAACCGGAATTTAACGCTTTGATTTTTTGCTGCCCGTTGTATTTTACAGAATCAATAATGTAGCGAGGACCTGTTTCAATTTTAAAGTTTGTTTTAGCGAATTGTTTTTTCTCCTTATAGGTTACTTCTCCTTTCACTTGACTGTAATAAAATCCCTTTTTTCGAAGATATAAGACAATCTGTTCTTGACTTTTAGAAAAAAGTAAGGAATCAAATACGATTGGTTTTTGCCCTGACTTATATTTCAACCTCTCTAAAAAAAGTAGTTTGGAATAAATTGTGTCCTTTAGTTCCTTTTCTATATAAAAATCCTTATTTTTCGAGCGAGCTTTTTCTATTCTCCGCTGATTTATTTTAGAATAACGAACTTTTTTACGCTCTATTTTTTTGGTAAATCTCTCAAAAGATTTTTGTCTTCTTTCAGCTACTTTTGATGAATCTATTGAATTGTAAATCCTTAATTTTAATGAAACACCTAAGACTTTTTTATTTGGTTGTTGTTTTAAAATATATGAGATATCATCCTTGCTAATTAGCTTACTATCAATTGAAATCTCATTGGCTTTTAATAAATAATTCTTAGCAGGTAACTTGCGCGTTAAACTGCAGGAAGTTATACTCCAAACAAATACAAATGATAAATAAATAAATTTTGCTACTTTCACTTTCAAATACAAATTTAAGCATATTACTTTGGAAAAAATTTCATTACAAAAGTTAAAGTGGATTCGAAGACTACAAATTAAAAAAAATAGGGAAAAGGAACAATTAATTTTGGTGGAGGGAGAAAAAATAGTGCTTGAATTACTTTCACAATCACTATTCAAGATAAAACTAATTGTTGGTTCAGAGAAATTTCTCTTGGAAAATAAAATTAGTACTGATTGCTATAGTGCTAAAAAAGGTGAATTAGAGAAAATGAGTTCGCTTACAAACGCCCCGGATGCTATTGCTGTACTTGAAAAACCCGAAAAAGAAACCATCAAAAATAATACGCGAACCTTAATTTTAGATGGTATTCAAGATCCTGGAAATTTTGGGACTATCATCCGAACAGCAGATTGGTTTGGAATCACACAAATAGTTTGTTCGCCTTCCAATGTTGAGCAGTTTAATCCTAAAACAATCCAAGCATCCATGGGAAGTGTTTTTCGAATTTCAATTCACTATAAAGACTTACCAGATTTTCTATCAAGTATAAAAGAACCTATTCATGGTGCTTTATTGGCTGGAACATCTATCTATGAGACAAACGCTGCTGAAATGAAGTACTTGGTGCTTGGAAATGAAGGAAATGGGATTTCAAAAGATGTTTTAAGCTATATTTCACATCCTATTTTAATTCCTGGAAGAGGAACTGCTGAATCCTTAAATGTTGGAATTGCCTGTGGTATTTTCTTAGCTGAATGGAATCGGGCACTCTGATTGCTTCATACAGCTGATTTTCTCTTAACTTTG
The DNA here is from genome assembly GCA_945892995.1 of Chitinophaga pinensis. Taxonomy (GTDB): domain Bacteria; phylum Bacteroidota; class Bacteroidia; order Flavobacteriales_D; family Crocinitomicaceae; genus UBA952. The sequence goes on along the minus strand of CAMDDR010000045.1, from coordinate 3,064 downwards.
TAGCATGAAAAGAGTTGTTGTTGGTCTTTCTGGAGGCGTAGATTCTTCCGTAGCAGCACATTTATTAGTCAAACAAGGATATGAAGTTATCGGCATGTATATGCGGAATTGGCACGACGAATCCGTAACTCTTTCTGATGATTGTCCGTGGATTGATGATTCAAATGATGCGCTTCTAATTGCAGAACAATTGGGAATTCCTTTTCAGGTTATTGATTTAAGTAAGGAATATAAAGAGCGGATTGTAAATTACATGTTTGAGGAATACAAAGTCGGAAGAACTCCAAATCCTGATGTTTTATGCAACAGAGAAATAAAATTTGATGTATTTCTGAAAGCAGCAATGGAACTCGGCGCAGACTTTGTGGCTACTGGACATTATTGCAGAAAAATTCCTCATACTGATGGTACTTTTGGCTTATTGGCAGGAAAAGATAAAAACAAAGATCAATCTTATTTTTTGTGTCAGCTATCACAGCAGCAGTTATCCAAAGCATTGTTTCCAATTGGCGAACTTGAGAAATCTGAAGTAAGAAGAATTGCACATAAAACGAATCTCATCACTGCAGATAAAAAAGACTCTCAAGGACTTTGTTTTGTAGGAAAAATAAGTCTTCCTATTTTTCTACAGCAGCAACTAGCTCCAAAAGAAGGCATAATTATAGAAATCCCTGAATTTTTTCCAGATTTAATGCGCTACCACCAAATACCTGTCAACAAAGAAAACATTGTTGCACTGTCAAATCCCTTTTCTTTTCTAGAAAAAGATGGAATTGAAGTTGCAAAACATCAAGGAGCACATTACTATACAATTGGTCAACGAAAAGGACTTCATGTTGGAGGAAGACCAGAGCCAAGTTATGTAATTGGTTTAGATACGATCGAAAATATCGTTTATACAGGTCAAAAAGACAGCCATCCTGGCTTAAACCGACATGCTTTAAAATTAGAGAAAAGCAGCTTGTCGTGGCTTCAGGAAATTACGATTCCTCCAAAAGGATTGAATTGCATGGTGCGAATTAGATACCGTCAAAACTTTCAGAAAGCAGTATTATTACTTCACGATGAGGAATATTATATTTTATTTGAGAAAAAACAAAGAGGAATAACTCCGGGTCAATTTGCTGCTTGGTACCTAAAAGAAGAATTGATAGGTTCTGCAGTTATAGCGCATTAATTCAGGTGAATGCTAAACAATTCCGAATAGTTTTCTTCAGAATCTTCTCCTCGCGATAAAACATCTAAAAGATAAGCAACTTGAAAAATTGTCAAAGGACTATTTGTTCCTAGATCGCGGTGTTTAGATAACTTTATTTCAATTTGTACTGCGGTTTGAATTCTTAAAGATTGCATTTTATTTTCAGTTATTAAATTTATTGCTCACTTTACGGAATGAATTCATGTAGGGTTACACTCCATTTGAAAATAACAGAAAATAAGACAAATTTTCAGTGCAAAAGAATTGGCACATGGATTGACAAATCTATAGCGCAAAGTAATTTATTAATAAATCAGCTGTGCTAATACAACTAACTGACAAACTGTCGCACTAAATAAAGCGAATATGACTAAAATAAATGATATAGATTTTTTTGGATTTTCAGGAATTGAAAACGATGCTGAATTTATCCCCTTAATTACAGCTGAAGAGGAAGAAAATGTAAACAAGCAAGTTTTTCCAGATGAACTTCCAATTTTACCTCTACGAAATAATGTTTTATTTCCTGGAGTGGTTATTCCCATTACCGTTGGAAGAGATAAATCTATAAAATTAATTCAAGAAGCGAACAAAGGAAATAAAATAATTGGTGTTGTTTCACAAAAAAACCAAGAGGAAGAAGCTCCAAAATTTGAAGATTTAAATAAAACTGGGACAGTTGCTCAAATCATTCGCATGCTAAAAATGCCTGATGGAAGCACGACTGTTATCATCCAAGGAAAAAGAAGGTTTGAAATTGTTCAGGCCCTTCAAACGGAACCGTATATGCGAGCAAAAGTTTCTGTTTTCAACGAAATGCCAATTAAAAAAGGCAACAAAGAACTGGACATCATGCTTAAAACCATAAAAGATCTTGCTCTTGAAATTATCCGAGATAGTCCAAATATCCCCTCTGAAGCACAATTTGCAATCGGAAACATTGATAGCCCCTCATTTCTTGTAAATTTCATTTCTTCAAATATGAATGCTGATGTTTCTAAAAAACAAGAAATGTTGGAGGAAACTGACATCAAAAAACGCGTGATGATGGTGATGGAACACCTAACATTAGAGGTTCAAATGCTTGAAATGCGCAATGAAATTCAAAATAAAGTGCGCAAAGATTTTGATAAGCAGCAACGCGACTATTTTTTACAGCAGCAAATGCGCACAATTCAAGACGAATTAGGCGATAACCCTCAAACGCAAGATGTTCAAGACTTTAAAGATCGTGCCGAAAAGAAAAAGTGGAACAGCGTCATTGAAAAATTATTCAAGAAAGAATTAGAGAAAATGCAGCGCATGAATCCGCAAGGCGCAGAATATACCGTTCAGATGAACTACCTCGATCTTTTATTAGATTTGCCTTGGGGAGAATATACAAAAGACAACTTAGACCTCAATCGCGCAAAAAAAATTCTTGAAAAGGATCATTTTGGCTTGGAAAAAGTAAAAGAAAGAATCCTCGAATACCTGGCAGTTTTGAAAATAAAAGGAAATATGAAATCTCCTATTCTTTGCTTTTATGGACCTCCGGGAGTTGGGAAAACTTCTCTGGGAAAATCCATAGCAGAAGCCTTGGGAAGAAAATATGTTCGGATGTCTTTGGGAGGTTTACACGACGAAGCGGAAATTCGTGGACACCGAAAAACATACATTGGTGCTATGCCAGGACGCATTGTTCAAAATCTTAAGAAAACAGCTTCGGCGAATCCAGTATTTGTTTTAGATGAAGTAGATAAACTTGGGCGCAGTAATCATGGCGACCCATCTTCTGCCCTTCTTGAAGTTTTGGATCCAGAGCAAAATCATGCCTTTTATGACAATTATGTAGAAACGGAATTTGATCTTTCTCGTGTTCTATTT
>CAMDDR010000044.1:0-17381 GCA_945892995.1 Chitinophaga pinensis | reverse complement strand
CGATGAAATATATCCATACTTAATACTTCTTCCTGTTTCAGAGTTTTTGTAGTATTTTCCTTCGGCAAAATCTTTCACATTTTGGCTATAGTTTTGTGCATATGCCATTTGAATGGTACACAAAATAATGGCAACTAGTTTAATCGATTTAATTATCATACAATTTTTGATTTAAATACAAATATATTAAAAAAAATCTATAAATCCCAATATGGATGTATAGGAGAACAAAAGTTCATTTACAAATCTAATTAAAAATTTGGTGCATTTAACATCTAAATTATTTAATTCAAATTATCGATTATTTCAAGATCCAATCCCCCAATATTCGACATCATTGTCGATATCTTCTATGTACTCAACAACGAAATCAGTATGGTGATGATTACAAAATTCATTTAGATTCTTTCTCCGAATGGTTTCTTGTAACCATTTTGTTCTTTCACTGAAGTTGACAAAAACTTTCTTTGTTCTTAATTCTACTTTAGTGGGGTAATCAATTATAATTGTCATATCTCTTAATTATTTAAATAAAACTTTCTTCTAAACTGTAATGTACATTCTCTTGTTAGTTCAGGGTATGATTCACTGATACAATTATATATTCTTTCTATAAGTAGACGATACCCCTCCTTTTTACCTACTTTAGAAAAAATCAAACCCAAACATTGATCGTAAGATGTTAATTGATGCCGAATATAATTAACAGTTAATCTCTCTAATGTCGATTGATCAAGGTCTCTAAGTGTTAGGTCATCTTTGTAATAGTTTCTATCATTATAGTCATCTATTACAAGCGGAACAAGTTCATTTCTTGGGATAAATTCGACAGAAATAGGTAATTCGGAAATCTCAATCAAAAGATTATCTTTTTTTGTTTCAACCATTTTCAACGAACTTTTTCTGCGTAATATAGTTTTTTGAAAATCAATTAAAAATTGTTCATTTTTCTCTATTGACTCGACCCTTGAAATTTTATAAAGTTTCATTTCACTTGCCCGCCCATAATGGGGGTTGTTTCTAATTTCGTCCGGCACTGGCATGTATTTTTTAATTAATCTGTCTGTCCATTTTCGTATTGAAATAAGATCGGTTTTTGTAATAAATTGTTTTGTCATTTTTTTATATTTTTAAAGTTCTTTTAAAATCTTAAATCTTTTTTTTTAAAAAGTCAAATTATATTTACTTTTTTTTTCTCGTTGAAGATTTATCTATTTACTTTTATTTTTCTTTTCTTAAAATACAATATAGCATCTAGCATACTAGCTTTATTATTTCTTTTTATTTTATCTTTTTTGGAAATTGAATAAATAATTTTTTCATTCTTTATTTTAAAAATATTTAATTAATCTTTTACTGGCTTTGCTAGGGGTTATTCCGTTACTTCATAACTAAGCCGCCATATTATTTATTCTAACTTCCGTTGCCTTTACATAAGAGGCATATTTCTCATACCCGATATAATTTCTTCCCAACTTAATACAAGCCTCTCCACTTACTCCACTACCATTGAAAATATCTAATACGGTATCTCCTTCATTCGTTGTAAGTAAAATAAACAAAGCTGGAACTGACAATGGGAATGTTGCAGTGTGATCCATAGGCAATAGTTCTTTTGTCTTACACAATTTTCTTAATTGCCCTGTATTAGCCACATTGGTATAAAATATGTTGTCACGAAGGTTTAAAGAAGATAAAATTTTGGGGCTATCTTTATCCATTCCATAAACACACATACCTTTTTCATCTTTTATAAAGGGGAACAATCCTGAGTTGTACTTGAATCCTTGATTGTTGGATTTCACAAAGTGAAAAACATACTCATGAGCACGAACAAATCTATTTCCTTTAGTATAAACAGGATTGTGTTTTTGCCAAATTACCTCGTCATTTAATTTCCAAAGTGATGTTCGCAACATTTCAACAACGAAAAGTTGAACAGATCCCTCATAACTATCTCCTTGAACCCCTTCACTGATATTTACAAATAGAGAACCATCATCTTTTAAAACACGGTGGCAAGAATTATAGTGAGTTAAAAGTCTTTCTATATATTCTTCTTTTGTATTCTCTTTTCCAAGTTCATTGGGGTCATCCCCATATTTGCGCATTTTTCTATAAGGGGGCGAGCAAACTATGGTTGAAATACTATTATCCTCTAATTCAGATAATGAACTACTATCTCTATTATAAACTGCAAACCCCTCACGATGGATTTCATAGAATTCAGGGACATTTAGTTTCAGTTCCATTTGTTCTACTTCCTTTTCGAGAGTCGACACATATGCATTCAGTGTTTGCTCATCTTTATCTATTTTTTTAATGTTTTTCACTAATTCAGCACTAACATCTTCTTTATTTAGTTCACACAATAGTTTTGTTGCTTTGCGAATTTGGTTCACAGTATAAGTAGGAATCTTAGATATGAGTTTTTTCTTTAAAATTGATTCCTCTTTTAATTGGGGGTTTTTATCTGTTCTTGAACCTTGTTTAGAAGAACACAGAGAATCTATAAAAAGAATCTCATTGTATTTATCCATTAATGATTTTTCCCTGTACACATTAGAAGATAAAGATTCCGGCATTAAATTATTTTCTACATTCAAATCAAAAAATATAATCGGAACTTCCTTGAATTTCAAATCTAAAGCAACTCTCAATCTGAGATTTCCTGAAATAACCTCTAACTTTGAAGTCACTAATAATGGTTGCATAATTCCAAACCCTTTAATGTTTGTTTTCATATCCTCGTAGTTGAGGGGGATATCATATATTTTCACCATTCCTTGATTGAAGATTAATTTCTTTGGATCAATCATTACCACTTCTTTCTTTTCTAAATTCAACATTTTGAGATTCTTAAATTTTAGTCCCCAATTTACGGAGGGGAATTTCCGTTGTTGCCACACGAGTGCAAATTTAGATGGTCTTTTTCTTGGTTTTGGATTTCCGCAACCTTGCGTTTGCGTTTGAATTTTCTCCTTGCTATATTTGATGAAAAAAAACATGGAAGTAAACATCCTGAAAGGACCTCTTGTGGACAATGAATTATTTCTAAATCTTCAAAGTTTATTTAAAGGTTTAGTTACCGTAAAAAGTGGAATGAAATTTAATTTCATTGATCCATATTTAGAATATGAGGAAGGGTTGGATGAAGAAGAAGTTGAGGAACTTACTCAGAAAAAAACAATTGAAATTGAAATTGAATCAACTCAAGATGGATCATCCTTTAATTCCTTGCTTAATATGATTAATGGAATTACGAAAGATTATAATATTAAAATAAAGGACCTTAACATATTATTAACAGGTTATAAAAACAATAGGAATTTTTTGAGTTATTGTGACGAAAATGTAAAGAATGTTTTTATATACACACGAGGGTGGGACAGAATTTATGAACGATCAATTGATAGTGTATTTCCAATAGCATATGAGATTACAAGTTGGTGTTTGAGGACTTTGATGTTTCAATCTGCTGATGAATTAGACGGTAATGTACATTTCAAACTTAAAGGTTGTTTGAATGATATGTGTTTGAATATCACAGATCATATTTTCAAATCAAGAACAGGTGATATTTGTAAGGATTGCCTGAATATTGCTCGGGACAAAGCAATTTCAAATAAGTACCTTAAAGAAATCAACAGGCTTAATGATGCATTTGCTGGTTTTATCAAGACAAGAGAAAAAATGATTTCTTCTGATGAGGAACTTACACTGGCGCTATCCCCACTAAATAATAATAAGGTCTTCACCATTCCTGAATTAGGTAATATGGTAGTACAATTAGAGCCATTGTGGAAAGCGGTTTATTTACTTTTCATTCTTAATCCAAAAGGGATTGTAAGATCTAAGATGCGTCATTATAAAAAAGAATTAGCAACCTATATCCCTTTATTAGGATTAAAAACGAAGGATTTGGATAAACTCAAACTATCTATTGATAATACATTGGACATTGATAAAAACAAGAATTTAAATACACTGATATCAAAAATTAACAGTGCGTTTTCAGACGTGATTCCCGGCGATAGAGCTAAAGAATTTCAAATTATCGTTGATGAAGATGAAAAATCAAAGGTCAAAATTAGGAGGGATTGTTTTGTAAATAATACAAATATGACTTTGGTGTTTTCAGAATAGTCAAATTATCAAACAATAAACACACCAAAACACATTATAAAAAGTATGTTTTATTTTACTGAAGAAGTAACTTCCAATTGATTCTTATATTTGTTTAAATGAATTTCTTATCACTATTAAAAGAACTCAACTCTTGGAATGATTTCCAAACCAAACTACTGTCCTTAAACAAGAAGGAAAAAGGAGATGCTTTTGAATTGCTCACAAAACTTTATTTCAAAATAAATCCCGTTTTTAGTTTTTATGATGAGGTTTGGATGCTATCTGAAGTGCCTCAGAAAACGTTGGAATATTTAAAAATCCCTTCACATGATTTAGGTATAGATCTTATTGCAAAAAATGGAGATGAATACCACGCAATTCAATGTAAATTTCATACAGATGTTGACTCTTCAGTATCATTTAAAGAAGTGGCGACCTTTATTTCATTGCTAGAGGGAAACAAGAATTTTACGCAAGGGTATATCTGTTCAAGTGCGAATGTCACATCTCGGAATTTTGAAAAAATAGAAACTAAGCCCATTACAACTATCCTTGCTGATACTTGGCAACATTTAGATAAAGACTTCTTCGATAAAGTTCGTCTTTTCTTGAATAAAGAGAAGTATGCTCCAATTGCATACAATCCAAAAGAACATCAGATTAAAGCTCTTAAACAAGCTGTAAAACACTTTGTGAAAGAAGATAATAGCAGAGGTAAACTAATATTTCCTTGTGGTTCAGGAAAAAGTTTGACTGGCTATTGGATGACTCAAGAATTAAAGTCGAAGTCAACAATAATTGCAGTTCCAAGTTTGTCATTAGTTAAGCAAACTCTTGATGTTTATTTAAGAGAGATTGTTGCCAAAGGAAAAAAAGTGAAATGGCTTTGTATCTGTTCCGATGAAGGGATTGGTTCTGAAGAAGACATTGTATTTAAGACAGAAAACTTAGGTGTTCCATGTCAAACGGATCCCATTTATATTAAAAAATGGCTTCTTGAAAACAAAGATGAAAACATTGTCATTTTTACCACCTATCAAAGTGGACGGATCATTGCTGAAGTATCAAAAGATCTTAAATTCAAATTTGATGTAGGGATTTTTGATGAGGCACATAAAACCGTTGGATCAGATAAGAAGTTGTTTAGTCATTTACTTTTTGAAAAGAACATCTCTATTGAGAAACGAATCTTTATGACTGCCACTGAGCGTTTCTATGCTGGTTCAAAGGACGATATCATCTCTATGGACGATGAAGATATCTACGGAGACACCTTTGCTCAAATGAGTTTTAAAGAAGCAATTGAATTGGAATTGCTTACTGATTATAAGGTTATTACTATTGAGGTTACACAATCGGAAATTGCGGATTTTATAAAAGACAATAATCTCGTTCAGTTGAATGATAAATGGAAGAAAGAAACAGAGGCAAGGTCTTTGGCGTCTATGTTAGCACTACGAAAAGCAATGAAACTTTATCCTATTAAAAATGCGGTTTCATTCCATTCTTCTATTGATAAGGCAGTTCGCAACAAGGAACTTCAATCTTACATAACCGACACTTACAATTACACTCCAATTGACACTTTTACTGTCTCAGGTAAGATGCCAACAACCAAGAGGAATCTTATTGTCAAAGAGTTTGCGGATTCACCAAGGGCTTTAATTACCAATGCAAGATGTTTAACTGAAGGAGTTGATGTTCCAAATATTGATTGTATCGTTTTTGCCGACCCAAGAAAAAGTAAGGTTGATATTGTACAAGCACTTGGAAGAGCACTTCGAAAGAAAGACGGAAAAGATTGGGGGTATGTTATTCTTCCAGTGGTTTACGATGATATTACCCAAGAAATTGACAATGAAAATTTCAATGAGATTCTAGCAATTGTTAGAGGCTTGGCTTCTAATGATGATCGAATCATTGAATATTTTAAAGACAAAAAAGAAGTTGGTTCATCAACTAAAAAAGAAAATACTGACCAATTTCAATTTGAAGTATTCTCAGATTATGTAGATGCCAATCAACTATCTGAACAACTTCAAATAAAACTATGGGAGAAATTATCTAGGTTTGATTGGTTGCCTTTCGAGGAGGCAAGATTGATTGCAAGGGATTTAGGATTGAATTCATTTTCTCAATGGCGAGAATTTTCTAAGTCTATTAAAAAGCCATCTGATATTCCCACTAGCCCAAATCAAGTCTATAATAATGAAGGTTGGATCAGTTGGGGCGACTGGCTTGGCACTGATGTGATTTCAACCAAATATATTGAATTTACTTCTTTTAAAGAGGCGAGAAAATACGCAAGAAATCTCAATTTAAATACTGTTGAGGAGTGGTATTCTTTAAAATCAAAAAGGCTAAATAATATTCCTTCTGCACCTCAGAGAACCTATGAAAATAAAGGATGGCAAGGGTGGGGGGATTTTTTAGGTCTTAAAAATTATCGAGGAAATAACATCGAATGGCTACCTTTTAAAATTGCTCGTGAAAAAATTAGAAAAGTTGGTTTAAAAACAGTCAATGATTGGTATGAATATGCTCGTTCAGAAGATTTAGATATTAGAATCCCTAGAGCCCCAGAAGTCACATATAAAAATGATGGATGGAAGGGTATAGGTGATTGGATTGGTACATTCAAAATTGCTGATCAAAATCGTAAATATTTATCTTTTGAAGAAGCAAAAGAATTTATGAAAGATAATCACATAAATTCAGAAAGTGAATGGCAAGTTTTTAGAAAGAAAAATAAAATCGAGAATATTCCATTCAAATTAGAGAGGACTTATTCTAATCATTGGAAAGGTTTTTCTCATTTTTTTGGAAAAGAAATATTTGCATATGAAGAATCAAAAGAGTTTATCCAAAAATTCAACATAAAATCTTCAAGAGATTATTTTAATTTTGTTAAAACGAAAGATTCAGTAGTTAATTTACCTACTGTTCCATATAGAGTTTATAAAGATTCTGGATGGGTGGATTGGAAAGAGTTTTTAGGCTATAATATAAGGCGAACTGCAAATAGGGAATATGTCAGTTTTGAAAAGGCAAAAATGTTTTGCTCAAAACATAAATTCAATAGTAGCAACGAGTACAAAGAGTTTCTAAAAAATAACCCTAATATGATTACCGAAAATTTCTTTACTTCAAAGCCAGAAAGAGTTTATAAAGATGATGGTTGGAAAGGTTGGGCTGATTTTTTAGGAAAAGAAAAATAATTATTATTTGAATTTATAAAATACCTCAGTGCGAATAATTAATCTATAAATAGTTTTACATTTTTCGAATACCAATTAAGGTATGATTTTTTATCCTCTTCATTATATTTATTTGATTTTAAAAGGTTTTCCTTCTCCCATAAAGGTTTAGTATTTTTATAATAAAATAAGGCTTCCAATTCATAATTGCTATTGGCTGAGGAGAGTGGAATTATATGATCAATATGCCATTCTCCATAGTTCTCCCATGACATTCCTTCTTTAAATTGATTTTCAATATGATTTATGACGTATTCTATTTCGACACCTAAAATTTCCTTAGACGATTTGTTTTTTGAAATTTTTAACTCTTTAAAAATTGCTGATACTCGTTTTCTATTATTTACAATTAATTTAAATTGTAAATCACTCTCCATCCTTTCTTTGGTATATTTTCTTCGATATTCTAAAACATTAACTTTATTTTTTTCTTTCCAAAGCTTACTATTCACGTTTAATAAATCCTTATTCTTCTTGTAGTAATCTTGCCACTTTTCTATAAAGTACTGTTTATTTTCATCTCTATATATTTTTGACTCACATTTAATTTTTTCCTTATTATTTTCTCGATACGTTTTGAATTTTTCAATATTTTCCGAATAATACTTTTTATCCCGAAGTTTAATTTTTTCTTGATTTTTTATCCTGTATTCTTTCTTGTCTTGGCTAATTTTCTCCTTATTCCTTTCTCTATACTCCTTATCCATTAAAATCTTTCGATCCTTATTTACACTCCTCCAATTGCGCTGGGTTTCACTTATTTTATTTTTATTTCTTTCTCTATATTCTTTGTCCATTATTCTTTTGCACTCTTTGCAATAGGCATAAGACCTTCCGTCTTTAAGAATACGAAACTCAGTTTTTATTTTTTCAATTTTACATTTGTTACAAACCTTACTCTCCATTTTTTAATTTAAAATTATTCTAAGTTAAATTATACATAAATGTACCAAAAAAGCCAATGTTGAATTTTAACACAAAATAAAGAAGCATTTTTTGGATATAATGGGGGCATTATATTCAAATTATAATTCCCCCCTTATTTAGGACAGGGATAATTCAAATATAGGTTTATTTTTGGTATTCCTTTTAAAATTCAGTTTACTTAATCAATAGTTTTCATATCGTTCACTTGAACTTTGAATTCGTAGTTGTTTTTTTGAAGGTTATGGTGAATGGAACTTTTTCTAATTCTGAAAAGGTTTTGCAGCAAAGTCAAATTTTTAAGCTGAACTTTACCAAAAAAGACATGGACAAATCAATTTCAAGACAACTGGCGAATTCTTTCGATGCATACACCTATTTTCCTTTTGAAGCTCGTTTTGATTCGTTTAAGGATAAAAAAATGTACTTTCTCGATTCACTATCGGAAGAGGAAATTCAAAGACATTATCATGAATATATTTTTTTTCACTTCTGTTATTGGCATCTTCTAAATCAAAAAAAACTTACAAAAGAAGAAATCCTGAAATATTTTTACTCGAGAAAAAAATGAAAATGATCTTAGAAAAAGAAAGGAAAAGAGTCTTAACATTTGTATTTTTCAATTTGCATCCTAAATTGATTACGCTATCAAAAAGTTTTAATGATTTTAGAGATGCAAACAGGTATTTTTTATACGGGTTAAGTAAAACTAAAGTAAAATTAGAATTTGATCGTTTTTTATTTTTTGAAACTTGCAGATCTCTAAAACTTTTGGGTCAATTGAAAATCGATAAATCCGAAATAAATAATTTTTTATATGAAATAGAAAGGGGTACTAAAAAGGGCACTAAAAAATAAAAAGGGTACTAAAAAGGGTACTAGAAAAGTATACTCTTTATACACTTAATTGAACCCTAACCCTAATAATTAAGGGATTTAATTAAAAAAGGGTATCAAAAGGTACCCTTTTTTGTGATCCGCTCAGGATTCGAACCTGAGGCCTTCGCCTTAGAAGGGCGTTGCTCTATCCAGCTGAGCTAGCGGACCAATCATTTGAATCTAATTGTATAAGTTTCAATTAAACTAATTAAAAAAGGGGGATGATTGCTCATCCCCCTCGTCGGGGCGGCAGGATTCGAACCTGCGACCTCCTGGTCCCAAACCAGGCGCGATGACCGGACTACGCTACGCCCCGAACTAATGTATCATCTGTTTAATTAAATCTTCCAGAAACGTTTTTCAGAAAGAGTGTGCAAAAGTAATAAGATTATTACGATTTACAATAGATAAGCCAACAATAAGACTCTTCTTCATTAGATTCGAACCCGCTGGTTCTCATCCCGAAACAATCCGTTTTAATATTTATTGCGGAGGTAGCGGGATTACTTCAAGCTCCTATTGTAGCTTTTCAGTGAGCTCCGCTTTGCTCCGGTTCGAACCCTCTGGTTCTCATCTAAACAATCCGTTTTAATATTTATGGCGGAGGGAGCGGGATTACTTCAAGCTCCAATTGTCGCTTTTCAGTGAGCTCCGCTTTGCTCCGGTTCGAACCCGCTGGTTCTCATCCCGAAACAATCCGTTTTAATACTTATTGCGGAGGGAGCGGGATTCGAACCCGCGGTACAGTTTCCCGTACGTCAGTTTAGCAAACTGGTGGTTTCAGCCACTCACCCATCCCTCCAATATTCAATGAACAGGGGGCAAAAATATAAATTTTATTCCTTTTATCAGTAGTTTTTTTAGAAAAAGATTAGGAATTATAGCTGAATTCTCCCTTTTCACTTTTAATACTTACTTGTTTGCCGTCGAAAGATTCTACTTTGCCAATAACCTGAGCGGCAATTCCAAATGATTCTGAAATAGCAATAAGATCTGAAGCTATTTCAAAAGGAACATAAATCTCCATTCTGTGTCCCATGTTAAAAACTTTATACATTTCTTCCCAAGAGGTGCCTGATTCCTCTTGAATCATAAGAAACAAAGGTGGAATTGGAAAAAGATTATCTTTTATTATATGAAGGTTTTTTACAAAATGTAAGACTTTGGTTTGCGCGCCGCCAGAGCAGTGCACCATTCCATGAATTTGAGAGCGATAAGCATCTAAAATCTTTTTTATAACTGGAGCGTAAGTTCGTGTTGGCGATAAAACAAGTTTTCCTGCATCTAAAGGAAGGTTTGCAACTTCATCTTCCAATAATTTTCCGCCGCTATAAACAAGATCATTCGGTACATTAGGATCAAAGCTTTCGGGAAATTCTTTTGCTAATTGATAGTTGAACACATCGTGTCGAGCACTTGTGAGTCCATTACTTCCCATTCCGCTGTTGTAGGTATTTTCATAGATAGCTTGTCCGTAAGAAGCTAAACCAATAATACAATCTCCAGCTTGAATTTTATGATTTGAAATCACATCACTGCGTTTTATTCTTGCAATTACGGTAGAATCTACAATTATTGTTCTTACTAAATCGCCTACATCTGCAGTTTCTCCACCAGTGGAATAAATTTCAATACCATGAGACCTTAAATCTTTTAAAAGAGCTTCTGTTCCGTTTATGATTTCAGAAATAACAGAACCAGGAATTAGGTTTTTATTACGGCCAATAGTTGAAGATAAAAGAATGGGTCCAGTTGCCCCTACACACAATAAATCATCAATATTCATTATCAATGCATCTTGAGCAATTCCTTTCCAAACTGAAATATCTCCAGTTTTTTTCCAATACATGTAGGCTAAAGATGTTTTTGTGCCCGCACCATCAGCATGCATTACAACACAATAATCATCATCTCCGGTTAAATAATCAGGAACTATTTTACAAAAAGCTTGAGGAAATAAACCTTTGTCCACATTTTTTATAGCATTGTGAACATCCTCTTTTCCTGCTGATACTCCTCTTGCTTGATAACGATTGTCTGACATATGTGTATTAAAAAGGTAAAGTTAGAAATTTGACTTATTCTTCTGCCTTATCCTCCTCAAGTTCTTTGAGAATTTTCTGAACATCACCTTCAGTTGCACTTAATTTAGCCTTGCAAACTCGAATTAAAACAGTTGCACGTTTCACTTTTTCCGCTAATTCATCTACACTGATGTTTCCATCTTCCATGTCACTTACAATTTCTTGTAATTCTTCAAATGCTTCGGTATATTTCTGCTCTGTCATTTTAGGTAATTTTCTTTACTTATGTTTAAAGATACAACAATAAAAACAATTTTGAAAAAGCATTAATTACTTAAAGCCTCTTCGTTTTTTTATTGCTTCGTAAGCATCTTGAATTTGCTGAAATTTTTCCTTTGCACCTTTTTGGTATTCTTCGCCCATTGTTGCAACTTTATCCGGGTGGAAGGAAATTGCCATTTTACGATAAGCTTTTTTAATTTCTTCATCACTTACAGATGCCTCAACACCTAAAATTTTATAATCTGAATCTACATTTCTGTAGAACATATTTTTCACACTTTCAAATTCCACTGCAGAAACACCGAGCATTGTCGCAATTTTTTGAATAATATTCATTTCCGCTGGAGCAACATCACCATCTGCTTTTGCAATGCTAAACAAATAGTGAATTAATTGAACACGAACTTCAGAAGGCATTCTAGTGCGAATATCTGCGCAAATTTCTTGAAGAGGTATTTTATCTGAATCCAGGAAATTTTTAAGGATTTGAAGATGTTCACTAGTAAAACGATTGCCAAATTGCGAAGTAAAAAAACGTTTTACAAAGTCGAGTTCAATTTTTAAGACTTTCCCATCAGCCTTCATTACAGATGCTGAAAGCGCCATGAGCATGGTTTGAATATCGAAGCGAGAAGATTGTTGTCTATAATATTCAAATGCATCTTGAAAACCACCCTTTCGACCACCAGAAGAATTAGAGGCACCAGATTTACTAGTTGTCCGATCAATTAAGGAGCCAATGATGAATCCAAAAAGTCCTCCTCCCAACGTTCGTGTAGTAAAATAAAATCCAAGACCTAAAATCCACTTATACACGCACTGAGTTTTAAAAAATTTTATTGGGGAAAATCCCGTGTAAAATTAGTTAATTAAGCAATATGCTCAATGTTTCGCTCAATAAAACTATCCAATGCTTCGCCTTTTAACATTCCTTGAGCTAAAAGTGCAAGATCTGTAAGTTGCTTTACGCTTGCCTTTTGATCCTTTGCTTTTTTAGTTAGAAGCTGAGCAATTTTTGGATGATTTGCATTTACAACGAGCGTAAACATTTCTGGAAAAGCTCCGAACATTCCACCTCCACCTAATTTTTGCTGTTCCATCATTCGTCGAATAAATTCTGGTTGCGTAATAATCATTGGAGAATCACTTTCACTCATGCTTTCAAATTGAACAGTATATTTTTCTTTATTTAAGCATTCTTCAAAAACAGGCTTTAACTTTTCTTCTTCCTCTTTTGAAATTTTTGAAGGAAGTTCATCTGTTTTGCGAATTAGCTTGTCTAGTGTGTCAGAATCAACACGAACAAAACTCGTATTTTCCATTGATTGCTCGAGTTTTTGAATCCAATGAGAAACCAAAGGGCCTTCTAAATGAAGAACATCGTAAGCTCTTTCTTTTGCTTTTTTAACAAAGGAGAATTGTTCTTCCGGGTTATTGGTATACAAACAAACTGTTTTTTTGTCTTTATCAACCTGAAGTGCTGCAATTTTTTCTTTGTATTCTTCCGGAGTAAAATAAAGCCCATCTGTATTTTTCAATAAGGAAAAACCAGCAGCTTTTTCAGCAAATTTTTCATCAGATAACATTCCATATTGAACAAATATTTGTAGATCACTCCATTTATCTTCAAAATCCTTGCGGTCTTTTTTGAACATATCTGCTAATTTATCCGCCACTTTTTTGGTGATGTGTGAAGCTATTTTTTTGACGTTGCCATCACTTTGTAAATAAGACCTAGAAACATTTAAAGGAATATCTGGAGAATCAATTACTCCATGTAAAAGTGTTAAGAATTCAGGCACAATTTCCGCAACGCTATCCGTAATAAAGACTTGATTGGAATATAAATTTATTTTATTTCTCTGAACTTCAACATTCTCTTTAATTTTTGGAAAGTAGAGAATACCCGTTAAATTAAAAGGATAATCTACATTCAAATGAATATGAAAGAGAGGCTTGTCAAAGGTTGAGGGATACAATTCACTGTAGAATGAAGAATAATCTTCGTCCTTCAAATCTACAGGTGCTTTCGTCCAGGCAGGAGAAGGATTATTAATTTGATTTGGAACTTCAATAGCTAATCGCTTTATATTTCCTTTGTCATCTTTTTCCCCTTCTGGCGAGTCGATGTATTCTGTTTTGTCACCAAAAAACACAGGAATTGGCAAAAACTTACAGTATTTTGTTAAGATTCCTGAAATCCGTTCTTTTTCCAAAAACTCATTTGATTCTTCAGAGATAAATAAAACGATGTCAGTTCCTTGTGTTGTTTTGTCAATTTCAATAATTGTATAGTCGGGAGATCCGTTACTTTCCCATTGAATTGCTTTTTCTCCCTCATGGCGAGATTTACTGCGAATCTGCACTTTTTCTGACACCATAAATCCTGAATAAAAACCAAGTCCAAAATGACCTATAATTTGCTCAGCACCTTCTTTTCCTTTGTATTTTTCTACAAATTCTTCTGCCCCAGAAAACGCAATTTGATTGATATATTTATCAATTTCTTCAGCAGACATTCCGATTCCAGCATCTCGAATGGTAATTGTTTTTGCATCGCGATCCAATATTACTTCTACCTTCAAATCTCCAAGTTCACCTTTATATTCTCCATTTGCTGAAAGAACGCGTAATTTTTGAGATGCATCGACAGCATTGGAAACTAATTCACGTAAAAATATTTCGTGATCTGAGTATAAAAATTTCTTAATTATGGGAAAAATATTTTCCGTTTGAACGTTAATTTTACCTGACTTGATTGTATTTTTTTTCATTTTGTTTTTTATTTGAAATAAAATAGTCAATCTATATGCCAAGTTAATTTTTATGTCATTTTGTCTTTTTTTATTGTTAAATTGACATAAATAAATCAAAATAGAAATTTTCTACTGAAATTTGCAACATGAAAAAATACGTATTTATTACAGGAGCATCCTCCGGATTTGGAGAAGCGTGTGCACATATTTTTGCAAAAAATGGGTTTTCACTTGTTTTAGTTGCTAGAAGAAAAGACAAATTAGAGCAATTGAAAGTTTCCTTGCAAAATGATACTGTCAATATACATTGCCTAGAACTTGACATCCGGAATGAAAAAGAAGTTATTCAGTCGATTAATTCACTTCCTGACATCATCAAAAATAACATTCATATCCTTATTAATAATGCGGGATTAGCAGTGGGAAGATCTTCAATAGAAAATGCCCTCACAGATGATTGGGAGCGAATGATTGACACCAATATCAAAGGTTTGTTATACGTTTCAAAAGCAATTATTCCCTTTCTAAAACTTCATGAATTCTCACAGATTGTTAATATATCTAGCATTGCTGGAAAAGAGGTTTACCCTGGCGGTAATGTTTATTGTGCTACAAAACATGCAGTTGATGCACTTTCAAAAGCGATGCGAATAGATTTAGTTTCACATGGAATAAAAGTCACAAATATTGCTCCTGGAGCAGCAGAAACTGAATTTTCGTTTGTGCGATTTAAAGGAGATGTTAAAACGGCAAATTCCGTATATGACGGATTTGAGGCTTTACTTGCAAATGATGTAGCCGAAGCAATCTGGTTTGTAACTTCTCGACCGGCTCATGTGACAATTAATGATATTACAATCATGCCAACTGCGCAGGCTTCAGCAACTATTCTTCATAAGAAATAAGTATTCTTAATCCAAAGGTATTGGCGGACTTAGCAAGGTTAAATTGGCAATTAAATCTTCGTAGCGTTGTTTTAACTTCTTTTTTTCAAAGACAGTCCCAAAAGATTTAGCTTCTTCCAATTCTGCTATTTCTGCATCTAACTCTTCAATTTTAGTGAGATAAATAGAATTACTGTATTCAATTATTTGTCCAAAATAGAGTTGCACTGCAGCGCCACCTTTTTCCTTTAAGAAGGTATAAAATTCAAGTGATTTTTCTTGTAAATCTATTTCCATTCTTAATATTAATACAACATAAGCTACAAAGACATTTAATTCATCATACCCCTTAAAACTATTATTCTTTAAATTTTTATCAAAAAATACAATATCTTCTTCAGTGCCTAATTCTTGTAAAACCCCAGCAATTGAAACATTAAGTGTAGCATTTTCATCTTTCATTAATTTTCTTGCTACGATTAAGGCTTCTTCAGGATTTATTTCCGTCAATAATGCAAGAGCTGCAGAGATAACTGCATAGGATTGATCAGTACTTATAGCAGCTTTGAGTAGTTCAGTGGCTGCAACGCTGTCTTCTAAAGCACACAAGGTTTTAAGTGCTGCAACCCTAACTTGCGATTTTGGATCACTTTTAGCTAATTCTTTAATTCGAGCTAAAGTTTCAATACCCAAGTCATTTTTTACATTTTCAATTGAAGGAAGTGCAAGTATTCGGATATTCCAAAAAGGATCTTTTAAGGCATCAAAAAGTAATTTTTCGCTGTCACTATTTTTTGATCGTTGCGCCATAGCAATAGCTGTAGCCCTTGCTTTGTATCTTGAAGAATTATAATATTGATGAACATATTGACTTAAGGGTTTATCTTCAAAATATTTTCCTAAAAGCATTTGTTGCACATCAAAGAGAATATTTTTTAATTCACCGACATATGAAAATATAAAATCCTCCTCTAAATTTTCGACTACAATTTTTTCAGTTCGTTTTCCATTAGCATCCCAAATAGCGATATTTACAGGGAGTTTATACAAAGGAAAATCGTCGGTATTTTGCTTTTGTTTTACATTGATAGTAACAGTATTATTCTCAGGATTTATTACTTGAGAAGTATGTACTATTGGGTGCCCTTTACCTAAAAACCACTGGTCAAAAAACCAATTAAGATCTTCCCCAGAAACCTCTTCAAAAGCCATTCTAAGATTATGAAATTCAGCAGTTTTAAATTTATTATTAACGAGATAACTATTTAGCCCTTTAAAGAAAACCTCATCTCCAAGATAATTTCTCAGCATGTGTAAAATCCTTCCTCCTTTAGCGTAGGAGTGTCCATCGAACATATTTTCTTTATCAGGGTGTTCAAACCAAATTAAATTGTGATAGTTTTCCCAAGCCGAATTAAAATAACTTTCTGCTTCATTGGATCCTTGGTAATCAGCTTCATCTATTCCGTATCGGTGCTCGTCCCATAGATACTGAGAATAATTAGCGAAAGATTCATTTAAGGGTAAATTTGCCCAAGATTCACAGGTCACCAAATCTCCAAACCAATGATGAAACAATTCGTGTGCTATTGTAGATTGATCATTATTATCTAATAATTCACGTTCATTTTTGTAAACATAATCTCCAAAAATTACAGCACCAGTATTTTCCATTGCCCCAGAAACATAATTTCTAACTACAATTTGGGTATATTTATCCCAAGGATATTCGATTCCAAGTTTTTGAGAAAAGAATTTTATCATAGCCGGTGTTTCCCCAAAAATTGCTTTCGCATCTTTCTCAAATTCCGTTTCTACATAATAGTTGACTTCCATTTTTGAACCATCAGGACGGGTATAGAAATCCTTAACAACTTTAAATTCTCCAACAGCCATCATAAATAAATAAGGAGCATGCGGCAAATCTTGTTTCCAATGGTCAGTGCGTGTGCCGTCTGAATTCTTTTTTGAGAAAATTAATTTACCATTGGAGAGGGTTGCATATTTATCCTCAACTGTCATTAGAATTTCTTCTGTCGTTTTTGTATTTGGAGCATCAATTGTTGGAAACCAAACTGAATTTGATTCTGTTTCTCCCTGTGTCCATATCTGTGGCATTTTAGATTTATCTTCTCCTTTTGGATTTATAAAAAATAAGCCCTTATCAGATGTAATTGCAGCGCTGCCATTAACAGTTCTTTCATCTGGTTTTGCAACATAGTCAATTTGCAGGGTAAATTTTTCATC
>CAMDDR010000043.1:0-17419 GCA_945892995.1 Chitinophaga pinensis | reverse complement strand
TCAACCTTAATTGGCTTGGGCATAGATGTTGTAAATTTAGGTTTATCTACAACTCCAACTGTTGAAATTGCAGTTCCCATGGAAAATGCACAAGGTGGTATAATCTTAACTGCAAGTCACAATCCAAAACAATGGAATGCACTAAAGTTGTTGAATGAAAAGGGAGAATTTATTTCTGGAGCAGAAGGAGAAATGCTTTTAGAAATAGCAAAAAATCAAGATTTTGAATTCGCAGAAGTCGACGACTTAGGTTCAATAAGAAACGATGACTCCTACATGCAAAAGCACATTGCTGCAATTTTATCGCTCCCACTTGTGGATTCAAAGCTTATTAAAGAAGCAAATTTTAAGATTGTTGTAGATGCCGTGAATTCCAGTGGTGGGATTTTTGTCCCAGCTCTTCTAAAAGCGCTTGGTATTTCACAAATAACAGAAATGTACTGCGAACCAAACGGAGATTTTCCTCACAATCCTGAACCTTTGCCTGAAAACCTGAAAGATTTGTCTCAGGCAATGAAAGTTCAAAAAGCTGCTATTGGAATTACAGTTGACCCTGATGTTGATCGCTTAGCATTTGTCTGCGAAGATGGCTCTATGTTTGGAGAAGAATACACCTTAGTTGCTGTTGCTGATTATGTTTTAAAACATACGCCAGGAGCAACCGTTTCAAATTTATCATCAACTAGGGCTTTACGAGATATCACTGAAGAAAAAGGACAAATATATGCTGCTGCTGCAGTTGGAGAAGTAAATGTTGTAGCTAAAATGAAAGAAGTAAATGCCGTAATTGGTGGAGAAGGAAATGGCGGTATAATTTATCCAGACTTGCATTATGGACGTGATTCCTTGGTTGGAATTGCCTTATTTCTTACTCATCTTGCTATAGAAAAAAAATCGATGACTGCTTTGCGAGATAGTTATCCAAAGTATGTTTTTTCCAAAAATAAAATTGAATTGACACCTGAAATCGATGTTGATCGTATTTTAGAAAAGATGGCGCTAAAATATGTCCATGAGGAAGTAGATACCACTGATGGTGTTAAAATATACATCGAAAAAGAATGGGTGCATCTACGAAAAAGTAATACGGAGCCAATTATTCGGATTTATTCTGAATCAAGCGATGAAGAAGCAGCAAACAAACTAGCAAATCGAATTATCTCAGAGATAAAGGCGCTAATTTAATTTGGGTTATTCGCCAACAGATTAAGATGAAGCAAAGCTTCTCCGATTTCAGCTTCATTTATTTCAATATCATAAACTGCAGATCCAATTCCCTTTAGTAAGCTACATAAAATTTTTCCGGAATGATTTTTTTTGTCTTGATACATAAAGGAAATTATTTCTGGCACCTCATCGAGTTCAATTGACACCATCGGAAAACTTGCTGTAATTGTTGCTTCAATATCTCTAAATTCTTCTAAAGAAATAAATTTTTTTTTCATAGAAATATGTGCTTCGGCGCACATTCCTAAAGCTACTGCATGACCATGAGAAATTTGTCTTTTGTTTAATTGGTAGCCCTCAAGAGCATGACCAATTGTGTGACCAAAATTCAAAATTTTTCGCAATCCTCCTTCTAATGGATCTTTGTCGATAATCTTTGTTTTTATCAAAACAGAACTATGGATAACATCAAGTTGAATTAAATCATTTTCAGAATGAATTTTTTGAATTTTCAACCATAAATCCTTATCTTGAATTAGCGCATGTTTTAGCATTTCAGCATAGCCATTAAAAATTTCCTCCCCGGGAAGCGTTGCTAAAAATAGTGGGTCGATAAAAATATGTGAAGGATGGGAGAATGTACCCAATTGATTTTTATATCCCTCTAAATCGATGCCATTTTTGCCCCCAATAGCTGCATCTACCATTCCAAGAAGTGAAGTTGGAACATTTATAAATTTTAATCCTCGTTTGTAAATAGAAGCGATAAATCCACCCATATCTGAAACCATTCCGCCACCTAGATTGATAATTAAATCTTTTCGAGAAACATTGTACTCTGTAAGTGCTTGCCAAACTTGAAAACACACTTCCATGACTTTATTTGTTTCGCCAGTTGGCAGCAAAACAATTTCTGCGCGCTCAAGTTCGTTGAAAGAAGTAATTAAATAATCTAAGCAATTATCATGGGTGTTTTCATCAACAATTATAATAATTTTATGCGATGAGAAGGCTGATAAGACATTGGAAAATGAACTTTCAAGAATAGAGCCAATTTCTACCTGATAATTAGTAGCCTTTATAATTTTCATTTTCTAATTTGACATCAAAATTAATTAAACTTTTCTGAACTCAAATTCGTAATAAAAAAGCAATTACTTTTGTGCCATGTTATCCTTCGAAAATACAGAGATTGCCTTTAAGAGTAAATCTACTCCTGATTTAAAAAGAGCATATTGGTTGTTTAAGATTGTTTCGTCTCCTATAATTGTAAAAATTGGAAAAGTAGCTACTAATTTTGCCCTAAGTTTGCGTTTACCGATTCGTAAAATTGTTAAAGCGACCATTTTCAAACAATTTTGTGGTGGTGAAAGCATTGAAGATTGCAGAAATAAAATGGAGGAATTAGCAACTTTTAAAGTTGGGACAATTTTAGATTATTCTATAGAAGGAAAAACGACAGATGAAGATTTCGAGCAAACAGTTGAAATAATTATTCAGACAATTCAAGAAGGAAGAAACAATATAAATATACCTTTTGCAGTATTTAAAGTAACAGGAATTGGCAGTATTAATTTATTAGAAATGGCTTCCGATCAGAATTGTATTCTCAATGAATCACAAATACTTGAATTAGAAGGAATAAAAAATAGAATTGAGCGAATTTGTGCTGCTGCACATAATGCAATGATTCCTGTTTTCATTGATGCAGAAGAATCGTGGATTCAAGCAATAATTGACACTTGGGCGCTGGAAATGATGTTAAAATACAATCTTGAAAAAGCAATCGTATACAATACATTGCAAATGTACCGTCATGACCGCTTAGAATTTCTTACCAGTTGTTCTGAAAACGCAAAAAAGCATGGAATAAAATATGGAATAAAATTAGTGCGAGGCGCATACATGGAAAAAGAAAGAGCGCGCGCTCAAAAACTAGGATATCCTTCCCCAATTTATCCAGATAAAAATGCAAGTGACGATGCGTACAATACAGCTTTAAAATTCATCCTGGAACATGAAATGCTTTTTGCGCTTTGTGCAGGCACACACAATGAAGAAAGTTCATTATTGTTAACCCAAGAATTAGAGAGAAAGCAAATTTCAAGGGACAATGATAAATTTTACTTCGCCCAATTGCTTGGAATGAGCGATCACATTTCTTTTAATTTATCAAATGCTGGTTTTAAAGTAGCAAAATATGTTCCTTTTGGACCTGTAAAAGAAGTGATTCCCTATTTATTGAGGCGAGCAGATGAAAATACTTCAGTAGCTGGACAAACAGGCAGAGAACTTTCTTTGATAATCAAAGAATTAGATCGAAGAAAGAAGAATTAATTTACCTTGATTATTTTTTGATGGAAACTATCTCCTAATTTGACAAAATAGGCGCCTGGACTCAAATTACTAGTTTCAATTGTTGTTTCTCCAAAAATATCAAACTGTAAAACCTCTTCTAATAAAGCATTATAGATAATTCCTTGAATAGGAATTTCAGAAGATAACGAAATAGTAATTTCTTCATTAAAAGGATTTGGCGAAATTTTAGCTTGAATTGTAGATCCAAGACTTTCGATTTCAACCAACTGGTTAAGAGTATTAACGTTATAAGTAATTGGAAAAACATTATTTGCACCAACTTTCATTACATAAATATGCGAACCACCATTACTTGTATTTTCAAAAAGCCCTGTTGATGCATTTGTTCCTACAGTTATGTAAGTTCCATCATTTGTGGCTAATACCTGTCCGGCTTCATCTAAGCCCTCATTATTGATGGTGCGAAACTGATCTAACCAATAAAGATCAACCCCATCAAAATTAGCAACGACAATGTCATAATCTTGTTCTCCAAATCCAGGATTTAGAGTTCGATAGGCAATTGCAATTTTATTTTGACTCGGCAAGAAAGAAATTTCACTAAAATAATTAGACTCTATTTGCACTAAATCTTGTTTTGTATACTGAAATATAAGGGTCCCGTTTATATCAAATTTACCTGCATAATCGTCAAAATTTTCTGGATTTATTTCACGGAAGCCAACGGCATAAATTACATTTACCCCAAGAGACAAATCAGTAACGCCGTATTTTCCGGCTAAATCAGTAATCGTATCTTGCCAAATAATATCTCCAGCGGTATTCATTTTAAGGATAAAACCTTTTACAAGATTTGAGTCAGGGATAAACATTTCACCACCAATCATAAAAAGTGAATCCTGAACACTTATAATTGTATTTGCTCTATCTTCCCCAATGCTCCCAAAGGTTTTTGTCCACAAAGTATCACCATTTTTATCAGCATGAATAATAAGAATATCAGATGCTGCGCCATTTGTAGCTTGAACTTCTCCAACCATTAAAATTGTTGAGTCTTTTGTCCAAATTGCGTCATTAATTCGTTCCCAATTACTTGGTTTTCCATAGGTTTTTTCCCATAATTTATTCCCGTTAAGGTCAGTTTTTACAAGATAGGCATCAAAATCTCCTGAGCCAAAAGAATTTGAAAATCCTGCGACATAGAAACCTAAATCAGCATTGTACAAAACCCTTTTCCCTGCTTCTGATTCTGGCCCGCCATAACTTTGACTCCATAAATAATTTCCTACCGTATCAATTTTCAGTAGAAAAGCTTGTGAACTCTCTCCCCAACTACTTGAACTTCCTGTAACAACATAACTTGAATCTTCTAACTGAACAATCCCTTCACCACGATCGTAACCAGATCCAGAATACATTTTAAAAAAATTATTCTGTCCATAGCTCAGCAATGAAACACACAAGATTATAAAGCTTATTAAAATCCGCATTGTACTCGAAGTATTAAAGATTCACCATTTTTACTTATCAAATTTTCACTCGACAAAGCAAGGTTCCAATTTCGAATTTTTAAAGAAGAGTACATTCCTAAGCGATAGGAAGCAAAACCACCATAACTTCCATTTAATCCTATATTTAAATTCTTTGCAACCCGATAATTTGCTCCAATAAATATCATTGGTGTATAAATAGAAGAAAGATACATTCGTATGCCATAAAATTCTTGCAAGCGGTTTTTAGAATTTTCATTGATTAATTTGGATACTTGAAGAAAACCAGGAAGAAAAAGAATAGATTTTTTTTCAGATTTTGTAATACCAACAGAATCTAAGATATTGGCCGGTGAAGAAAGAATATCTCCATTGTTTAGTAATTGATCGAAAGTAAATCCGGTAAAAGTATAAACTGAATCAGCTCTATAGATTGTTTGTGCTTGAGTTAGCGAAACCAGCCCTAAATTTCGGCCTAGAAATTGAATGTAATTTGATTCATCTGATTTATAAGTCATGGGAATTCTAATATCGAAATCAAGTCCTAATCCCAATCCATTAGAAAAACTTTTTGAGTTTATAAAACTAGCTTCCCCGTCAAAAAGAACAATTAATGTATCTCCCTCATTTGATTGGTATATTCCTCCTGTATTAATTTTTGCAGAAAGAGTATTTGTCAAATTAAACATATTTAAAGAGACTGAAGATTTAGATTTTTTATCTAGCCAACCAAAGCCTAATTTCTCAAAAGAATAAGATGAAATTTCAGTTCCTGAAAAGGAAGCAAGTTGCCCCTGGTACATTTCATTTCCATAAAAAGTCACTCCGAATAAATCCTTTGAATATTGCGCAGCAAGAAAAGAGTAATACCCTGCTTTTACGACAAACCCCCAATTTTTGTGCTTTAATAAATTAACAGAAAAGTTTCGGTATTCAATTTCTGCACTTATATCAGTCCCAAAGCGATTTAAATCGCCATGTAATTTAAAACTTTTGTCTTTAGTAGCATCTGTGATTTCTCCACCATAGAATAATTTTTTTGTGAGAGAATTATTCAGTGACGTTGAAGAATAATTTGCACAACCTGAAAAAATAATTTCATTTTTGCTTTTAATCAATGTGTCATGTTGAACCGGACACCAATGTTGGGCCTTAAATAGAAAGATGACAAAAAGAAAATTAAAAAGAAAAATATATTTCATTAATAGATAATTTCAGCGTTTAACTTTAATCTCAATTTTACAGCTAAAAAAGCACCAAATGGAATGGATTGTACTTCATTTATTCCAGAAGATGGACTTGGTGTATCAAATTTAGCTTGAACAATAATTTTTTTAATATTATCAAGATTCTTTACAATATCTTCTGTTAAGACAAAATCAAGCAAAGAAGATTTTTCAAATAATCCAGATTGATTATTTAAAGAACCCAATAAGCTGGAATAAATTTGACTAGTTGCATTAATTGTATACAAAATAGAACCATTTTCATTGAGCAAATATAAAATCGGCTCACAGGCTAAGGGAAAAGCATTCGTTGCACTTAAGCTTATTAGCCCTAATTTTGAATGAGTTTTATTAGAATTCTGCTTTAAGTCTATGTTAAAAGTATCTCTGAGTGTTAAGCCATCTGCACCAACTATTAAAGGAATTTGCGATTTAATTTTGATTTTAAGGCGACTATTTGCAAAAATCTCATCGTTCCCACCTGAAACATTCCCCCATGGATTTAACTGTAATTGATATGCCAATTGGTGGGAAGACCCTAAATTTTCTAAATAATTTTCAATGTTGCTATTTGTAGCAGAAAAAATCAAATGTTGACTTGAAGTTTGTAAACTATTCCAGGAGCCTGTTGCCGGAGAAATCAAAAAATCATTTCCCAAGTTAGAGGAAACCAATTGCGAAGTGTTTCCGCTAGAATTTGTATTTTCAGCGCTAATTATCTTACCTTTTATTCCAAATTTCATCCCATTTTCAATTTCGAAATCTAAATTAGCACTTGGTAAATCCAAATTTCCCGCAACGATGGAATTAAAATAGGGTACAAGTAATTCTGCAGTTTCAGAAATCAAAGTATTTCCAAAATACCCTTTTGCATAACTAAATTTCAAACCACTCAACTCAGCTGAAAAAGAAAAATCATTGTTTGAAGATATTGCAACTGATGGACCAGTTGGATCAGAGGTAATAATTAATTGTGATTGAAGTTTATTATATCCTAAACCATTTACTCCTCTTAAGTCAAATGAGTAACCAGATATATCTAAGAGTTCCTCTGCGCTTCCTGGTTGGGCATTTGTGCCAGCATTAACGAAAAAAATCTGCTCAAAAGCAAGTCCATTTTTTGTAATTCCGGGTAAAATAATTTTAAAATAAACTTTGGTAGCAATAGAATTAAAAACCTTCAACTTGATCGTGCCAGAGGAAACATCAACTTTTTTTAATTGTACGTCATTTAAATCAAAGGAATGTTCTTCGATTGTATTTGCAAAAGTATAACCAGCAGGGACATTACTTAAGCTGAAATTTAGATTGAAGATTTGATTAATAGTTGTATCTGGAAAACCTACAAGGTCAGAAAGACCAAGATTTAAAATAGTTCGACTTAAATTTAAATCAATTGAAGTTTGATTACTCGAAACTAGAGTTGAATCGTTATATAAATTGGAAAGACTAATTGTATCTGAAATAATAGGTGCAGACCAATCGCTATTCCAAGTAGTTTGTTTCTTTTTACAAGAACAGATTAGAATAGTTAAAAGTAATAAAATAAAAAACTGTCTTTTCACCTCTAGATTATCATTTAAAATTAAGTTCTTTCTAGTATCGTAGCATAACCTTGACCAACACCTATACACATTGTTACAAGAGCATAACGCTTTGAGCTTTCTTGAAGTTGCCTTGCAGCTGTCAAAAGTAGACGAGCTCCCGACATTCCAAGTGGATGACCTAAAGCAATAGCACCTCCGTTTGGATTGATTCGTGGGTCATTATCTGCAATTCCTAGCGCACGAGTGCAAGCTAAAACTTGTGCTGCAAAAGCTTCGTTTAATTCTAAAATATCCATATCTGCAAGGGTCAAACCTGCTCTTTCTAGTGCTTTTTGAGATGCCAAAACCGGTCCAATCCCCATAATACTTGGCTCTACACCAGCAACTGCAGCACTAACAATTCTTGCCAATGGTTTTAAATTATGATTAATGAGTCCTTCGCCAGAAGAAATCAACAAAGCGGCTGCACCATCATTTAAACCAGAAGAATTTCCAGCGGTAACAGATCCATCTTTTTTAAATGCTGGTTTTAATCCTGCTAAACTTTCTAAGCTCGTATTTGATCGAGCAAATTCATCTTTTTGAAATATAATTGATTCTTTTTTCTTTTGGGGAATTGTTAACTTTGCGATTTCGCCATCAAAAAAACTAGATGCTTGTGCTTTAGCTACTTTTTCTTGCGACCAACAAGCAAATTTATCTTGAGCTTCTCTTTCAATACCATATTTTTCCACCAAATTTTCTGCCGTCATTCCCATAGAATCAACGCCATAAAGTTCCTCCATTTTGGGATTTATAAACCGCCAACCAAAGGCAGAATCATACATTTGCGCATCTCTTCCAAATGCAGTTGAAGTTTTTGAAATTACCCATGGTCCACGAGTCATATGTTCAACACCACCAGCAATGTACAATTCTCCTGCTCCATCTTTAATTGCTCTTGCAGCATTAATTGTTGCTGCCATTCCAGATGCACACAAACGGTTCACTGTTTCGCCAGCTACTCCAACCGGAAGTCCGGCCAACAATCCAGCCATTCTTGCTATATTTCGATTATCTTCACCAGCTTGATTTGCACAACCAAGAATTACATCTTCGATTGCATTAAGATCTAAATTAGGATGACGATCGATTAAACTTTTGATAGCAAAAGCAGCTAAATCATCTGCTCGCATTGTGGCCAATGTTCCACCCAAACTACCAATTGCTGTTCGAATTCCGTCAACAATATAAACTTCCTTGGACATCTAATTTTAATTTTGCCTTAAAATTACAATTTTCGATTGAATTGCATCAATTCGTAGCTAATTGTTATTTTTACTGAATAACTAGTACAAAAAATGCAAATTAGCATTAACTCCACTCAGATTGAACACCTCACTACTCTTTTAAAAGAGAAAGCATTTGTTCTTTATGATACGCTTGTTGAATATGGGCACGATGAAACAGAAGATTTAAGTTATCCGCCTGCAATAGTTTTAAAGCCAACAAGTGTCTCAGAAATATCTGAGATTATGCGTTATTGTCACGCAGAAAAAATTCCAGTAACACCTGCAGGTGCTCGCACAGGACTCAGTGGAGGTTCTCTGCCAATTAATGGAGGTGTTTTGCTTTCAATGGAGAAGTTTAATAAAATTCTAAAAATTGACGAAAAAAATCACCAAGTAATAACCGAACCTGGCGTAATTACTCAAGTTTTACAAGATGCAGTTAAGGAAAAAGGACTTTTTTATCCACCAGATCCAGCAAGTAAAGGTTCTTGTTTTATCGGTGGAAATGTGTCTGAAAATTCTGGTGGTCCTAAAGCTGTAAAATATGGCGTGACAAAAGATTATGTATTAAACTTGGAAGTTGTATTGCCTACAGGCGAAGTTATTTGGACTGGCGCGAATGTCTTAAAAAATGCCACCGGTTATAATTTAACACAATTAATGGTAGGCTCTGAAGGAACTCTAGCAATTATCACAAAAATAGTGTTGAAATTAATTCCGCATCCAACACATGATTTATTAATGCTAGTTCCATTTTTTGATGCTCAAAAAGCATGCGAGGCAGTTGCTGCAATATTTCAAGCTGGAATAACACCGAGTGGACTTGAATTTATGGAACGGGATGCTTTAATTTGGACAAAAGAATTTATGGGTGAGACTTCAGTTCCTGTTGCTGATAATCACCAAGCACATTTATTAATTGAAGTAGACGGATTTGATCAAGAGCAATTGATGTTAGAGTGCGAAAAAATATTCTCGGTCCTAGAAAATTTTGAAACGGATGAAATATTATTTGCCGATTCAGAAGCACAAAAAACAACACTTTGGAGCTTGAGAAGAAAAGTTGCAGAAGCTGTAAAAGCTCAATCTATTTACAAAGAAGAGGATACCGTTGTCCCTCGATTTGCGCTTCCAGAATTGCTTTATCAGGTGAAAGAAATTGGCAAAAAGTATGGTTTTAAATCTGTTTGTTATGGCCATGCGGGAGATGGAAATCTTCATGTAAACATTATTAAAGGCGATCTAAGTGATGAATTTTGGGAAAAAGAGTTGTCCCTTGCTATTCGAGAAATATTTACTCAAGTGATAAAACTTGGAGGCACTATATCTGGAGAACATGGCATCGGATTGGTTCAAAAACAATATATGGATATTGCCTTTCCGGAAATCACTTTGAATTTAATGCGTCAAATAAAAGGTGTATTTGATCCTAATAGAATTTTAAATCCAGGAAAAATATTTTAATAAAAGACCTACTTTAGGTGTGTAAGATTTTAATAAAGTTAGTACTTTTATTTTATGGGACTTCAATTTCAATTTAAGACATTTCAAGAACTGAGCACTTCTGAGTTCCATGATATTATTGCGCTACGCATAAAAGTTTTTGTCGTAGAGCAAAATTGCCCCTATATGGAATTAGATGGAAAAGATAAAAAATGCTATCATGTAATATGCAGAACTGGCGTTGGAGATATTGTTGCTACTGCTCGAATTGTTCCACCTGGCTTATCCTACAAAGAAGTTTCTATTGGTAGAGTCGTTATGACGCAAGCACTAAGAGGAAATGGAAACGGGCATTTGCTTATGAAGCAATGTATTGAGTTTTCAAAAGCTGAATTTGGAGCTGGCGCAATTCGTATTTCTGCTCAAAAGCATTTAGAGCCTTTTTACATGGCTCATCAATTTGTATCTACCGGAAAAGAATACTTAGAAGATGGAATTCCACATGTAGAGATGCTTTTTAACCCAAATCTCAATTGATTTTAGTAATGCAGGTATTTAATAGCACAATCCATTAGAATCAGATCGCGACCAGCAACATCTTTTGATGCACTATCATTATTTTCATATTTCTTCTCAATAGCAGACAAATAACAGTTAAAACAAAGATCTTTGTTTTTTCCTAAAATATCCAAAGATGAGGTAAATTTTTCTACTTCTTTTCGAGCTTTTTCCTTATCCGCGGAAGTCCAAGAACCTTTTTTGCTTTTGCAAGATACAAACACTATAGTGACACAAAATAGTAAAGCAATTTTTTTCATTTTGTTATTTTAAAATAATTAATAAATGAGGCCTTATCCATTAAAATTTGTTCACCTGACTCCATATTTTTTAATGTAATTTTTCCAAGTTTCATTTCTTCTTCTCCAATAATTGCAACAAATTTTACACCACGATCATTGGCGTATTTTAACTGCTTTTGCATTTTTGCAGGAGAAGGGTAAACTTCACAATCAATCAAATTTTTTCGCAGAGAAACTGCTAATTTTAATGCTATTTCAGACTCTTTTTCTCCAAAATTTACAAATAAAACCGTCAATCCTTCAGTCAAGTATTTTGGGAATAAATCTAATTCTTTTAAAATATCATAAATACGATCTGCACCAAATGAGATGCCAACACCAGATAAATCTTTTAGTCCAAAAAGACCAGTTAAATCATCGTATCTTCCACCACCACAAATACTTCCCATTTTAACATCGTGGGCAAGCACTTCAAAAATTGCCCCAGTATAGTAATTTAAACCTCGTGCTAATGTAATATCGAATTCAATTTTTTCATGATTAAATCCAATTTTATCGAGTAGTGAAAAGATACTTCTCAACTCTTCAACTCCTTTTAAGCCAATTTTCGATTCAGAAAGAAATGTTGCCATTTTATCTAACTTTTCTTTATTTGTTCCTTGTAAATCGAATAAAGGTTGAATAGCAACAATCGCTTCACTTGAGATTCCTTTATTTTCTAATTCAGTTATTACACCCTCTTCACCAATTTTATCCAGCTTATCAATAGCAACTACGATATCAACTAATTTTTCACTTTCTCCTATTAATTCTACGATTCCTGAAAGCAGTTTGCGATTATTGATTTTTATCGTGAATCCTGGTAAATTAAATCGACTTAAAACAGCATCAAAAATTTGAATTAATTCTAATTCACAGAGCAATGAATCGCTTCCAACAACATCAGCATCGCATTGAAAAAACTCTTGATAACGACCGTGTTGAGGGCGATCCGCACGCCAAACTGCTTGAATTTGATAACGCTTAAAAGGAAAAGTCAATTCATTTTGATGCTGGACAACAAAGCGTGCAAAAGGAACGGTTAAATCATAGCGCAATGCTTTTTCAGATAGTGAATTTGCAAATCGCGGTAAATTATCTTCTTGAAGTGCTGAAAGATCTGCACGTTTCATCTTTTCTCCAGAATTTAAAATCCGAAAGATTAAGCGATCACCTTCTTCGCCATATTTCCCCATTAAGGTTGAGGATAATTCAAAACTTGGAGTTTCAATTGGAGCAAAGCCATACACTTTGAAAACGGACTTTATCGTATCAAAAATATAATTCCTTCTTGCCACATCTTGTGGTAAAAAATCACGAGTTCCTTTTGGTATTGCAGGTTTTTGTATCACTATTTTTCTAATTCTTCTTTGTGCATGGCATAAATCATTCCATCTGAAAGCCCAATATTTGGAACCTGTAAGGTACGAATATTTAGTTCTTTTAAAATATAAATATAAATATCTAGAGCTGGAACAAGCACATCTGCACGTTCTTCCTTAATTGAAAAACGTTTCATCCTTTCAGTAAGAGACAAGGGTGCCAATTCAGCCTGAAGTTTTTCAATTTCTATTAAAGATAGAGAGTCATTCGCTTTTTGAGCAATAATATCATGGGCCTTTTGGATGTTTCCACCCGTTCCAAATAGTAAATGATCCTCTAAAACATCAACATTTTCCTTAATCCACATTGTTAAATCGCTCCAAATTTCAGGGCTAGTTTTTCCTTTTAATATGCGAATTGTCCCTAATTCAAAAGACTTTGATGCGATACGTTTACCATTCTCAAAAACACTAATTTCTGTACTCCCTCCTCCAACATCAATTACGATAAATGCTATTTTTTTGGGGATATTAAGCAATGAAAATCCTCCTAAAATCAATTTTGCTTCTTCATCTCCAGATATTACTTCAATCTTCACACCAGTTTGTGTGTTTATTTCTTCTATAACATTTTTACTGTTTTCAGCAATTCTCATTGCAGAGGTTGCAACTGCTCTTATATTTTTTACATCATAAATTTGAGCTAAAAGAGAGAATACAGAAATTGTTTTGATAAACATTTCAAGTTTTGTATTTGAGATTTTTCCATCTTCAAATACATCATCTCCTAAACGCAGTGGTATTCTTAGGTAAGTTATTTTTTTTACGGAAGATTGTCCTTTATCTTCAATAAGCTCTCCAATTAAAAGTCGAGCGGCATTTGTACCAATATCTATTGCTGCGTATTTCATAAGTTTGCAAAGATAAAAAAAGAGAGATTATAAAAAACAAAATAGAATTTAGATTACATTTTAATTTAAGCTGTTCTATTACCCATGAATATAGGAATTCTAAAAAAATATAATATATTTAAAGGTATTAATACATAGAGAAAAAATCTATCTGTTTTCTTTAGTTTATAAAATAATTCACTATCTTTGCACCCCTTAATTGTGGGTCAATTCTCTACAAAAGACCTTTTTACTAACCTACTTTCATTCGTGTAGAGGCGATGAAATACAAAACTTATAAGCCAAATGGCAGAAACAATTAACCCGCAGGGAACTGCAGATTTTGATTGGGAAGCGTTACAATTAGACGGTTACAATCAAATCCAACGTTCAGAAATGTCTGATCGTTACGAAAAAACCTTAACTTCAATCAACGAGAGAGAAGTAATCCAAGGAACAGTTGCATTAATCACAAAAAAAGAAGTAATCATCAACATCGGATATAAATCTGAGGGAGTGGTTGCAGCAAATGAATTTCGCTATAATGCTGATTTAAAAATTGGTGATTTAGTAGATGTTTATGTTGAATGTCGTGAAGACAAGACTGGTCAATTAGTCGTTTCTCACAAAACTGCACGCATGCACAGTGCTTGGTTACGTGTAAATGATGTTTTACGTACTGGAGAAATTATTACTGGCTATGTTAAATGCCGCACCAAAGGTGGACTCATCGTTGATGTATTTGGAATTGAAGCATTTTTACCAGGATCTCAGATTGATGTAAAACCTATTCGCGATTACGATGTGTACGTTGGAAAAAACATGGAATTCAAGGTTGTAAAAATCAATGAAGAATTTAGAAATGTCGTTGTTTCTCACAAAGCATTAATAGAAGCTGAATTAGAAGAACAGAAAAAACAAATTATTTCTGGACTTGAAAAAGGTCAAGTTCTAGAAGGTATTGTAAAAAATATCACTTCCTACGGTGTATTTATCGATTTAGGAGGTGTTGATGGTTTAATTCACATTACAGATTTATCTTGGGGACGTGTTTCGCATCCAGAAGAAATGTTAGAATTAGATCAAAAGATAAATGTGGTAATCTTAGACTTTGATGATGACAAAAAACGCATCGCTCTTGGATTAAAACAATTACAACCTCATCCATGGGATTCTTTAGATACAAACTTAAATGTTGGAGATAAAGTAAGTGGAAAAGTTGTTGTAATGGCTGACTACGGAGCATTTATCGAATTAGCAACTGGTGTTGAAGGTTTGATACACGTTTCAGAAATGAGCTGGTCTCAACATTTACGTTCTGCACAAGATTTTATGAGTATTGGAGATACTGTAGAAGCAGTTATTTTGACTCTAGACCGTGAAGACCGAAAAATGTCCCTGGGAATTAAGCAATCAATGCCAGATCCATGGAATGACATTGAAACAAAATATGCTGTTGGCTCCAAGCACTCTGCAAAAGTTAGAAATTTCACCAATTTTGGAGTATTTGTAGAATTAGAAGAAGGTGTTGATGGATTGATTCATATTTCAGACTTATCTTGGCAAAAGAAAATCAAACATCCTTCTGAGTTCTGCAAAGTTGGAGAGGGAATGGATGTGATTGTTTTAGAAATAGATCGTGAAAACAGAAGAATTTCTCTAGGTCATAAGCAATTAGAAGAAAATCCATGGGATGTTTTTGAATCTACTTTCTCTGATGGATCTATTCATAGCGGTACAATTATCGAAATGAAAGATAAGTCAGGAATTGTTTCATTGCCTTACGGTGTTGAGGGAATTTGTCCTGCAAAACATTTAAAGAAAGAAGATGGTCAGAATGCTAAAATTGAAGAAACACTAGATTTTAAAGTAATTGAGTTTAATAAAGAATTAAAGAAAATCGTTGTTTCTCATACACGTACTTTTGAAGAAGGTGAAGATCGACCAAGCTCAAGCGCTAAGCCAAGTGCTGCTGCAAAAACAGCTAAAGCTCCTAAAAAGGCAGCTGTTTCATCTACAGATCAAGCAGTGAAAGAAGTAAATGAGAATACCGAAAAATCTACACTAGGTGATTTCGATGCACTTGCTGAATTAAAAGAAAAAATGGAAAAAGGCGAATAAGCTTTTTTACCTAGTAAATAATTAAGAGGTCCCAAGGGCCTCTTTTTTTTTGCTTAATCGTTCATAAAGTGTTGATAAAGTTGCTTTGTGATTTTAAAGCATAAAGTAGTAAAACTAAATAAATACTTAAATTTGTTTTGCTAAATGACAATTGAAGAATTACAAAAAACCGTAAAGGATATTTTTGCAGCATACCTAGAGCAAAATATGCACCGAAAGACACCGGAACGTTTTGCCATACTCGTTGAAATATATAACTATGAAGGGCATTTTGATATTGAGTCCTTGTATATTAAAATGAAAAATCACAATTATCGAGTTTCCAGGGCCACTTTGTACAATACAATTGATTTATTACTTGCTTGTAATCTTGTTCGAAAACATCAATTTGGAAAAAACATAGCGCAATTTGAAAAATCCCATGGATCAAAGCAACATGACCATGTTATCTGTACAGATTCAGGTGAAGTTTTTGAATTTTGTGACCCTCGAATTCAACAAATAAAAGAGACAGTTGAAGAACTATTTGATCTTAAAATTCAACATCATTCACTTTATTTTTACGGGATGAAAAATAAAAAACAATAAGATGAGTGTTATATTTAGTGTAAAAAAAAATACTTCATTCATTATTTTTCGATTTGAAGGGAAAATTCTTTCAGATGCGGATTTAACAATAGCAAATGAGGTGTTATCATCTAATAAAAACTGGAACATAGTCTTTGACCTTAGCGAACTTTCTCATACGAATTCAAGTGGAATAGCATTTATGGTAAAAACTTTAACAAAAGCACGTATTAATCAAGGAGATGTTTTATTACTAAGCCCAAATAGTGGGTTAAATAGATTATTTGAAATTACTAAAATGCAGGAAGTATTTTCAATAGTAGATTCACTAGCTGCAGTAGACAATTATTTTAAGAAGTGAGCATGAAAGTAGATGTTTTATTAGGCCTTCAGTGGGGCGATGAAGGAAAAGGAAAAATTGTTGATGTTTTAACTCCAAAATATGATATTATTGCTAGATTCCAAGGTGGGCCTAATGCAGGACATACATTAGAATTCGAAGGGATAAAACATGTTTTAAATACAATTCCTTCTGGTATTTTTCATCCTAATGTTATTAATTTAGTAGGTAATGGAGTTGTAATTGATCCACTTATATTTAAAGGAGAACTTGATAAACTTGCGCCCTACAAAATTGATTTTAAAAAACGTCTTTATATTTCTAAAAAAGCACATTTAATTTTACCAACTCATCGTTTACTTGATGCAGCATCTGAAGCAGCAAAGGGGAAAAATAAAATTGGTTCTACTTTAAAGGGAATTGGTCCAACCTACATGGATAAAACAGGTAGAAATGGCTTACGAGTTGGAGATATATTTTCAGAAAATTTTAAAGAAAAATATCAGGCGCTTGTTGAAAAACACATTGGAATTTTATCCCATTATGAAGGTTTTGAGTACGATTTAAATTCACTTGAGGTACCGTGGTTAGAAAGTCTTGAAAAATTAAAAACTTTGGAAGCTGTAGACAGCGAACATTTTTTAAATAAAGCTTTGCTTGAAGGAAAAAAAATACTAGCTGAAGGAGCGCAAGGAACAATGTTAGACATTGATTTTGGAACGTATCCCTTTGTTACTTCATCAAATACTGTAACTGCAGGAACTTGTACTGGTCTTGGAATTGCCCCAACCAGAATCGGAAAAGTTGTAGGAATTTTTAAAGCGTATTGTACTCGAGTGGGAAGCGGTCCATTTCCTACAGAATTAGACAATGAATT
>CAMDDR010000042.1:0-17448 GCA_945892995.1 Chitinophaga pinensis | reverse complement strand
GAAAAAATCCTGTTTTTGGACATTGAAACTGTCCCACAAACTTATGCTTACGGGGATTTAGATGAAAAAACAAAAGAGCTATTTAATCAAAAAAATCGCTTTGCTCAAAATGATGAAAAATCATATGAAATGCTTTACAATGAAAAAGGCGGAATCCTCTCCGAATTCGGGAAGATTATTTGTATTTCCGTTGGTTTCGTTCAAGAAAATTCTTTGGGAAGAACAATGCGTTTGAAATCTTTCGCACACGATGATGAAGAAACGCTGTTAAAACAATTTAAAAGCTTAATTGAAACCCGAGATTACCTTCTTTG
Source organism: Chitinophaga pinensis (assembly GCA_945892995.1). GTDB lineage: Bacteria > Bacteroidota > Bacteroidia > Flavobacteriales_D > Crocinitomicaceae > UBA952. Next base: position 17,134 of record CAMDDR010000042.1, on the reverse strand, counting down.
CGGACATAATTCTAAGGAATTTGACATTCCCTATATCTGTAGAAGAATGTTGGTAAATGGAATTTCCCTGCCTCCAAGTCTTGATATTGCTGGAAAAAAGCCTTGGGAAATAAATCATTTGGATACCATGGACTTATGGAAATTTGGCGATTATAAAGCATATACTTCCTTGGCTTTACTTTGTCATATTTTTCAAATTCCAACACCAAAAGATGATATTTCAGGTGCGGATGTCGCGCGTGTTTATTACGAAGAAAAAGACTTAGATCGCATTCGCATATATTGTGAAAAAGATGTAATTGCACTTATTCAATTATTCCTAAAAATGAAAGGCGATAGTTTAATTTCTGAGGGAAACATTCATTCTGTTTCGGCCGAATAATTTTTTTATTGTCTTTGATAATTAGTAAATGACTGTATCTTTGTCGCATGAAAATTCGATTGCTAATTTGTCTTTTATTGCCTCTTGGAGCAGTAAGTCAGAAAATAGTAAATGCAAATCGGATTACTGAAAAAATCTCAATTGATGGATCTTTAAACGAAACGGGATGGAAATCAGCTGAAATGGTTTCAGATTTCATTCAACTTAAACCAATTCCCGGAGCAAAATCTACAAAAGAAACAGAGGTGCGTGTTCTATATGATGATAGAGCAATTTATTTCTCGGCTATTTGTTATGACAATCCAGATTCAATTTCTCGCGTTCTTTCTGCTCGAGATGATTATAATTCTAATTTGGATTTATTTGGAATTTTTATTGATACGTACAATGACGAACAAAATGGATTTTTCTTTGGTGCGACAAGTAGAGGGGTACAATTAGACGCTAAAATTTTTGCTTCAGGCTGGGATGACGCATTAAATTTAGTTTGGCAGAGTTCTGTAAAAATAGTTGACGATGCTTGGATAGTTGAAATTGAAATTCCATTTTCCTCTTTGCGCTTTCCTAAGAGTGAGGTGCAGGATTGGGGCATTAATTTCGGAAGAGATATTAGTCGTTTTAGAGAAGAGACCTTTTGGACTGAAGTGAAACCAGATCTTGAGAATTTTTTACTTAATAGCGGAGATATTAAGGGACTAAAAAATATTGATCCACCTCTAAGACTTGCTTTGATGCCTTATTTATCGTCTTATTTTGATCGGAACCCCACTAGCAATTCTTTTAATAATTCAGGTTCAATAAATGGCGGTTTGGATATTAAATATGGCTTAAACGAAGCATTTACTTTGGATCTTACCTTAGTTCCAGATTTTGGACAAGTAGTTTTTGATCAGAATGTTTTGAATTTAAGTCCTTTTGAAATACAATTCAATGAAAATAGGCAGTTTTTCATAGAGGGAACAGAGTTGTTTAACAAAGCAGGACTTTTTTACAGTCGAAGAATAGGTGTACAAGCTCCTTATGAAGTTGGTATTTTTTCTTTAAATGAAAATGAAAGTCTTGAAGAAACTCCTGCTCCACCGCAGTTATTAAATGCAAGTAAGTTATCAGGAAGATTAAACAATGGACTTGGTATTGCTTTTTTCAATGCTGTAACGATGGAACAAAAGGGTTTTGCATTTGATAGTAGTTTAAATTCAAGAAGGGAAGTTCTTGTCTCTCCACTTACGAATTACAATGTTTTTGTATTGGATCAAAATCTAAAGAATAATAGTTCTCTTACATTCACCAATACAAATGTTTTACGTGCAGGATCTGCCTATGATGCCAATGTTTCAGGTTTAAATTTTAGACTAAATTCAAATGAAAATACATATTATTTGAATGGAAATTCTGCACTTTCCGCAAAAATTTCAGAAAAGAATGAATATGGTTATTCTTACTCATTGAATGCAGGAAAACAGAGAGGGAATTTTATTTATGGTTTAATTTACGTAGAAGAATCGGATACGTATGATCCAAATGATTTAGGGTTTAATTATAACAATAACCGACGCATTGGAGACATTTCTTTTTCATATAGAAATTTTAAACCAAAGTGTCAGAAATTAAATAAAATATCCTTGAGTACATCTGCGACTATCTCAGGATTATATAATCCCAATCGCTTTACAGGTGCTTATGTTAATTCTTCTTTTGTACTTCTTTTTAAATCATTTGACGCATTGGGATTAAATTCAAATTTAGCCCTTGTTGAAAGCTATGATTTTTTTGAGCCAAGAAAGTGGGGAAGTTATTTTATTCGTCCAGTTGCATCAAATTTTGGCGCATGGATTTCATCAAATTATCAAAAACGTTTTGCCTTTGATTTGAGAGGAGATTACACCTTTGTTGATAGAGCAGATTGGAAAGAATGGAATTATAATTTTAGTCCTCGAGTGCGTATTACAAATTTCTTGTCCTTAAAATATAATTGGGAACAAAATCTTGAATTAAATAGTCAGGCATACGCTGTGCAATTTGAAACACCCGCTGAAAACATTCCGGAAATTATTTTTGGTAAGCGCGATAGAATTAATACCACACAAGCTATTTCTGTGGATTACATTATCACAAATCGAATGAGTATGACATTTCGCTTAAGGCATTACCGCTCTTCAATTGAATACGCGTCTTTTTTCTCTCTCAATGAAAATGGTAGATTAAGTCCACTTGATACTTATTCGGGTTTAACAGCCAATGGAAATTCTGCATACAATATAAATTACAATGCTTTTACTATTGATTTACAATACCGTTGGGTTTTCATGCCTGCAAGTGAAATAAATTTAGTGTGGAAAAATGCAATTTTTAGTTCTGATAACCGTGTCAATGAAAGTTATTTCACCAACCTGCAAAACACCTTCGAAAACGGCCCCATGAACAGTTTTTCGTTTAAGATTATTTATTGGCTAGATGCGTCTAAGTTAAAAAAGAAGAAAACAACTTAGAAAAATCGCTTTTGAACAAGAGTTGCTATTTGTACAGCATTTGTTGCTGCTCCTTTTCTTAGATTATCAGCTACAATCCAAAGGTTTAATGTTTTTTCTTGGCTTTCGTCCCGACGAATTCTTCCGACAAAAACATCGTCTTTTCCTTCAGCATATTTTGGCATTGGATAGGTATTTGTTGTAGGATCATCTTTTAAAGTTACTCCAGGCATTTCGTGTAGTAATTTCCGAACTTCAGTCAAGTCAAATTCATTTTCAAATTCAATGTTTACCGCCTCAGAATGACCTCCAACAACAGGAACACGCACAGCAGTAGCACTTACATTTATAATAGGATCTAAAATTTTCTTAGTTTCATTTGTCAATTTCATTTCCTCTTTTGTGTAGCCATTTTCTAAAAATGTGTCACATTGTGGAATACAATTTTTATCTATTGGATAATGGTAAGCCATTTCACCTTGCAGGCTTTTTCTTTCGTTTTCCATTTGTTCTACCGCCTTAACACCAGTTCCAGTAATGGATTGATAAGTAGAAACAATGACGCGTTTTACACCGTATTTCTTATGTAGCGGCGCTAAAACTAAGACCAATTGAATAGTACTGCAATTTGGATTTGCAATAATTTTATCGTTTGCACTCAAAATTTCCCCATTAATTTCAGGCACTATTAATTTTTTTGTGGGATCCATTCTCCAAGCTGAAGAATTATCAATAACAGTTGTTCCGACTGCTGCAAATTTTGGAGCCCATTCTAAAGATGTTTCTCCACCAGCAGAAAAAATAGCAAGATCAGGTTTCTTTTCAAGAGCAGTTTGTAATCCAACTACGGTGAATTCAAGTCCGCCAAATAAAATAATATTCCCTACAGATTTTTCTGAAGCGACAGGAATTAATTCTGTGATTGGAAAATTTTGCTCTCTTAGAACTTGTAACAGCACATTTCCAACCATTCCTGTGGCACCAATAACAGCTACTCTCATAGTTTCAAATAATTTTACTGCAAATTTAGTATTTATTATCCTCCTTAATGTCTTGTATTGTTCTAATTGAAATTATTTTTTTACTTCATAAATCTTTTTTAACTTAGATCTTCCCACAAAATTTCTAGTATATTTGAAGTAAAATAAATTCATTGAAACACTATTTTTTAATACCATTATTATTCTTTTTTGGAAGTGTTCATTCTCAAATCAATGAAGATTTTACAGATGGTGATTTTATAAATAACCCGATTTGGGTCGGAACTAACACGGATTTTATCGTTAATACGCTTGAACAATTACAAGTGAACAATACACTTGGTGATACTTCTTATTTGACAACACCACATGGTTTAACTACACTTGATAATAAGGAATGGCGATGTTTGGTAAAGCAATCTTTTTCACCTTCTATTTATAATTATGGATGGGTTTTTTTAAGTGCTGATAATTCGAATTTAACCTTGGTTCAAAATGGCTATTATCTACAATTCGGTGAGGCTCTTGCATTAGATGCAATTCGCTTGTTTAAAATGGTGAACGGCATTTCAACTCAAATTTGTGCAGGACCAGATGCTCAAATAGCAAATAGTTTTGCTGTTTCTGTTAAGGTAATTCGTTCTTCATCTGGATTGTGGTCAATTCATACAGATTTTACGGGAGGATCAACTTACACTGAAATTGCAAGTGGAAATGATGCTTCTAATTTAATTGGTCCCTATTTTGGAATGCTGTGCGTTTATACTTTGAGTAATGCAAATAAATTTTATTACGATAATATTTATATTGGAAATGAAATAGTTGACTTAAGTCCCCCAATATTAGTTAGTGCAACTGCAATTTCAGCCCTACAAATTGATGTGCTATTCAATGAGGCAGTTACAACCTTAAGTGCTGAGAATACAAATAATTATGATATTCTTCCATTTCAGAGTGCAGCAGCAGCAGCAGTTGATTTAATAAATCCCGCTTTGGTTCATATTACACCTCTTTCTCCGCTTCAAAATGGAGTAAGCTACACGCTTCTTGCAAGTTCAATTTCAGATTTAGCAGGAAATACTGCAACGAATAATCAAAGCGCTCAATTTCAATATTTAGTTGCAGATTCTGTTGTAATAGGAGATGTTATCATCTCTGAATTTTTTGCTGATCCCACACCGGTAATTGGGCTTCCAGAAATAGAATATGTTGAGATTTATAATAAAAGTTCTAAGTTTTTTAATCTTCAAGGTTGGAAAATTGGTGACGCCTCTTCTGAAGGAACCATTGGTGCTGCTTGGTTACTTCCAGGTGAATATAAAATCTTAACAGCTACAGCAAATGTCCTAGAATTTACATTAAGTTCAGCAGTTGGGACAACTTCTTTTCCAAGTTTAAACAATACTGGTGACGATGTTGTCTTAAAAAATAATACTGGACTAACACTAGATAAACTAAGTTATACAGATGATTGGTACCAAGATGAGATAAAAAGAGATGGTGGCTTTTCTCTGGAACTTATTAATCCAAATGATCCTTGCTCCGATCAAGATAATTGGATTGCTTCAAATTCAAGCTCAGGTGGCACTCCGGGACTTATCAATTCAGTATACGATATTTCAATTGATATGGAAGGACCAGAAATAGATTTAGTTCTTGCTTTGGCACCAAATTATTTGGAATTCTATTTTAATGAAGGAATGGATTCATCATCTTTAGCGCTTTGCACATTTACTTTTGACCCAAGTCTAACAGTACAAAATAAATATATTCAAGGAGCTTATCCATCTATGATGACTATTCAGTTGAATGAAAATATTATGCCTTCTCAACTTTACAATTACACTATAAATCCTATCTCAGATTGCTGGTTGAATAGTATTGGTAGGAATGGAGAATTTATTTTACCGGAACTACCACAGAAAGGCGATGTAATCATCAATGAGATTTTACAAAATCCATTAAATGGAGGGCAAGATTGGATTGAACTTTATAATAATTCAGATAAAGTAATCAATTTAAAAGATTGTCAATTAGCAAATTTTGACGATGACACTATCTCAAATTTTAAGTCTATTTCGAGTAACTATCTTTTGAAACCAAATGATTTTGTTGTTTTAGGAGAGGACTCTTCTTTTGTAAAACAAACCTATCCTTTTTCGGTGCCAGGAAAATTTCTTTATGCTGAATTACCAAGTTATGATAACGATTCTAGTACAGTTTATATCATTTATAATTCGGAGGTAATAGATCAGGTTTCTTATTTAGATGAATGGCATTTTAAACTCTTAGACAATACAGACGGAGTTTCTTTAGAACGTATTGATCCAAATGGTCTATCGAGTAGTTCATTTAATTGGCATTCCGCAGCCGAATCAATTGGTTTTGCTAGTCCAGGAAGAAAAAACTCTCAGTATTTACCTGCACTAACAAATGGAAATTTTAACTTATCAAGTGACTTAATTTCACCAGACAATGATGGTTACCAAGATGTAGTTCAACTAAATTACCAGATGAGTGAGGCTGGAATGCTTGGAAAAGTAACGATTTATGATGACCGGGGTCGTTTAATTCGTACGATATGTTCTAATGAATTATTAGGTACAGAAGGCACACTTTCTTGGGATGGATTAACAGATAACTTTGTTAAATCAAGTATTGGAGTATATGTGATATTTTTTGAGGCTTTTTCAACAAATGGGAGTTTATTCTTTGCCCAAAGAAAAGCACTTACTGTTGCAGGAAAATTATAATTTTGTTTCTAAATTTTTTTATGAAAACAATTTTCACAGTTCTTATTTTACTTTTAGCCAGCACTTCTTTTTCCCAAAATTATAAAATGGCCATTGGCTTTAAAGGAGGTTATCCAGGATATGGAACTTTGAATGCCAAAAAATCAATTTCGAAATCCGATTATTTGGAAGCTAGTATTGGAGGTTTTGGAAGAAATTCTTACAGTACTGGATTTCATGTAGAATTAGATTATGAGCGAATGCAGGCTTTAGAAGAAGGATTTTCTTTTTATTATGGAGTTGGGGTTCTTTTAGGAATGAGTTCAATTCAAAATTCAGCATATCTTCATCTTGCCCCAAAGGCATTATTAGGTTTAGAATATAATTTTGAAGATTTACCCTTAAACATTTCAATTGATACTGGTCCTTATCTTTTTGTTTCTCCTAAAATAGGATTTATATGGGGCGGAGGTCTCGCTTTGCGCTATGCAATTAGATAAGCAACAATTTTCTCCAGGATCTAAAAATTGGATTCAAAAATACTTTCAACTACTTGAAAATAAGGTTTTTTCTCTTGATTCTATTTCTGAAAATCACCAAAAAGAGGAGAGTTTTAAAAGTTTAGCTAGTAAAACAGGTTTGATTTATGGAGTTCCAACAAGTTTTATTTATTTCAGTAATATAAGTACCGACAAGTACACAACTGAAGAAAAATTAAAATTACTTCTTTTTGAAGCATTGTTGTATTCTTATTTGCAAAGCACAAAAGCGCCATTTGATAAAAATAGCTTCCTCCAATTACTTCATTCTTTTTATTTTGAAAAAGAACAATCAAATTGGTTTAATAAAGTCTTTAAATCTTCCGCCGTCGAACAGTTAGAAATTAAATTATCCAATCGAATACGAGTTGAAACTACTATTTTTGAATCGAATTATTGGCTCAATTATTTATCAAATTGTTTTGTTTTCTTGGATGTAATTTTGTTCCAAGAGTTTTTAGACAAAAAGATAGCCTCCTTAGATTCACAGTATGCAAACTTTGTTTCTTTTGTAATGAAGGGGATTATTTATATGGCACATGTAGACTCTAAGATTGAAGATAATGAACAGCGCTTATTGACTCATTTTTTGAATTGTTCGCAACTTGAAAAAGATGCTAAATTAAAAATGGAATTCTATATAAATAATGGAATTAATAAAAGTAATTTTAAAATATCAACTATTCAGAATCCACTTCTACTCGGAGTTACTTTTGAATTGGGATTGTTAATAGCTCATAAATCACCTGGATCATATTTAGCAGATAGAAAGTATCATTATGACTTTGGTGGATTTTTGTGTTTATCTGAAAAAGATATAATTGAAGCAGAATTACGTTGCGATTTATTTTTACTAAAAAAGCAAGAGGAGACTCTATCCATTTTTTTTGATTCTAAATCTTCTTTACCTTTCCAAGGGTTTTCAAATCGATGGATTCGCATTTTAGGGCGAAATAAAGATAAGTTGATCACAGAATTAAAAGAAAGTAAAGAATTAGTTTCGTTGATAAAGAAATCTACAACAACAGAATTAACAAAAAAAGAGAAAGAACTTGTAAAGGACCAATTTATGGATATTCTGAAATCAGTTCCATCTATAGGGATTTTCTTGCTGCCCGGTGGTGCCTTATTATTGCCATTAATTTTAAAAATAGTCCCAGATTTATTGCCTTCATCATTTAAGGAGAATGAATTGGATAATAAAAAAAAATAACTATGATCTGCACTATTCACACCTATTTATTAAATGATCTGTATTCTCAAGAATTAGCAGACTCTCAAAACAAAGGAGAGCAAACTCCTGATAATAAGAAGTATGGATGGGAAGACGAATTACGTGTTTCTAGCTCAGTTCTTGAGGTAATACCATTAAAAGATAGTACATATTTATTAGCTGGTACCTCAGCAGAGGGCAAGGATTTCTCAATAGAAGTGCCAAATATGCGTTTGATTAAAATTATTTCCTCAGACGCTCCTGATTTATATGTTGGTGCCTCAGAAAGTATTCTATCTGAAGCTCGAGTTGATAAGAATAAAAATCAATGGAACATCGAAATTTATATAAAGGATTTCGAGCCTATGGCAAATCCTATTCCTGGAATTTATATTGCATCAAAAGAATTTCCTAAGGAATTACTATTTTGATACTGGAATTAAAAAATATCTCTCATTCCTTCGATAAATCGATTTTAAAAAAGGTAAACCTGAAGTTGTTACCTGCAGAAATAATTGGCTTAGTTGGCAAAAGTGGTGCTGGAAAATCATCTCTTTTAAAAATAGCTGCGGGTTTATTAACACCAGATGAAGGAACACTTTTATTTGATTCCAAAAAATTACCAAGCGCTGCACAACTTTTAGTTCCTGGGTTTAAAGACTTCTCAATTGTAAACCAAGATTTTAAATTAGATTTATACCATACTGTTGAGGAAAACATTCGTGAATCAATTTTATTTTTACCAACAAACCAAAGAGAAAAGAGGGTTTTACAGTTATTAAAATTGTTTAAGTTAACAAAAATACAAGCTGTAAAATCTAATTTGATTTCTGGTGGAGAACAACAACGCTTGGCAATTGCTAGGGCAATTGCAAACAAACCAAAGGTTTTGTTTTTAGATGAGCCTTTTGGTCATTTAGATGCGAGTTTACGCAGAAAATTAAGCAATCATTTATTAAATCTTCGGGATAAAGAGGGCGTCAGTATAGTTTTAGTTTCCCATGAAGGTCAAGATGTTCTTGGCTTGTGTGATTCCATTTGTCTACTTCGTAATGGATTATTAAGTAAAAAATATAGTCCAACAGAATTATATTATAAAAATAAAAATAATCCTCAGGCTTACCTATTTGGCCCCTTAAATATAATTGAAAATAATGGAGAAAAACAAGTATTCAGACCAGATGAATATCAAATTTCTGATTCTAATGGTATTTGTTTGACTTATATTCGTTCAATTTTTGTAGGTTCGCTTTATCACAATTATTTTAAAACAGAAAAGCAAGAAGAAATAATTTTGTATAGCTTTGACAAACAACATGACCTCAGATACATCCGACTTACCTCAAAAAAATAAAAAGCATCCTTGGTTCGCATTTTTAAGTGTTTTAAAAGATTCGATTGTAGGTTATTTTTCTGAAGGGGCATTCTTTCACGGCGCTGCTTTAGCGTATTATACACTTTTCTCATTCGTTCCAATTGTCTATTTGAGCACTTCAATTTTTGGTAGAGTAGTGGGAAAAGAAAACATGCAAACCATTATTATTGATCTACTTCAAAATCAAATAGGAATTTCAGATACAAAAGGATTAATGGATTTTTTAAACAGTGTAAATTTTGATAAGCCGAGTCTTTTCTTAGAAATCGTGAGCATCGGAATATTACTTTATGGCTGCTCAGCATTTTTAGTTTCCCTTAAGCGAAGCATCAATGAATTCTTTGATATTAGTAAAAAGAAAAGACACGAGGAAAATATAATTATGGATCTTATCGGTTTTCGTTTTTTATCGGTTGCTTTTTTGGCCATATTTGCATTCATTATCATCCTTTTGTATTTCCTCCAGGGTTTTATCTTTTATGCTTTTACAAATTATCTTCATTATAAAAATGGCTTTATAGATTTTACCTTAGAGTTTTTTCAGCACCTCATTTCAATTTTTAGTAATATTTTGATTTTTACCATTGTTTTTAAATACATACATGACGGTTTTGTACCCTTAAAATTGGCGATAAAAGGAGCTATTGTAACTTCAGTTTTATTGTTTTTAAGCCAATTATTAATCAAGTATTACCTACACAATTATTTTTTCCTAGGAGACATGGGTATCGCAGGATCTCTTTTTATTTTCTTAGCTTGGGTGCATTATTCTGCACAAATTGTATTTTTTGGGGCAAAATTTACTGCAGTTTTAGCTGAACGTGATGGAATAAAAATCAAATAAGCGCTATAAAAATCCTGGCGGTTTTCTAAACTCAATTTTAGCATCCTTAAAAATAGAAGATGTATTTCTGATACTTAGTAAAAAACTTCTATTTCCACCTACTGGGACATAATAAAAAGATAATGCCCAGCAGTGTAAATTTCTATTTAATGAAATAAATGCGTTTGTTAATTTTAACGAATTTACATTGATGTTTAAATTCCCTGAAATATTCCATTTTTTTGTAAAACTCACATCACCATTCATTACTAAGGTTTGTGTCTGAAAAAACTTTTCTTTAGATAAATTAGAAATTGCTTGGTTAGCATTTAATGAATAAACGTGCGAAAGGGAAATTTTCCAAGGGATGTCAAAATAAATAGCTTGCTCAGGATGTAAGGCGAAATAATTAAAATCACTGTCCCAATTTGTGTTCCTTTGTTCTCCACTTTCAGCAATTTTAGCCCGAGAACTTTTTGGAGCAAGTGTAATAGAAGTCGTTAAACTTGTATTTAAAATCCTTCCAATTCCCTGTCCTTTGGCACTTGCATATGCACCTGTTATCTTCCCAGTTATTGTATCCCAAGAGTATGGGCTGAAAGTTGCATTCGACACAAAATTTATCCATGTAGCTGGACTGATTCTCAAATTCATAGCGATATTAGAAAGCTGCATAGAATCTTTTAAAAAGTCATAGAATCCTGTTAGAGAAAATTGATCGATTAAGCGAATTTTTTTGAATCCTGTAAGTGTATCTTTCTCAGATTTAACTTTTAACTCTAAAGAATTATTTAATCCAAATGTTATAATTGAAGCAGCTAGCGTATTTCCTGCAGTATAGACACTTCTTTCAAAAGGGGAATAAATAATTGTATTTTGATTTACACCCGCATTAGAAGTTATCAAAGAATTTAGTTTTGGTACGTATCGGTATCCAATAGTAGGAGTCATTAGATGCCTCATTAGGGGCTTAGATTTTCCAATTACTCGAAAATAGGAGTACAGAATACTTGTCATATTTATACTCATGTTAAATTCTTGAGCCATTCCCAATCTCCTTAAGGTATCGATATTTGTATTGTTTGTAGTGGAATTGTATGTTTTTTCAATTTGCTGAAAATTGATTTTATTACCATAATTCATAATAGGATTGATCTTTATAGTATTCCCAAATAGCCCCATTGTAGTCTGTAAAGTTGCATTCTGAGAAACACCATTAAAAAATTCTCTTGAAATAGCTCCAAAATCAGCTTGTTGAATTAAAGAATCATTGAATGTAGAACGATTCTGAGCTTCCATGTTATAACTTATTCCAATCCTTGAAATGGTTTTCTTAAATTCCGTATTATTGATTTTAAAACTATTTTTAAAAGGAAAAATACGGGTTAAATTGGCATTAAAAATGGGACTAATTAAGGAAATATTTTTTGCTAATGAATTTTGACGAACAGAAATTTTCATACCCATCGTTAAGGGTTTTCCGGGAAATAATCGATTGATATTGATATCAGAATTAAAACTATTGTTAAAATATTCAGGATTTATCGGGTCTAAGTTATTCTTGGAATTGTTGTCAGAAATGAAATTTACATTTGAAGAGAAATCCCAATATGGATTTGATTTTACTTCTTTTCTATGCGACCAATTTACACTTACCTTATTGTTATTTTGATTACTTGGAAATCCCGACCGAAATTGTTGGAATCCAAGAGATAGATTTCCAGAGAAAGCGTACTTTTTTGAATAATCCAAGTCGTTTCTTAAGCCCCAACTTCCACGACTGTAAATATTTGAATAAATAGAAGTTTGCATCATGTCATTTATTGGGATGTAATAACCTAAATTTTGGAACCCAAACCCATATTGAGATAAAGGAATAAATTCTGGAAATAACAATCCTGAGGATTTTTTCTTTTGATTTGGAATAATTGCAAATGGTAAGCCAAGTGGGGTTGGAATACCGTTGATGTATAAATTTAAAGGCCCTGATACAATTCTTTCGTCTGGAATAATAATACCTTTTGACATTTGAAAATGATAATGTGGATTTTCTTGATCACAGGTACTTAACTTTCCGTTTCGGTAATGAACTTCCTCGTTGGATTGCCTTTTTGCGGTTTTCATTTGAAAAAAAAACTCATCTTGCTTTAGGTCTAATTCCTTTAGATATCCTTTTTTTGTTTTTAGATTATAGCGCATTATTTCGCAAGTAATTGCATCATTTCCATCCGAAAATCCAGGTAATTCAATTTTATTACTGTCTTTATCATAACGATAAGAAGCAAGTATTTCATTTGTTTTTAAATCAATTAATATATATCCTGCTTTAATTGTAATATCCTCCATCTGAACTTTAGCATTTCCAACTAAGTGTATTTTCCTATTTTTTAAGTCTGCAAATAGTGTGTCATTAGCACTATAGGAAATAATACTTTCTACTAAATTGTCATTTATCACAGTAGAATCTTTGATTTCCTGTTGTGCTGTAACAGATAAAAAAGAAAACATTATCAACAATGCAACGAAGAAAAGTTCTCTTGTTAAATGATTAGCAGTCAAAACTAAAGGCCTAAATTTGTCGTATGAATATGCATTGTGCAAAGTTACCAATTTTAAGAGAGTTTAAGAAAAACGATTTTCTTTTGAAATTATTGGTTTTATTAGTTGTTCTATTTACTTGCAGTAAGTTATTCCCGTTGTATTCTCAGCAGATTAAAACGGTTGTTATCGATGCTGGTCATGGTGGAAAAGACCCTGGTTGCCACGGTAACTTTGCATTTGAAAAAGATGTTTGTTTATCGATGTCCTTGAAATTAGGATCTTTGATAAAGGCAAAATACCCTGAAATAAAAATAATTTACACCCGAGAAAAAGATGTATTTGTTGAGTTAATAGAACGAGCAAACATTGCAAATCGTGCAAAAGCTGATTTATTTATTTGTATTCATGCTAATGCTGGTAGTGAGGGGGCATATGGTACAGAAACCTATGTTTTGGGGCTACATCGCACAGAAGCTCAACAAAGAGTTGCTGAACGCGAAAATTCAATTATTGCACTTGAGGATGATAAAGGGGCAAAGTATAAAGAATTTGATCTTTCAACTGATGCAATTATTGTTCGACAGTTGCAATTAAAAGTTTTTTTAGACCATTCTATATTATTTGCAGAAAAATTACAAAAAGCATTTAAAAAATTTGGAAGATATGATAGGGGTGTAAAACAAGCTGGATTTTTAGTGCTTTACAAAACTACAATGCCAAGTGTATTAATAGAGACTGGATTTTTAACGAATCCAAATGAAGAGAAATTTTTAGGTAACATAACTGGACAAGTAAATATGGCAGACTTGATGTTTAATGCATTTGAAAATTACCGTAATCAAATAGAAAATAAAATACCTGTTACAATAGAAAAAAATGATGAAATTAAAAGTGAACCAATTGAATCACCTGTATCAATATCAAAGGATAGTTCAGGTCTAGTTTTTAGAGTTCAAGTTGAGACTTGGGACCAAAGAAGAGATAATTCATATAACTTATTTAAAGGATATGAGGTTTTTGAATACGAACAGGATAAAATGTATAAATACTGTATTGGGAATTTTTCTGATTATCAAATGGCAAAAAATTATAAAATAGAACTAATAAAAAAGGGCTTCCAAAATGCATTTTTGGTTGCTTTTTTAAATGGAGAACGAATTAGTATAGAAAAAGCTATTAAATTAGCAGAAAAATAAGTGATTTGAAATTTACAAGAGAATTAAAAGTTGGATTTAGTGCAATTGTAGGAATTATCTTGCTTGTTCTTGGAGTTAACTTTCTTAAAGGCAATAGTTTTTTTGGCGGTGATTTGGAATATCATTCCTATTTTGAAAATTCAGGGCAACTTGCAGTATCTAGTAACGTAACGTTGAATGGAGTAATTGTTGGTAAAGTTAAAAAAGTAATTTATGTTCCAAATAATAACCCTAAGAGACGAGTTAAAATCACTTTTACCATAAATAATTCTGATGTTGTTTTGCCTAAAGGTACAATTATAGAAATCGGTTCATTGGATTTATTTAGTAAGGGTATTTTAATAAAATTATCTTCAGATCTTTCAAAAGGAAATTACCTGCCGGGAGCTTCTATACCTGGAAGGTTAAGTGTAGACATGATATCTCAAGTAAAGGCCTATGCAGATCCAATTGCACAAAAGTTACAAGGGATGATGGCTTCTATTGATAAAATGGTTGTTTCTTTGTCTGCTTTTTGGGATACTTCAGCAACATCTGAAATAGAGGGTAGTCTGAAACAAGTAAAATTAACAATTCAAAAATTAGGAAATGTTGCCTCTGAAATCGAGGGATTTGTTAAGACTGAAAGAATTCAATTTTCTAGAATTATGGAAAATGTAGCAGGAATTACATCAAACTTGCAAAAAAGTAATGAACAAATCACCGCTATATTGGGAAATACAAAGAAAATCACAGATGATTTTGTTACTGCAGATTTTAAAACTGTAATACTTGATGCTCAAACTACACTTAAGAAATTAAATATCGTTTTAGACGAAGCTGGTAAAGGGAATGGAACATTGGGTAAATTGATTCATGATGAAAAGTTATATAATGAGTTAGTTGAAACGAACAATGAACTACAAAATCTTGTTTCTGATATACAAATTCATCCTGAGAGGTATATTCATTTTTCGATAACTGGCCGAAAATCAAAGGGAGTACCACTAAGTTCAAAGGAGGAAAAGAAACTGCGTAATTTATTGGATAGTATTCCTGAATAAGTATTTTTTATGTCGAAAATCATTTTATTTTCACTACTTGTAATTGTTGGATTCGGTTTCTTTGGATACAACATTTGGAAAGTTAGAAGTAATATTCTTTTGGGAAGAGATGTAAATCGCTCTGATAATTTTTGGACTCGTCTGAAGCTAATGACACTAGTTGCATTTGGCCAAAAAAAAATGTTTTCAAAACCTATTCCTGCATTTTTACATCTTGCTTTATATGTTGCCTTTGTAATCACTCAAATTGAACTAATTGAAATTCTTGCTGATGGTCTATCCGGAGGACATCGTTCATTAAGTGTTTCTTTGGGAGGATTTTATACTTTCATGATAAGTTTTATTGAGATTTTATCTGTGCTAGCTTTTATTGCCACAATTGCTTTCTTGGCGCGAAGAAACATGTTGAAAGTCCCTCGCTTAAGGATGAGTGAATTAAAAGGATGGCCTACGAAAGATGCGAATTTAATCCTGATTTTTGAAGTAATTTTATTAGTCTGTATTTTTACGATGAATGGTGCTGATGAAGTCGCTCAGGTATTGAGTTCAAATTCCAGTTATGGATTTACAGTAAGTCAATTTATTGGACCTGTATTTTTTGGTGGAATAAAATCAATAGAAACCCTTCATTTATTAGAGCAAATAGGGTGGTGGGGACATATTATCATGGTCTTCATTTTCTTAAATTATCTGCCGTACTCTAAGCATTTTCATATTCTTTTAGCTTTTCCCAACACCTATTATTCTAATCTGGAAAAAAAAGGAAAATTTACCAATTTAGAATCGGTTACAAGAGAAGTAAAGTTAATGCTTGACCCAAGTGCAGATCCATATGCTGTTGCAGTTGATCCAAATGTTGCACCTCTGAGATTCGGTGTAAAAGATGTAACAGATTTAACTTGGAAAAATCTTTTGGATGCCTTCACGTGTACGGAATGTGGTCGCTGTACTTCTGCCTGTCCTGCTAATCAAACTGGCAAATTGCTTTCTCCTCGAAAAATCATGATGGATACACGAGATCGCTTGGTTGAGGTAGGGAATAATCAACGGAAATTTGGTAAAGATTTTGACGATGGAAAAAGTTTATTGCATTCCTATATTTCAGAAGAAGAAATTTGGGCCTGTACAAGTTGTAATGCCTGCGTGGAAGAATGTCCTATTAATATCGATCCGCTTTCTATCATAATCGACTTAAGAAGATTTTTGGTAATGGAAGAATCAAAGATGCCAACAGAATTAACAGGGATGTTGACGAATATAGAAAACAATGGTGCTCCATGGCAATTTTCACAGAGCGACCGCTTAAATTGGGCAAATGAAGAGTAATTTAATATCAAATGATTTAATTCAGATAAATGAAAATGGGAAATCACTTTCACCTATTTTGCCTGAACATATAAAAAATTACCTTATAGATATTGATGGAACAATTTGCGATGATATCCCAAATGAAGAACCCGAAAGAATGCTTACTGCCGCTCGTTATGATGATGCCTTAGAGACAATTAACACATGGTTTAATGAAGGGCATATTATCACTTTTTTTACTTCTAGAGTAGAAGAACATCGAATTGTAACGAAACTATGGCTCAAGGAAAATGGATTCAATTATCATGCTTTGTTAATGGGAAAACCAAGAGGAGGAAATTATCATTGGATTGACAATCATATAGTACGTGCTACACGTTTTACTGGTAAATTTACTAGTATGATTGAAAAAAGTACAAATATTCAAGTTTTTGAAGAATAAGATATGAGTTTACATGTTCCTACAATGTCTGAAATGATTGCCAAAGGTGAAACGCCAGAAATTCTCTTTTGGGTTGGTTGTGCAGGAAGTTT
>CAMDDR010000041.1:0-17512 GCA_945892995.1 Chitinophaga pinensis | reverse complement strand
TAATTTTTAAAAATTTGGACAACTTTAGAATAATTTAATGAACTAAGTTTCAAATAATAAATTCCTCGAGCCACTATAGAAATATCGATTGTGTTTTCTAGAGCAGTAAAGTCAGCAGAATAAATTACTCTTCCAGAACCATCTGTAATGCTAGCAGTTAAATTAAGATGCTCTGAATTCATAATTGAAAACACGCCATTTGATGGATTTGGCTGAATAGAAACTCCCATCACAGATAAATCGTCTAAACCAGCCCCAGTTATTGTTAAGATCAATTGCTCTGTTACACAATTTGCAGTTGTTCCTGTATAAGTTCCAGATGTGTCATATGTTTGACCAGTATTTGACCAAGTATATGAATCAACAGCAGAAATTGTAATAGAATTAATTGAATTAGGAGTGACACTTACTGTAGCTGTTCCTGAATTACCTGTTCCAACTCCTCCTCCAGAAACAGAGACAATAGAATAGGTAGTTGTTGTAAGTGTTGGAGAAACAGTAAATAATACAGGGCTTGTTCCACTTGATGAATAGTTGTTTGTGCCATCTGTAATAACAACAGTGTAAGGTGATGTACCACCAACTATTTGAACACTTAAGTTTGTTGAATCTCCAGCACAAATAGCTGAGGAACCAGATAAAATAGAAGAAGTTGGACCTGTTGAAGGCACATACATCATTAATTCATCAAAATAATAAATCTTTTCTCCTACACTTGATCCCGGTACGGAGAAATTCATAAAAACAGATGCTTTGTCTAATGTATAAGCCAAATTTAATGCTGCTGTTCCTGTAGCTTGATTAGCAAAATTAAACACCAAAGTCTGCCAGCCATTTGCAACTGTTGTAGTCGCTTCTGTTTCTACAGACTGGTTTACATTACTGTGATTTTCAACTTTTAAACGAACTTGAATGCCTGCGTCTGGTGACCAAACCTTCAAAGACATTAAGGTATTTGTTGTAGAAAAAGGAACTGGACTTGCTAATCCTAGAGCTGCTGCTGCTGTGATAGTTGTTCCAGCCCAAGGTTGTGCTGAGGCAGACTTAATTACTTTAACTACAGTGTTCGAAGAATTTGTTGGGTCTGTCACAATCGTTGATGCTTCTGCTCCTTCAAATCCAATAACACCATAATCAACCGTAGTACCTTCAAAAGTAACTGGTAAATTCATTTGGGCTAAAATAACAGTTATTGTAAGATTTAGAACTTGTGTTATGCAGTTTGCGGTACTTCCTGAATAGATTCCAGATGTATAATAAGTCTGACTATTCTCTGCCCAAGTATAAGATCCAGGCGCTGTAATTGTTGTCATATCTGTTGTACTTGGAGTAATTGTTAAATTTAAAAGTTCTGTGCCACAATTTGTTGTCTCCCCGGTAAAGATGCCAGAAGTGAAAAGTGTCTGCCCATTCCACGTGTATGAATCGCAAGCAGTTTCATAAGTAGTATTTGGCAAATTTGGTGAAATAGTCAAATCTAATATTTCAGTAATACAATTAGCGGTAGTTCCTGTGTAAGTTCCAGAAATAGTATATGTTGTGTTATTCCATGTGTAAGACTCACAAGAAGTTGCAACTGTTATATTGCTTGAGGTCGGAGTTATTGTTAAATTTAGAATGTCTGTAATACAGTTTGCAGTTTCTCCTGTGAAGGATCCAGAAGAAGTGTAGGTTTGGCCATTCCATGTATAAGAATCACAAGCTGTTTCGGAGGTTGTATTTATCGTATTTGGAGTTACAGTTACTGTTGCGGCTCCTGAATTCCCTATTCCCATTACTCCACTTCCTACTACTGACACAATAGAGTAAGTTGATGTGGCAGTTGGGCTTACAGGAATACTAACTGGACTTGATCCAGTTGCTGTAAAGTTATTTGTCCCATCAGTTACCGTAACAGTATATGGTGAAGATCCGCCAGTCACTTCAATATTTAAATTTGTAGTTGAACCATTGCAAATACTTGTATTTCCTGTTAAAACTGAAGCGCTTGGTGGCGTAGGAACAAACATCATCAAGTCGTCAAAATAATAGGTCTTTTCTCCTACATTTGATCCCGGTACGGAGAAATTCATGAAAACAGATGCTTTGTCTAATGAATAAGCTAAATTTAATGCCGCAGTACCTGGAGCTTGATTAGCAAAATTAAACACCAAAGTCTGCCAGCCATTTGCAACCGTTGTAGTTGCTTCTGTTTCTACAGACTGGGTTGGATTACTGTGATTTTCAACTTTTAAGCGAACTTGAATACCAGCATCTGGTGACCAAACTTTTAAAGACATTGAAGTATTTGAGGCAGAAAAAGGAACTGGACTTGCTAATCCTAAAGCTGCTGCTGCAGTAATTGTAGTTCCAGCCCAAGGTTGTGCTGAGGCAGACTTAATTACTTTAACTACTGTGTTCGCAGAATTTGTTGGATCTGTTACAATCGTTGATGCTTCTGCGCCTTCAAATCCAATAACACCATAATCAATCGTATTTCCTTCAAAAGTAACTGGTAAATTCATTTGTGTTAAAGATGGGCCTGTTGAACATGCAGTACATAAGCCATAACAAACACTTGGAAGAACTAAAGCTGTTGAACCAACAGTTAAAGAACGATTTGTATTTGCTCCTGTTGTAATTGTACAGCTAGAACCTGGAACCAATGTTTCTTGTCCTGTCCAAGTACTGTATGAAAACTTGTATTCATAAGAACCTGAGTTAAGTAGAATTGTTGTTTCCCAAATACCATCAGCGTTTGCATCTGTCATTGCATTACAGTTTCCGCACCAACTATTAAATGTGCCATTTACTTCTGGAATAGATCCTGCAGGTAATCCACTTTGAGATACATCAACCTTAAATGTAACTTGTGCTTGAGTTGGAGGTGGAGGAGTAACGCCACAAGCTGAACATGAGCCATAACAAACTGTTGGAAGAACCATAGCAGTTGAACCAACAGTTAAAGTACGATTTGTATAACCAAAATTTGTTACTGTGCATGTACTTCCTGGTGTAAGTGCTTCTTGCCCATCCCAGCCGTTATATGAATATTTGTATTCATAAGCACCTGTAGCAAGTGGAATTGTAAGCTCCCAAACACCATCAGAGTTTACATCTGTCATAGGAGCACAAGATCCACACCATCCGTTGAATGTGCCTTTTACTTGCGGTATTGCTCCTGCTGGCGCGCCACTTTGGTTCATGTCAACTTTGAAAGTGACATTTGTTTGGGCAAAAGTCCCTAAGGTTGAAAGTAAAAAGAGAAAGAATATTTTTGTAGTTTTTTTCATAATAAGATAATTTAAATTTAATTTTTGGCTAATGTATAAAATAAATTATAGTATATAGTACAATAAGTTAAAATTAAAAAAAGTCATTATTTCTAAAATAAAGTTAGAAAAAAAATGCTTTTTAAAATTTTATAGCGCAGTAAAACAGAGAAAATCAATCTAAATTGAATGTGCTTTTAAAATTTTCAACAGAAATAATAAAATTTCCTTTTTCTAAAATCCACTCATTATTTTCTCCCACAAACTTTAAATCAGAAGGGTGAATTACAAATTCAATTGTTTTAGTTTGGTTGGGAAGCAAGTCAATTTTTTCAAAATACTTTAACTTTTTATTTGCTGGAGAGATAGATGCATATTCATCACTTATGAACCATTGGACAACTTCTTTTCCTGCAATTTTTCCATTATTTGAAACAGTGATTTTTGTAATAATAGAATCGTTTTCTCCTACCATACTTGTTTTGGAAAGAGATAAATTTGAATAAGAATAGGAAGTATAACTCAAACCAAAACCAAAAGGCCATTGGGAATCTATCGCATCATTTTTATTGGTTTTTCCGGATAAAGTTTCGGCATTTACATAATCATAATGCTCCATTACACCGTCATATTTTGGAAAAGTATAGGGTAATTTTCCAGAAAAATTTTCTTCACCATACAGTAAATCTACCAATGCAGAAGAACCGTAATCCCCCGGTAAATAAGCATTTACTATTGCTGATGCAAGAGGCTCAATTGTTCTAATAATTCGAGGTCTTCCAAAAAGAAATACCAAAACTATTGGTTTTCCAAGCGTTTGAAGTTCCTCAACTAATTTCAACTGTGCTTCACATAAATTTAAACTGCGAATATCACCAGGTTTTTCAGTTGCTGGCATTTCACCTAAACAAACTACAATTTTATCACAAAGTTTTGCTTCTTCTATTACTTTACTTAAATCTACAAGCGCACAATTCTCCCAATTATTTACCAATGTTAGTTCATATCCTTTTTCATATTTAAGTAAGGACGGTGCGATTTTATTTTGAAATGCCTGTTTTATATTTAGGGCATTTTGTGTATTAAAACTTGAGTCTACACCTTGCCAAGTATGAGTCCAGGAACCATTTTGAAAAATTAAATTATCTGCAACCGCGCCAAGCAAGAGGATTTTTTCGTCTTTTTTTAATGGTAAAGTTTGCTTGTCATTTTTTAGTAAAGTAATCGATTCTAATGCAGCTTGTTTTGCTGTTGCTTGAAATTCCTTAGAGCCAAAATCTGGATATTGATCTAATGGATACATCGGGGTTTCAAATAAACCCAATTTAAGCTTGGCATAAATAATTCGAGTAACAGCATCATCTAAGCGATTTTTACTTATTTTGCCTTCCATAACCGCTTCATGAAATAAGTCTAGATATTCTCTATAATTTCCGTAATACGGAACCATACTCATATCTAATCCTGCATTAATTGCCAAGACTATCGCTTCTTTTTGATTTTCTGCAATTTTATGTACTGTATGAAGCATGCGAATATCTTCCCAATCTGAGACAGCAAAACCTTTAAATCCAAATTCTCCTTTGAGAATATTCGTAAGTAAGTTTTTATTCATGTGCCCAGGAATTCCATTGACAGATCCAGAATTAATCATTACTGAAAGAGCTCCAGCAGCAACAGCAACTTTAAAACTTGGCAAGAATAATTCCTTCATTTGACGATCTGGAATCCAAGCAGGTGTTCGATCTCTTCCCGAATTTGGATAACTATAGCCAACAAAATGTTTCATACACGATAAAACAGAATAGGGAGAATTCAACGCACTTCCTTGGTAACCCTTAACTAAAGCAGCTCCCATTTCACTCGCTAAATGCGGATCTTCTCCAAGCGTTTCAAAATACCTTGACCACAAGGCCTTTCTTCCTAAATCAAGGACAGGAGAAAAATTCCAAGGAACTCCAGAAGCGCGCGTTTCGTATGCCGTTATCATTCCCATTTTTCTTGCTAATTCTGGATTCCATGTTGCTGAGAGTCCAATTTCCTGTGGAAAAAGAGTGCCGCCAACGATGTAATTTGCTCCATGAATTGCATCTACGCCATAAATTATTGGGATTTTTACTCGTTTACTGAGATAAATGCCATGAATTTGTTCTAAAATAGTTCTCCAGGTTTTTAAATCTAAGGTATTCGCACTGACATTTAATAAGGAACCAATTTTATCTTGCTCAATTAACTGCACTAATTTTTTTTCGTCTAAAACAATAGGAGTTATAACTTGACCTTGATCGTTGGTTTTTAACAATGCATCCAATGTTAACTGACAAGTTTGGGCAATCTTTTCTTTAACAGAAAGATTTTTAACAATGCCTTTTGCCCTCTTTAATAAGGATTTATCAGTATCTTGTGCTTGTGTTTTGTTAAATGCAAATAAAATTAAAAATATCAGAAAGGTCTTCATTTGTTAATGTATTTAGGACACTAAGTTAAACATTTTTGTATTTAATACCTTTTTAATAAGAATGAAGAACTGAAATTGTACCCTAAATTTGCAGTAGACAATTTTTTTTATTTAATATTGTATAAAATACAAAAACTAAAAATATAATTTTTTGATGCAAAAATTTTTATTCGTTCTATTGTTTTTGCCTGTTGTTTCCTTTTCTCAAGCTAGCAAAGTAAAGCTTTTCTATCAAAATTCACAATGGGATTTACTTGTAAACGATAAAGTATTTTATATCAATGGTGGAGGTGGGACCGTAAAAATGAAAGAACTTAAAGAGGCTGGTGGAAATACAATCAGAACTTGGGGTCTTGAAAATGCACAGTCAATTTTAGATGAGGCACATTCTTTAGGCTTAAAAGTAATGCTTGGATTTTGGGTGCAACATGAGCGTCATGGTTTTGATTATAATGATGAAGACAAAGTTAAAAATCAATTAGAAGGATTTCGCTTGGCTGTTCGCAAATACAAAAACCATCCTGCCTTGTTGATGTGGGGAATTGGCAACGAATATGAATTGGAATATTCCAACACAAAAGTTTGGGCTGCGGTAAACGACATTGCAAAAATGGTGCATGATGAAGATAAAAATCACCCTACTTCTACTGTTACTGCCGGAATAAACGCTGAAAAGCTCAAATTTATTATGGAAGTAATGACAGAAATAGATATTTATGGAATAAACACCTATGGCGACATCGAAAATGTCAAAAATATTCTTGCTAAGGGTTCTTTTCAAAAGCCCTATATGATTACAGAATGGGGGCCAAATGGTTGGTGGGAGTCACCAAAAACTAAATGGGGAGCAGCAATTGAACAAAGTAGTACAGAAAAAGCGAATGTTTTTCTTAGCCGCTACCATCGTTGTATTGCAGCAGAAAGAAAACAGTGTATTGGTTCCTTTGCGTTTTTATGGGGGCATAAGCAAGAACATACAAGCACTTGGTTTGGCTTGTTTACAGAAAATGGCTTGCCTACTGAAGCACTGGATGTTTTAGAGTTTTGTTGGTCCGGAAAATATCCTATAAATAGATCTCCAAGTATTGAAAAGTTAAACATAACACTAAAAGATTCTTCTGATAATAAAAGTTCCTCAGCAAATGTTTTCCCTGCTAAAGAAAAAATAAGCTTCAAACTTTCTGCAAGTGACCTTGATAAGGACAAGTTGACTTATTTTTGGGAATTAGCGCCAGAAAGTACAGATTTAAAATCTGGAGGAGATGCCGAAGAGAAACCTGCAGCAATAAACGGTAAAATTTCTGGTAATGGCAAAGACGAAATTATTCTTAAGACTCCACTAAAAGAAGGGAAATACCGTTTGTTTGTTTCCGTTAGTGATGGAAAAAAAATAGCCTACACAAATATTCCTTTTTACGTGGAAAATGATCCAAGTTTAGCAGAAAAACAAATAAGATTTAAAAATCAAACACTGAAATCTTTTGAAAATGAATAAAGTCAGTATTTGTATATTTTTATCTTTCATTGTTTACATTGGAAGTTTATCCGCACAAATAACTTCGGATACTGCGCTATTTAACCCTTTAAATTCAGGTCTTGTCCCTAAAAAAATAGCAAAATCATTAGAAAATATTTCAGTTTCTGGTTTCTATCGTTTTTTGGGAGCCTATTCGAATATGGAGAAACAATATGCTCCAACCAATCTTGCAGACTTTAATCCAAAACAACGCGTTTTTTTAGGCGATGATAGTCAAATTCCACAGTTAATGCTAAACATCGCAGGGCGACCTTCTAAAACGACATCTTTTTCGACAGATTTATATTTGTGGACACCATTAACTGGAAGCAGTACAGATTATGTAAAAGGATTGAATTTAGGGGTAAATTTAACGGGTTCTCATTCTACAAAATACGGAACATTCTCTGTGAAAACAGGTGGAATACATTGGTATACTTTAAGTCCTTTTACCTTTGCTGCAAATACAGGTTACAATCGCTTTAGTATTTTTGAACGAAACCCTTGGGATCCAACCACTGCAAATGTTCTAGATCGCTATAAAAAGTTTTATACAAATGGTGCTCTATCGCAAGATGTTCGTTGGGGACAACAAGCTTTCCATGGTTTTATTCTTGATGGAATCCGCTTACCAAAAGATTTTTCCTTTGCATTTATGTACGGAAAATCTCAATTTAATGGTGGAACGCTACCCACTCCAAATTCGCTAACTGCGGGAAAAATAAGGAAAAACTTTAAAGAAAACTTTGTTAGTATTAACGCTATATCTAGTCGAACGTTTAAAGACAGTTTAGCGCGTTTGTCGCTAGGTTTTAATTTAATTACTTCAGAATTTCTTTTTAAACTTAAGAATATTAGTTTCTTGGGTGAGCTTGGCTTAGGGAATTATTTTAGTCCAACAACAATTGGAAAATATGGAGAAGCGATTGATTTAAAGTTGCAATTCTCACCAAAGCTACTATCGTTCCCACTTGAAGTTCGCTATTTTCAAATTAGCCCACATGTTATAAATAACAATGGTGTATTTTTTAATACCTCTATCCAAGAATACAATGATAATTTTGGAACTGTTGAAAATGAAGGAAGTCAGGTTTCTCTTATTCCTTTTGCAAGTTCATTGGTTTCAATTGGGCAACTTACAAATAATCGCCGTGGAGTAATTCTAAATGCAGATTTTTCAAACAAAAAAAATAAATTAACAATCGGCTACAGTGCTTCGAGCGAAATTATTGGACTTTCAGATAAAATATCCTATGGACATCCCGCGAATAATTTAGCGCTCTCTCGTTTTTGGCGCTGGGGATTTCCAGCAAATGTTGGACCTTATAATAATTTAAATAAAGTTTACCGCGGCGTTTATGAGATAGTGCAAATTACAGATTCTATTTCAGCAAAGGGATTTAACTCAATCGAAGTAAATTACAAAAGAGACTTTAAAATTTTTGGACGAGAAATCTTGTTTTTCTATCTCGGAGCATTTCATAATGTACAGCGTAATTTTTCACCTTTGCCTCGCTATTCAAAAGCTTCTTATTTGCAAAGCTATAATCAACAACTAGAATTTTATTATTTACTTTTTCCAAAAGTTGTGCTCTCAAATTATTTTGGCTTCGATCGAATAATTGCCAACGAGCACACAAAGTTATCATCAGAGGTAAGTCCAAAGCCAAAAGATCAGACTGGAAAAAGTTATGCCATTGGGCTCGATTTTTTATTGGCAAAAAATACAGGCTTATATATCCGTCATCGTTGGATGAACTATGAGGACCGTAATTTTTCCTTAGATAGATACAAGGGGACAGAAACTACAGTTGAACTTAAAATATTTTTTTAATATGAAAGCTTTATTATTTATTATTCTTTTTTCAATAGGCCTAAGTGCTTTTTCGCAAGAAGGGAAAAAAGTACAATTTGTTGGAGGCGCCAGATCCTTAATTTCACAAAGTGATTTTACTTCTGATGTTTCAGACACTGTTACTGCACCAAAAACTACCGGAGGATATGCTTTAATTGATTTGGGATTTAAAATTAATCCAAATGAGAATACAGAAGTTCTAGGAATGATTCGAATTAAAAATCAATTTGGAGGCTTTTATGGTGCTGGCGTTACCTTTGATGTTCGCCAAATTCATGTGAAAGGGGTTGCAGGAAAAGTTCTTCGCTACCAAATTGGAAATATTGATTACAAACTAACACCTTATACTTTTTACAACCACAATCCTGATTTATTAGTTCAGTCTCTGGGAATAAATAAAATTAAAGAAGAGGTGCTAAATTATGAGTCTTTCTACAAAAACAACAATTGGAGACAGCAAGGAGCAGCGGCAGATTTCGCCATTCAATTTCCTAAACTTATTCAAGAATTGAAGTTTAATGGATTTATTACCCGATTAAACCCTAGCGCCTCAAATGTTTTGGAGCGACTATACGGTGGTGGCAATGTAATTATGAAACAAAGCAAATATTTAACCATTGGAGTTAATCATGTGCGCGTTTTTGATCTATTGCAAACAGCAGATAATGAAAATGCATATCGAAATGTTGTAAACTCGATAAGCTACGATTTAAATAAAGATGGAGAAAAAATTAAACTCTCCCTGGATGGTGAATCGGGCATGTCAAAGAGTTTTTCAACACAAAATGCTGAAGGAGGATTGAGTGACTTTTTTATCCATGTAAAAGGACAAGTTTCCTTCAAAAAATGTGGCTTAAAG
Organism: Chitinophaga pinensis; assembly: GCA_945892995.1. Taxonomy (GTDB): domain Bacteria; phylum Bacteroidota; class Bacteroidia; order Flavobacteriales_D; family Crocinitomicaceae; genus UBA952. The sequence goes on along the minus strand of CAMDDR010000041.1, from coordinate 7,573 downwards.
CTAAAAATGGCGTACATGGAAAATGGAGCAGATTTCCGAAGTTTTGGTGCACAATCTAAAAGAATGGACTTCAATCAAGTAAATTCTTTTTATGAACGCTACACAAATTCACAGATACTTAGGCCTTTATCTTATTATGATTTATACAATGACCCTTCGCTTTACAGCAGTAGTATTTCTACAAAAATAATGTCCTTTAATCCTTCTATAAATAATGTTTTGCCTTACGGAATTGCAACTTTTAATAGACAAGGGTTTTATGCAGGATTTAATTATTCAGATCCTAAAAAAATCGTTGCTGCAGATGTGACTTTCTATAGACTTGGAGAAATTCGTGGGCAAGGAACCACACAATTGCGTTCATTCTCATACCTTACATCAACAGTTTCTTTTAATCTATCAAATTGGATGCATTGGAAGAAAAAACAAGTATTTCAACTTGGATTGGCTTACCAAGAAACTAATCGTAGTAGTCAATTTGCCTTTGAACAAATTAATTTAAAATCATTAACTGCTTCATTTGGTCTTGAATTAGAAATTTGTCCTGATTTGTATTTATTAGGCTCAGCTTTTTTATTCTCGAGTAAAGGAAATGAATCTATGCCTGTTCGAACTCCCGAAGGGACTATTATTAATTTTAATGAATACCTTGTAGACGGAAGGGAAATAAATTTATCTTCTGGGATAAAATTTAATTTCTCAAAAGAAGTTTATGTTGCAGCTGTTTACGAATCAAATAAGAATAATTTCTCTGCAGAAAACCCATATAAATACAATCAAATACTTCTTTATTATATCATGAAATTTTAAGCTATGAAATACTATATAACTTTAAGTGTACTAATTCTCGTTCTTTTTTCTTGTCACAAGAAAGATTCCAAATTTGATGGCCCATCTTTAGAAGATTTAAACGGACAGTTTTCTGTTCTAAGTCCGCTTGCAGCATCTATAGATTCTGTTGACTTCGCAAGTGGAGAAACAGTTTATTTTACTGCCTTATTTTCAAAAACATCAGAATGGACTTTAAAAATAACCGGCTTAGTTTCTGGAGCAGTTAAAACAATGACAGGTACAAGTAATGAATTAAATGCAAGTTCTTCACTTTGGAGTGGTGAAACGACCAATCTACCAATTTTTAAAAATGAAAATTGCAAGGTAGAACTAACATTTCCCAATGAAACAGATACCTTAATTACCTATGTTAAAATAATCCAAGCAAAAGTGAATTCAGGTTTTCTTATATCAGATTTTGAAAATGGGTTCAATAGCGGATGGACATCATTTATACAGTCTGGAGCCAACATGAATTTCCAAGTGCTTTCAGATGCAAGTTCCCCACAAGGAAATAAATACTATAATATGGCTGGAACAGTTAATTGGGATTGGTTAATTGGTCTTGTAAACTTTAAATCTACTGCATACGGAGGAGCTCCCGCTTTCCCCTTGAATGCAAATCCAAATAGTGTTTATTTTAATGTGATGATTTATGGTGAATCTGGAACAACAAATAGCATTGTACTTTTTCAATTTGAAGAAGATGAAAATGGCGATGGGATATTTACTGCTGCAAGTGAAGACATGTACGCTAAGGAAATTAAAGTCGATTGGGTAGGATGGAAACTTATCTCTGTCAAATATAGCGATATAGAATCCTTGGTTAATGGCGTGCCGGCAACTCCAAATGGAAACGGAAATCACGATTCAAATAAAATTAAAACTATAAATATGCTTCACTTGGCAAATCCAAATTCAGGGTTTGCAAAATCCAAGTTAGATTATATCATTTTTACAGAAAATGGGCCGTTGGTTCCTTAAAATAGCATGAAAAAACTTTCTTTCTTCTTTGTTTTCTGTAGTCTAGTTGGATGGTCTCAAGATCTTCCGAAACAAAAAACACTTCTTTTAGAGGAAGTAACAATCTTAGAGAAAAATTACGGCTTTAAAAAAGTAGGGCTTTACGATGAAGAGGAAGCAAAATCGTATTCTATTAAAGGATTTTCCCAACTTTCTATTTTCGACAATGATTTCTCAGATGAAGTTTGGTCGACAAAAAATACAGCTTGCATTCAATTAAACTTAAAAGAAGATGAAAAAGATAAATTTTTAAGTGTGAAATGGAACAAAGACCAAGATGGCTGTGATTGGGTTGGAATGGGATTTGGTTGGGATATGTGGGCAGGGAAAGACATGAATTTTGTAAAAGATACGCTTGCGATGGAATTAGAAGTTCGCGCCATTGGAAAGTCATTTACAAATATCCCTTGGGCTTTTTGTTTTGAAGATTATTCTGGCGCTCAAGCATGGTTAGGCTACAATAAATCTTTTTTGTTAGCAAATGAAATTACATCCAATTGGACGAAAGTCCGGATTCCTTTCTCCTTGTTTCCTTTTGAAGAAAATAATTTTGATTTATTCAATGTAAAACAACTAATGGTTCAAGTTTTTGGAGAAGGATCCATAGAGATTAATTCCATAAAACTAGTTCCTAATTCTAGTAAATTACGTTCTGAAGTAACTTGTCTCAAAGTCAATGGAGATAAGGAACTTGGAAAGATTAAAAACTGGAATATTCCCTTTACTAATTTTGGTTCTGGACATTCCTTCGCTACTTTATATTCCAAAGATTCGTTATTTATCGCTGTAAAAGTTAATGATGCAACTCCTCAAGTAAACAGCGAAAAAGACGAAAAATTATGGAATGGAGATGCGATAGAAATTGCTTTTTCTACCAATCCACAAGCAGACCCAAAAAGAAAATCATTTTTGCTCAGCGATCAACATTTAGGAATTAATTGTAGCGCTACACCCTATATTTGGGATTGGAAAGAAAATAAACGCCTGGAAAAAGTAAAATTTGTCTATTCAAAAACTTCTGATGGCTATTTTCTTGAACTTGCAATTCCTGTAACAGAATTATTTAAAACTAAATTACTTCCTGAAGCATCTTATGGCTTCGAAATTGCAGTTGATCTAAGTGGAGCTGATGGCAAAAGAAGTCGGCAAGAAAGGTGGAACAGCATACACGCTGAAGGATTTCATTTGTCTCCAAGCAAATGGGGGACTTTAATTTGTGAATAACAAAGTTATTTGTTCACTATAAAACATACGCATTTAATGACATTGCAATGCATAACCAAATAAGATAAGGCAGAATAAGGAATGTTGCCGGAGAAGTTAATGTTAATCCTAGATGTTTGTTTATCAATATTAGTGTCATAAATAATAGAATTAGCAATAGAAGCCCAAATAATATCTCGTGAAAATTAAAAAAAACAGGATTCCAAGCCACATTTAAAATCCATTGAAGTATAAAAAGCCCAACCGTCTTCTTTGGTAAGGGTGACGAAAACGCTCTCGCACAATAAATAGAATAAAGAATCATAATAATTGTCCATGCTATCCCAAAGAAATAACCTGGTGGTGTCCACGGAGCTTTTTGAAGATTGTTATACCAAGTATTTGACCCAGGACTTGAGCCCATTAAAATTGCACCCAAGTACAAGCCCCCGAAATTTATAATCAAGAATACAAAAAATAGAAGTGTTTTTTTCATCGTATTAAAATTCCTTTTAAACCAATTAATTCAATCATTTTCATGCTTTCTTCTTGAATAGAGTGCGCAGGGAATACAAATTGCTTATCGTACAGTACATCATTTACCCAAAAACTTACCCAATATTCATTTGAAATAGCAAATAATTCTGGTAAAATAGGTTCGATTTTGGCAGCCTCATTTGGCAATAAAATCTCCATGCTATGTCGAATTGTACTTGTTTTTATTTTCTCGCCAGTACTAGGATTCTCGCCAAAACCTGCGCAAGTGATAATGATGCCTTCCATAATATCATCTCGTAAATTGAGGAGATAAATACTGTATTCTTTTTCTCCGTCTGCTAATGTATTTTGTGTAAGTGCAATGGCAACATTTTCAACTTTAGGGACCAACAATTCTTTTTTCATTGCTTTTGATATTAATATTCTAAATTGTTACTCTTAAATTCTGATTTATTTGTTTAGTATTCTGCTTGGTTTAAAATCAAATAGCTCCGCTAAATGAGAAAGTAATTTATCAGAGACTTCCTCCAAATCTACTTCTCTTCCCAATTCTTTTTTCATCGAAGTAACAGCCTTGTCATCAAGACCACAAGGAATAATATTAGAGAAAAAACTCAAATCTGTATTTACATTAAAACCTATTCCATGCATTGTAACCCAGCGAGAGCTTTTTACGCCAAAAGCACAAATCTTACGCGCACGAGTTGTATCTCCGTCAAGCCAAACGCCTGTTAATCCTTCTATACGATTAGCAGAAATTCCATACTCAGCTAATGTAAGAATAACGGCTTCTTCCAAAAATCGCAGATACTTATGAATGTCTGTGAAGAATTGTTCTAAATCAAAAATCGGATATACCACTAATTGTCCAGGGCCATGATAAGTAATATCTCCACCACGATTGATTTTATAAAATTTTGCTTCCTTGGCATCTAATTGGCTTTCATTAAGCAATAAATGGGCTTCTTTTCCACTCTTTCCAAGCGTATAAACATGCGGATGCTGACAGAATAATAAATGATGCTTTGGAAGTTCTTCCGTTTCTCCATTTCGACGAGCAATTTTTAGGTCTATAGACGACTTAAAAATAGTTTCTTGAAAATCCCAAGCCTCTTTGTAGTCGATAAGACCCAAGAAATGACAGAGGACTTTTTGGTTATCAGACATTAAAAGTTAGATAATTCGCCTTTTAAATAATCAATAATCTCAATGTCCATGATATCCGCTTTATTCATCTCACATAAATAATAGGAAGACCAATCTACTAAATGAATTAAATAAAGAGACCGTTCAATAAATGAAGAACCTTTTGCGCTTAAGACATAGATTTTTCCGGCTTTTTTCTCAACTGCGGACATTGTTATTTCTAGGCGCTTCTGATTTCGAGGATGTAAATCTCCGGTACTAAAAAACACAGGCGCAAAACGATTATCTCCTCCAGACCAACCCACTAATTCGTTGTGATTCATTTCTGGAATCGTGTGCTGCCAACCTAAATATTTAGCGTTTTCATTAAACTGTTGGCGCGCACGTACAATCACGCCCTCGTATTTTGTTTCAGAATAAAAAACCCCCACTTTACCAAATAAAAATAGTGCAAGATCTTTTCCTATTTCTTGGATTTCTGAAATGCTTTTACTCAAAGTGTTTGCACTTTCTGACATTGTCTCTAAGTGTTTTGGGGATGTAAATCCTAATTCAGCGAAAATATGAAGTAACTGAACAAGCGAAAAAGCTAAGGCACTTCTTGGGGGATTACCACCAGGAACAATTATGCAATCATAGCCATTTTGCGCACAGAAGATTTTTAAATTTCCACCACTTGTTATTCCAATAATTGAACAACCCAATGCATGCGCAGCATTTATACTCATGGTTGTTTCTTCTGTGTTTCCTGAATACGATGAACCTATAACCAAGGTATTTTTGTTTGCAAATGCAGGTAAAGTGTATTCATTGCTCAAGCTTACGGGAATTTTTATTTCGTCTTGTATCCAATTTGCAACGATTTTTGCACCGATACCTGAGCCGCCTAAACCACAAATAATAATGTTGTGAATTTCATTTTTTGGTGTGCGAATAGTACTTGATTGGGCAATAGCGATCGCATCATGGATATTTTGTGGGAACGCTTCAATTAATGATTTCATTTCTTATTTATTTTTTTATTTGATTTATAAAGGAATATTCCCATGCTTCTTTTTGGGCAGCGTCTCTGCTTTATTTTCTAACATTTTGAATCCGATAAGTAATTTAATTCTTGTTTCAGCAGGGAAAATTACCTCATCAACAATTCCCCGCTCAGCTGCACGATAAGGATTTGCAAATAAATCTCCATATTCTGCCTCTTTTTCCAATAATTTTGCTTGAGAATCGTCAGCTTCTGCAATTTCACGCTTAAATATAATCTCTGCAGCACCCTTTGCTCCCATTACTGCAATTTCTGCACTTGGCCACGCAAAAACAAGATCAGCACCGATACTTTTGGAGTTCATTACACAATAAGCTCCTCCGTACGCTTTTCTTGTAATAACGGTAATTCTTGGCACTGTAGCTTCGGAAAAAGCATATAATAATTTCGCACCATGTGTAATAATTCCACGCCATTCCTGATCAGTTCCAGGTAAAAATCCAGGAACATCTTCAAAAACAAGTAAGGGAATATTAAAAGAATCGCAAAAACGGACAAATCGGGCTCCTTTACGTGAAGCGTCGATATCCAAAACACCTGCCATAGCTGAAGGTTGATTTGCTACAACACCAATTGTTCTTCCTTCTAAGCGAGAGAATCCCACCACAATATTTTTAGCAAAATCTTTTTGAACCTCCCGAAAACTTGTATCGTCAACAATGCAATCAATAAGCTTTCTGACATCATAAGGAACACTTATATTCTCAGGGAGAATTTTTTCTATTTGGGTTAATTTACTTTTAGAAAATTTATATACCGAGGTTGTAGGTGCTAATTCGTATGCATTTTGTGGAAAATAAGTTATTAAATCGCGCACATTTTTTAAGCATTCTACATCATTTGCAGCAGTAAAATGATTAACCCCTGATTTTTCTGCGTGGGTTTTTGCTCCACCTAAATCTTCAGACGTCACCTCTTCATGGGTAACCGTTTTAACAACATTTGGACCGGTAACAAACATATAGGAAGTTTCCTCCACCATAAAAATAAAATCTGTCAATGCCGGAGAATAAACCGCGCCACCAGCAGAAGGTCCCATAATTACTGAGATTTGCGGAATAACTCCCGAAGCTCGTGTATTACGGAAAAAGATATCAGCATAACCGGCCAAGGAAACAACGCCTTCTTGAATACGTGCACCACCAGAATCATTTAATCCAATAAATGGCGCACCATTCTTCATAGCTAAATCCATGATTCGGCAAATTTTGGCGGCATGTGTTTCGGAAAGAGAACCTCCCAATACTGTAAAATCTTGCGAAAAAACATAGACTAAACGACCGTGAATAGTTCCAAATCCTGTGATTACACCATCTCCTGGAATTCGTTGATTTTCTAATCCAAAGGTTGCTGCTCTGTGTTCAACAAAAGCACCTATTTCTTGAAAAGAATCTTCGTCTAACAACAAGGTAATCCGTTCAGATGCTGTTAACTTTCCTTGTTGGTGTTGTTTTTCAATACGTAACTTTCCACCTCCAAGTTTTGCCTCTTCTCGTCTTTTTGTTAATTCTTGGTTTTTATCCATGATTTCTATGTGCTACAAAAATAAGCTAAAATGATGTAATTTAAGCTAATAAAGACCTTATGTTTTAGAGTTGGATGACCTAATTTTAAAAGGATAAAAGACCAAAACAGAAATAAAGAGAAAAAAAACGAAGATCATTATTGATTCCTTAAGGGGAGTAAAAAACTGTAACCCCAAGAAAAAAGAAAAAAAAGATATTCTAAAAAAACTTACATGCCTATTTTTTACAAGGTTGTTAAGCTGCTTATTTCCAACAAGTCCTGTTTTTAAATCTTGTTTCATGCGCAACCATTCTCCTAAAA
>CAMDDR010000040.1:0-18047 GCA_945892995.1 Chitinophaga pinensis | reverse complement strand
TGCTAAATAGTTAAAAATTGTAAAAATCGAAAGTAAGCTTTTTTTTAATATATTGTTTTCGGAGAAAGTTTAATTAAATCTTTTTAAATTATTGCTGAAATAGCTTGTTTCGAAATAATATTTTATTGTTTATTTGTTAATATTATTTTGTTTGGAATTGTTATTTTAATTTGTTCATTTTCTATCTTTGAACATGCGCAATTTGTTTGCCTTTTTTAGGCGTTTTCGTGTTTTTTTATTGTTCGCACTTCTGCAAGTCTTTTCACTTACGATATACATTAATTACCTCTCATTTCCAAGAAATCAGTATTTAACTACTGCCTCATCTTTTATTGGAAAAACAATTGAAATAGAAAATGATTTAACAAAACATTTTAACTTATCTAAAAACAATTTAGCGCTACAAAAAGAAAATATTCGACTTCGAAATAAGCTGAAAATGAGTTTGTATAAACTTGAAGAAGGTTTTATAAAAGTAAATGATACAATTTTTCAGCAACAATATACTTATATTCCTGCAACCGTGATTAATTTAACAGTGAGTAAAAGGAATAATTATTTTACTTTAAATATAGGTCGGAAACAAGGAGTTTATAGGGGCTTAGGTGTTTTTTCTGATAAAGGAGTTGTGGGTGTTATCCATAATACGAGTGAACATTACTCAGTAGTAAAAAGTGTTTTAACAAAAGATATTAATATAGATGTTACAATTGAGCCGATTGGGCTTTTTGGTTTGTTAAAATGGAGTGGAAGAGATGCAAGAAGAGGATCAATTTCTGGAATTTCAAATGATTTAAGAATTAAAAAAGGATCTAAAGTTGTCACAAAAGGTGGCTCAGGGATTTTCCCAAGGGGCTTAGCAGTTGGTGTTGTAGAGAAAATAAATCCAATTGAAGGAGAACCACTTTGGGATGTTGTTGTAAAATTTTCTGAGAATTTTAGAACTATTCAAAGAGTTTATGTAGTAAAGAATTTGATGATTGAAGAACAAAAAAATATTGAAGAAAATATCCCAGATGATGAGGAAGAATAAACAGCCCAAAAAATGAATGCAGTAACAAAACATATTATTCGTTTTATTTTATTGTGGCTTCTGCAGGTATTGATTTTTAATCAATTGGAATTTGGCTTTGGAATTCACATGATGGTTTACCCACTTTTTATAATGCTTTTGCCTTTTGATCTTGGCATCCTTAGTTTATTATTATATGCATTTCTCTTAGGTTTATCAATTGATATTTTTTCAAATACATTCGGTTTGCATGCATCATCTTTATTAATGATGGCGTATTTTAGACCAATTATATTTAATTTTTTTGCCCCTCGGGATGGTTATGATCCTTTAAAACAAGCTTCTATAGACGATATGGGTCTTAGATGGTTTATTTTCACCTATGGTAATTTATTACTCATTCATCATTTTTGGTTTTTTTTAATTGAAATATTTCGGATGAATGAATTTTTATTAATTCTTCAAAATACATTTTTTAGTGTTATAATCTCGTTTATTCTTGCTGTTGTACTTCAAACTCTTATGATTAAAAAAGTTTTTCCGAAATGAATTTTGATGCTCGCCGTTATGTATTGACTTTCTTCATTGCAATTGTAGGTGTTAGCTATATTATCCGTATTTTTTATATGCAGGTAATTGACGATAAATGGAAATTAAGAGCGCAGCAAATCGCAGAAAAACGAAAAGAAATCACACCTGCTCGTGCTGTTATTTTTGACAGAAATGGAAAGAAAATCGTTTCAAATAGAACCTATTTTAATTTAATGATGGTTGAAGATAAAATTAAAAATTTAGATACTGCATCATTTGCCACTTTGATTGGTTGGACTGTTGAAGAGGTTAGAAATAGATTTAAAGAAATTGTCGATGGTGAGGGGAGATATAAAAATCCAAATACCGGTAAACGCACTGCTAATTATCAAAAAATCCGTGCTTATCCATTTATAAAAGAACTTACCTTAGAGGAAGTTTCTAAAATTGCTCCACATCTTGAAAATTTTCCCGGATTTTATGAGGAAGTTACAAGTATGCGAAATTACCCTTACCTAGGAGGAGCAAATATTTTAGGATATTTATCTGAGGTAACAAGAGAAGAAGTCGATGCTGACCAATTTTATAAACCAGGCAATAATATAGGACGTTCAGGAATAGAGCGTTTTTATGAAAAGGATTTAAGGGGAAGAAAAGGTGTAAAATATGTTGTAACCTCTGCATTAAATAATACAATTGAATCTTATGCTTCTGGTAAATTTGATACAATAGCCAAGCAAGCAGAACCCTTGAAATTAGGAATGGATATGTTAATTCAAGCCTATGGCGAAAAATTATTACAAAATAAAAAAGGATCAATAGTTGCTATAGAACCCTCAAGTGGAGAGATTTTAGCTATGGTTTCAGCTCCTTCCTTTGATCCAAACTTATTAGTAGGAAGAAGAAATATTAGAATGAATTATCCTAAGTTAGTTTTAGATCCAAATATGCCCCTTTTTCCGAGACCCTTGCAAGCTGAATATCCTCCTGGATCTATTTTTAAGTTGGTTCAGTCATTAATTGCTTTACAAGAAGGTGTGATAACTCCAAATTCAAGTTTTCCTTGCGATAAAAGTCTTGTCGGCTGTCATCCCGGGCATCATGCAAGTAATATTTCTGAAGCGGTACAATTTTCTTGTAATCCATATTACTATGCAGTTATGAGGAGAATAATACAGCAAAAACGTAGAAAAAATAGCAATATTGATGCTGAATTAGGATTGAATAAATGGTACAAATACATGTCGAGCTTTGGTTTAGGTAAGGTCTTAGAAACCGATGTTTCTGGTCAACGACCAGGAGTAATTCCTAATTCCAAGTACTATGATAAATGGTATGGTCATCATCAGTGGGCATTTTCAACCATTCGATCAATTTCAATTGGTCAAGGAGAGGTTAAATTAACTCCATTACAAATGGCAAATATCGCTGCTATAATTGCAAATAAAGGCTGGTATTATACACCACATTTTGTAAAATCAATTGGGAGTAAAGGTCCACTTTCGAATTTTAAAATTCGAAAGAAAACAATGGTTGGACTTAAACATTTTGACCCTGTAATTGAAGGTATGAGAAGAGTTGTAAATGAGAATGGTGGGACTGCTAGATCTGCTAGATTAGATGATATTATAATCTGTGGAAAAACAGGGACAGTTCAAAACCCACATGGCCAAGACCATTCTGTTTTTATTGCTTTTGCACCTAAGAATAATCCAAAAATTGCAATAGCAGTTTTCATCGAAAATGCTGGTTCTGGTGGTACTTGGGCTGCTCCAATTGCAAGTCTTATTATTGAAAAATATTTAAATAGAAAAATTAAGGATAAGGATAAAGAAAAAAGAATTATAGAGGCTAAATTATCAAATTTAAAAGAAATTCCAGAATGAGAAAAGAAGAGAATTTGATATCTTATCTTGATTGGCCCTTGTTTATTTCATTCCTGCTCATGCTTATTATGGGCTTAGCAACAGTCTATTCAGTTGCATATACACCAGAAGATCCAAGTTTATTTGATTTAGATAAGCAGTATGGAAAACAAAGTATATGGATTGGAATTTCTCTTTTTTTGGGCTTACTCGTTTTTTTAATCGATTCAGACATTTACCGAAAATTTGCTTTTCCAATTTACCTTTCTACTTTATTATTGTTAGTAATTGTATTATTTATGCCAGCAATTAATGGAGCTAGAGCGTGGATTGGAATTGGTTCAATGGGCATTCAGCCAGCAGAATTTTCAAAAATTGCATCTTCACTTCTTATCGCAAAGTACATTAGTGAACTGAGTTTAAAGCAACAAACTATCGCTTCTGTTTCTCGAGCAATTGCAATAATACTTGTTCCGATGATTCTAATATTACTTCAACCAGATGCTGGAACATTTGTAGTTTTCACCTCTTTTTTATTTGTTATGTATAGGGAAGGTCTAACTTTTGACCCACTTATTCTTTCTATTATTAATAAAGTTCCGGGATTTAGATTTAAATATACATGGGTTGGAAGTCATTTTATTCCAATTTTGTTTGTCATACTTTTTTTAAGTATTCTCACCCTACTTCTTCAGCAAGAAGAGACAGATTTTTACTTTTTACCTTTTAAGGTATCTGGTTCTATGTATGTTATTTTTTCCCTTATTATTTTATCAATTATTGGAATTGCTTTTATTCGGCAATTTGGCTCGAAGCGAGATAGATCTAGAGTTTCTGCAGTTATTCTTTTAGGTCTAGTTCTTGGCGGTGGTCTTTCTTATACTGTTGATGCTGGATTTGGAAGTTTGGCGCCTCATCAAAAAGATCGAATAGAATTATTTCTTGGTTTGAGAGAGGATCCAAATGGAAAAGATTATAATAGAAATCGAGCTATGGCTGCAGTAGGATCTGGAGGTTTTTTTGGAAAGGGATATAACAAAGCATCCGTTTCTAGCGTAGAAAGTAATCATGTTCCTGAAAGTGAAACAGATTTTATTTTTTGTCCTTTTGCTGAAGAATGGGGTTTTATAGGAACACTTTTTTTAGTTGCTTTATACTTGTTTATGCTTATTAGAATTATCTTTATCGCTGAGCGTCAAAGGTCATCATTTAATAGGATTTATGCTTATTGTGTTGCTATGATTTTGTTTTATCATTTTGCCATTAATATTGGAATGAGTATTGGATTTGCCCCGGTAATTGGAATTCCATTACCATTTTTTAGTTATGGAGGTTCTTCAATGATGTCATTTTCAATAATGATATTTATTCTTTTAAAACTTGATAGTCAACGTAAAGATGTATTGAGTTAATTATTAATTTTATACCTTCTGTAATGCCAATAAAAAAACTAGAATAGAAGGAAAAATAAGACCATGAAAAATCTAAACCACCAAGTGCCTCCAGAATTGCATAAGAAGTTTACTATTTATTTTTGGTTTGTTATGCTATTGCCTTTTATTTTTGTTTCTGGACTTCTCTTATTGCAATCTGAAGATAATTTACCGCCTGTTGAGATGTTAGATAATCCACCAGAATTACAAGCATCCTTGATCATAGCAAAAAAAAGTGTTAAAGAAGATACCGTGATTGGTAGATTCTGGCAGGTAAATCGAACAAGTGCAAAATATAAAGATATCTCTCCTTATGTTTTTGATGCCTTAATTTCAACGGAAGACGAACGTTTTTTGGAGCATTCAGGAGTAGATTTTTGGGCTTTAATGCGTTCTATTTCTAGTTTTGGTAATTCGGGAGGAGCATCTACTATAACTCAACAACTTGCCAAACTCTTGTTTACACTTCAACAGCGTAAACGTGAAGAATTAGCCCGTGCTAATGGTAAGAGTATTGATTCATACATTGGAGGGTTTTTTGGGAAATTCAGACGAATTAACGAAAAAGCGAGTGAAAATATTATTGCTAAACGCCTTGAAGAGCGATATACGAAAGAGGAAATTATCACAATGTATTTAAATCAGTTTGATTTTTTATACAATGCCGTTGGGATAGAAAATGCTGCTCGGGTCTATTTTAATAAGACTCCTAAGAAACTTTCAAAAACAGAGGCTGCAATGTTAGTTGGGATGTGTAAAAACCCTACTATTTATAATCCATATACTTATCAAATAAAAAATTATGCGAGACTTGTAGCAGAAAGAGAAGGAATTTCAATAGCAAATGTTACTGTAGAACAAACTGCTTCACTTCGATCAAGAGACTCATTGCGAGCAATTGAAAGAAGAAATCAAGTTCTTTTTCAGTGGCTAAGGAATAGTAAGTCAGAGAATGAAGCATTAAAAAATAAAATGGATGTGCTTGAGTATGATTCATTAAAAATGTTACCAATGATTGTAAATTATAAATCATTGGACCACAAAGAAGGGATGGCGCCATACTTTAGAGAGTCATTGAGAAAAGAAGTCACAGATATTTTAATGAAAAAAGATCAAAATGGAAATTTTGTTTATCAGCGTGAGGACGGAAATCCCTATGATATTTATAGTGACGGATTAAAAATTTATACAACCATAAATCCTTCAATGCAAAGACATGCAGAGTATGCTCTAGAGCGACATATTAAAGGTGAACTGCAACCAGCATTTGATCAAAACAACAGAAATTTAAAAAATTATCCTTTTGCAAATGCAATTGAGGAAAATATGGTAGATCAAATTATGCGAAATGCTAGAAAATCAACAGAGCGATATAAAAAATTAATAGCATTTGGAGCAAGTGAAAGTGAAATAAGTAAAAATTTTGATACTCCAGCTGAAATGACAGTATTTTCATGGAGAGGTGAGCGCGATACAATTATGTCGCCTAATGATTCGATTCGTTATTACAAAGCATTTTTACATGCTGGCTTAATTTCAATTGACCCTGCCACTGGTTTTGTAAGAGCATGGGTTGGGGGTGTAAATTTCAAACATTTTGGATATGACCATGTTCGATTGGGGAAAAGACAAGTTGGATCAACGATTAAACCTTTTGTATATGCTGCAGCATTATCGATGAAAGTTGTAAATCCATGCACTACTTTTTCTCCGGGAGAATATTGTGTTAATTTAGTTGACAACGATAATAAAGTTGTTGGTCAGTATTGTCCTGCCGGCGAAGCAGCTGGTTCAGTGAAACAGGGCTTAGCACAATCTTCCAATCCTACAACTGTTGCTGTAATGGCAAGAATGGGAGATTTTAATCCTTCCAAAAAAGTTGGCGGACCATATCAAATTGAAAAATTATTAAGGAAAACAAACATTACACTTAACCCAAATGATGTTGTTCCGGCAATGTGTTTGGGATCAATGGATTTATCTCTCTATGAGCTAGTAGCTGCACAATGTATTTTCCCAAATAATGGGATTTATGTTCGTCCAACTTCTATTGAACGGATTACAGATAGAAATGGAAAAGTCCTTTATAGCGCAAGTGAAGATAGGCAACAAGCACTTAATTCAACTGTAGCTTATGAAATTTTAAAAATGATGAGAGGTGTTATTGAAGGAGGAACAGGTTCTAGTTTGCGTAGTGCTAAATTTGGAAATATTCATCCTCCTACTGCTGGGAAAACTGGAACAACTCAAAATAATTCAGATGGCTGGTTTATTGGAATTACTCCTAACTTAGTTACTGGCGTTTGGGTTGGAGCTGAAGATCGTGCTGTAAGATTTAGAAGCATGAACTACGGGCAGGGAGCTAGAATGGCCTTACCTATTTATGGATACTATATGGAAAAAGTATATAAAGATCCCGTTATTGGTTTGTCAACTCGAGATTTTCCAATACCATTAGACTATGATCCATTGGCATACGATTGCACTGAAATTTTGATGCCTGAATCAGTAGACGAATCTGAAATCCCTTTTGAATTTTAAAAAAAGATGAATAAAGTTGTAGGAAATGTTGCAATAGCACTTAACGGAATTGAAGACAATATGACCCTAATGCTTGGTGGTTTTGGTTTGTGTGGAATTCCTGAAAATTCAATTTCTCAGCTTGTAAAAATGGGAGTCAAAAATTTAACCTGTATTTCTAACAATGCTGGAGTAGATGATTTTGGATTGGGCTTGTTACTACAGACAAAACAGATAAAAAAAATGATTTCAAGTTATGTCGGAGAAAATGATGAATTTGAAAGGCAAATGTTATCTGGCGAATTAGAAGTTGATTTAATTCCTCAAGGAAGCTTAGCAGAGAGATGCAGAGTTGGTGGCGCTGGAATCCCTGCTTTTTTTACACCAGCGGGATTTGGAACAGAGATTGCTGAAGGGAAAGAAGTAAGAATTTTTAATGGTAAACCTCATATTCTGGAATTTGCACTAACAGCAGATTTTGCTATCGTAAAAGCTTGGAAAGGTGATACTGAGGGGAATTTAATATTTAAGGCTGCCGCCAGAAACTTTAATCCTCTTATGGCAATGGCAGGAAAAATTACAATTGCTGAGGTGGAAGAGCTAGTTCCTGCTGGTTCGCTTGATCCAAATCAGATTCATACGCCTGGTATATTTGTACAACGGATTTTTCAAGGTGAAAAATTTCAAAAAAGAATCGAGCAAAGAACTGTACGTCAAAAAGTTTAGAACGAATTAAATGGCACTTGATAAAATAGGAATAGCAAAACGAATCGCTCAAGAACTTAAAGACGGTTGGTATGTAAATCTTGGAATTGGAATCCCAACCTTAGTTGCAAATTATATTCCTCAAGGAATAGAAGTTGAATTTCAATCTGAAAATGGAGTTTTAGGAATGGGACCATTTCCTTTTGAGGGAGAAGAAGAACCAGATTTAATTAATGCCGGAAAACAAACGATTACAGTTCTTCCGGGCGCTTCTTTTTTTGATTCTTCCACTTCTTTTGCAATGATTCGTGGACAGCATGTACAGCTTACTGTCCTTGGCGCAATGGAAGTTTCTCAAAATGGCGATATTGCAAATTGGAAAATCCCTGGAAAAATGGTAAAAGGTATGGGCGGAGCAATGGATTTAGTTGCTTCAGCTGATAATATTATTGTTGCAATGTTACATAGTAATAGAGCAGGCGAGTCCAAAATTTTGAAACAATGTACCCTTCCCTTAACTGGTGTAAATTGCGTTAAGAAAGTTGTAACAGAACTTGCTGTAATGGAAATAAAAGACGGAAAGTTTTATCTGCTTGAAAGAGCTCCCGGGGTTAGTGTTGAGGAAATTATTTCGAAAACTGATGGTGATTTAGTAGTTCCGGATGTCGTTCCAGAAATGAAGCTCTAAGTGCTTCTTTTAAACGATAAGTATTCTACAGCTTTGTCTGCGGCAATTGATGCTTCAAAAGCAATAATGAAAATCTATTCTAGTCCTTTTGAGACTTATATAAAAGATGATGGTTCACCATTAACAAAAGCAGATTTAGAATCAACACGAATTATTCACTCCTTTTTAGATCCCTTGTCTATTCCAATAACAGGAGAAGAATCAAGTCCAGTAGTTTTTTCCGAGCGTATTTCTTGGGATGAATCCTGGTGCATTGATCCGCTTGATGGCACAAAAGAATTTGTTAATCGAAATGGTGAGTTTACTGTAAATATTGCACTTATTAAAAAGGGGAAACCAATTTTTGGTCTAATTGCCTCGCCAGTTAATGAGGAAGTGATTTTTGGTTCAATGGAAACGGGAGTTTATATCCTAAAATTTGAGGATTTAGAAAATACTACGTCATGGAAAAAAATCCTGCCTTCTTTTGAGATAAATCATCCGCTAGTTATAATTGGATCACGAAGTCACCCTTCTAGAGCACAAGATGATTTGATAACTACCTTGAAATCATCAAATTTAGAATTTCGGTTTTTACAAAAAGGATCTGCATTGAAATTCTTTGATTTAGCTTTGGGAAAAGCAGATGTTTATTTCCGTTTTGCACCAACTATGGAATGGGATATCGCAGCTGGTCAAGCAATACTTGAGGCTTTAGGGGGCTCAGTTGAAACTAATGATGAACTTCCACTTCAATACAATAAGGAGAATTTATTTAATCCTAATTTTAGAGCATTTACAAAGGCATATAAATCTATAAACAAGATTATTTAAAATAAAAAAGGCTATTTTTCAATAGCCTTTCTTTACTTATTAATTTAGGTTTATAGCCCAATAATCTGTCGTACTTCGACTTCAGTCAGATTTCTTTTTTTACCTTCTGGGTTTAAATACGAGCGATTAACCAAACGTCCATGAATTGCTACTTTTTTTCCTTTTTCGCCATATTTTTCTATGAATTGTGCCATGTTTCCCCAAGCAAATATTCGGTGCCACTCCACAAGGTTTGTGTAGTTTCCATCATTTTTTCGGGTGGTTTTTTGTGTTGCTAAACTAAATCTTGCAACAGATTTGCCGTTTTCAAAGTTTGTGATTTGTGTATTTGATCCAATATTTCCGACCAAGGTTACATAATTTCTAATTGTTGTCATAAAAATAAAATTGTTTGTTTGTATATGTAGAGGGACCGATGCATCTTGATTTTTGTTACCATTCAACACCGATCCTCGTTAGATTAATATGTTATAAAATGATTAGATCGTTTACTTCAATCTCAGAAATAATTTTTCTCGCTCCTTTAGAGTTATAAAATCGACTCACTAATTTTCCTTCAACTGCTAAGCCTGATCCGACTTCACCGAGTTCTTCTATTACTTTTATCCAGCGACCCCAACAGGTTAGTAGGTGCCAGTTATTTCGTGTTTTCGTGTTTCCTTCTGCATCTAAATACATTTCTTTTGTCGACATCGTGAAGGTTGCGATTTTACGCCCCGTTTTAAGCTCAATATATTGTGGCTCCGAACTTACCTTGCCAATTAAATTTACGTGATTCATGGTGTTATTTATTTATTTTGTTTGTCTGAACTACTTCTTTTTCTGTTTTTTGTGAAAGCAGTAAAAAATCAACTGCCTCCACTATTGTACTGTATCGTTTCTCGCCTGACTTTGTCTCGTAGGTTTGGTTTACAAGTCGACCTTCTAGTATTATTTCATTTCCTTTGCTTAGTGCTTTTTTTACACGTTCCGCCGTTTTTCCCCAGGCATTGATGTTGTGCCATTGTGTGTTGTTTTGCCATTCGCCAGATTTATCTTTGAAATCTTCTTTCGTAGCAAGTGTAAAGCGGGTTAAGATTTTTCCCGTTTCAAATGTTACTAATTCAGGATCTGCTCCCAATCTTCCAATCAAGTTTACTTTGTTTCGCAGTGCATTCATGTTGTTAATTTTTAAAAGTTTGTAATAATTTATTTTGCCACCAATCAAATACTGTTTTCTGATTTCGACGATGCAAAGGTTGGGTAAGTCAAAAACGATATTCGGTTATTTGTCATTTAGTGTCGAATATTAGTCGTTTGTAATTGGTTAAAATTTACTTTGTCGTTGTAAATCAATCAATTAAATCATTTAAAATAAATTAAAAAAGATTCAATAAAAGTTTAAAGAAATAAAATAACTTATATCTAAATGGCTAAACTGCTATGATATGCCAATTGGTTTTTTGACTTTGGGAATGAAATATTTCTGCAATATCTTGTGATATATTTCTGTAAATTTGCAAATAAAAAAAATACATGAAAATATTAGTTTGCATTAGTAAAGCACCAGATACAACATCTAAAATTGCTTTTACAGAGCAAAATACGAAGTTTGATGAAAATGGTATTCAGTATATCATAAATCCCTATGATGAATGGTACGCTTTAGTTCGTGCTCTTGAAATAAAAGAAGCTGGAAGTGCAGATGTTACAATTATTACTGTCGGTTCTGTTGCTGATGAAGCCATCATGCGAAAAGCACTTGCCATTGGAGCAGATAATGCTATCAGAATTGATGCAGATCCCAAAGATGCATACTTTACAGCGGTTCAAATTGCTAATTATGCTAAAACAAATGCTTTTGATTTAATTCTTACTGGAAAAGAAACAATAAATTACAATGGCTCTCAGGTTGCTGGTATGATTGCTGAAATTCTTGATTTTCCATTAATTTCACAAGCTTCAAAATTAGATATTAACGGGTCGTCTCTTTCTTTAGAAAGAGAGATTATTGGTGGTCTTCAAGTTGTTGAGGTAGCAATGCCTGCTGTTGTATCTTGTGCTAAGGGAATGGCAGAACAACGAATTCCAAATATGCGAGGAATTATGGCTGCAAGAACAAAACCTCTGACAGTATTGCCTCCAGTTACTGCGGATGAATTAACAAGTTTTGTTTCTTATTCTGTTCCGAATTCAAAATCTGCCGTTAAATTAATTGATCCGATGAATATGGATGAGTTGGTCGAATTATTACACAATGAAGCAAAAGTTATTTAATATTTTAAAAAAGAAAAAATGATTTTAGTATACGTAAATTCATCAAACGGGCTTTCTAAGGCAGCATTAGAAACTGTTACTTATGCCAAAAAACTCAGAAATGAGGTTTTGGTCTTAACAAATGGAAAAGCCTCTTCTGAAATTTTAACTTGTTTGGGAGAATATGGTGCAACTAAGGTTTTGGTCGACAGAATGGTTGATGGTGAAGATCCACAGCAATTAACACGACTAATTTCTGCAGTTGTACAAAATATTGGAGCAAAGACTGTTATTTTTTCTCATGACCTAATTGGAAAAGCTGTTGCCCCAAGATTATCTGTTCGCTTGCAAGCTGGCTTAATTGCTGGGGCGATTTCAATTCCAGATACCGATGGAGCAGTTAAAGTAAATGTTTTCTCTGGTAAGGCAATAGGGAATGTGAAAGTTTCCTCAGCTATTAAAATAATTTCGCTCTTGCCAAATAGCATTCAACCTGAAAAAATAGGTGCTAATTGTCCTGTTGAAGAAACAAATGGTTTGGGTGGAACTGCAGCAATTAAAGTTATTTCTACCAAAAAACCAGAAGGAGAAATTCTCTTACCCGAGGCCGAGCTTGTTGTTTCTGCAGGAAGAGGATTAAAAGGCCCAGAAAATTGGGGGATGATTGAAAATTTAGCAAAATCTTTGGGTGCAGCAACTGCCTGCTCTCGTCCTGTTGCAGATATTGGCTGGCGTCCACATCACGAGCATGTTGGACAAACAGGCGTTGCAATTAGACCAAATTTATATATTGCTATTGGAATATCTGGCGCGATTCAGCATTTAGCTGGTGTAAATGGCTCTAAAGTTATTGTCGTTATAAATACAGATGCCGAAGCACCTTTTTTTAAAGCTGCAGACTATGGTGTTGTGGGAGATGCCTTTGATGTTATTCCAAAGCTAACAGCTGCAATAAATAAATTCAAAGAATCCCAAAATTAATTACTAATTTGCTTGCCATTTGAGTTTTTATGAAAAAGGTTAAATTAGATATTTCAGGAATTGCTTACAGTCAAACCCAATCAGGATCATATGTTTTGACCTTGTCTGAGGTTGGGGGAAACCGCAAACTTCCAATAGTTATTGGAGGTTTTGAAGCACAAGCTATTGCTGTAGAATTGGAGAAAATGGTTCCAAACCGCCCCTTAACACATGATTTAATTAAGACTTTTTGTACTTCATACGGGGTTCGCGTTCGGGAAATTTTGATTTATAAGTTCCATGAAGGGGTTTTTTATTCTAAAATTATATGTGAAAAAGACAAGCAAATTACTGAAATTGATTCCCGTACATCAGATGCAATTGCAATAGGTGTCCGCTTTAATTCACCGATTTATACTTTATCTAGTATATTAAATAACGTAGCTGGAACGGAAAACTCTTCAGATGAAGTTCAAGAGGAATTTGATTTTGAAACTGACATAGAAGAAGATGATGAAATAGAAGATTTAGAAATAGAAAATCTTCAAGAACAGTTGAAAGCAGCTATTTTGAATGAAGATTATGAACTTGCCTCAAAAATACGTGATGAAATCAAAAAAAGACCTTAAAATTTTTCAATGAGCATCAAAAATCGCCTAATTTTAATGAGTTTTCTTCAATTTTTTATTTGGGGAGCGTGGTTGATTACAATTGCGAATTATTGGTTTGAAACGAAAAATTGGGGGGCAGCAGATTTTGGAGCTGTTTTTAGTACACTTGGTTTGTCTTCTCTGTTTATGCCGACATTAATGGGAATTGTTGCTGATAGATGGATAAATACTGAAAAATTATTTGGACTGCTTCACTTACTTGGAGGCATTACTTTATTCTTCATACCACAAGTAAGCAATCCTAACACATTTTTTTGGGTGATATTTTTAGCAATGATTTTTTATATGCCAACTATCGCACTTTCAAATTCTATTGCATTTACTGTACTTAAAAATAATAAGTACGATGTTGTAAAAGATTATCCACCTATTAGAGTTTGGGGAACAATTGGATTTATAGCTGCAATGTGGGTGACAAATCTTACTGGAAATAAAGCACTTGAAGGTCAATTTTATTTGGCTAGTTTTTCTGCCCTTGTATTAGCAGTTTATTCCATTTTTATTATTCCAAGCTGTCCACCAATTAAAGCAGATACTGAGAAAAAATCATTTATAAGTTCTCTGGGACTTGATGCATTTAAGCTTTTTTATCAACCCAAAATGGCTTTGTTTTTTTTGTTTTCAATGTTCTTAGGTGCCTCACTTCAGCTGACAAATATGTACGGCGATGTTTTTATCTCCGACTTTAAGAAGATCCCTGAATATGCTAATTTGTGGGTAGTTGAGCATTCAACAATTATCATGTCAATTTCTCAAATTTCGGAGACTATTTTTATACTTGCAATCCCTTTTTTCTTACGTAATTTTGGCATAAAAAAAGTAATGCTTATTAGCATGGCGGCTTGGGTACTGCGCTTTGGTCTTCTCGCATACGGTAATCCTGCAGATGGACTATGGATGATTATCGTTTCCTGTATTGTTTATGGTATGGCCTTTGATTTCTTTAATATTTCGGGTTCCTTATTCGTAGAAACTACAACAGATGCTAAAACACGATCAAGTGCTCAAGGCTTGTTCATGATGATGACAAATGGATTTGGAGCTGTTCTTGGAAGTTATGTGAGTGGGATACTCATCACTGCTTATTTTACAGAATCAAATGGTGAGAAAGATTGGCTCAATATCTGGCTTACTTTCGCGGGGTATTCATTTGTAATTCTTATTTTATTTGCTCTCTTTTTTAAACACAAACATGATAAGGAAGCTCTTAAAAATCTACAACACTAGTTTTTCTTTATTTCGTATTTAGCAGTTTATAGACTATAGCAAGGTTTCAGCATACATTATTGAATTCTAAACTAAGGTTTTTTAGGATATTATTCTACCTTATTAAATTAACGTGTCCAGAATATTTTCGATTTTCAGCAGATTGTAATTCTATAACTTCAATCACCCAGGTATATGTTCCTATTTGACATTGAATCCCATTTTTGCCGTAAGTACCATTCCAACCAAAGCTCGGATCATATGATTCAAAAACAAGCTCTCCCCAACGATCAAAAATAGACATGTGATATGAATCTTTTTTAAATCCTTCCGTTAATATTGGATAAAATGAATGATTGTACTCATCTCCATCGGGTGTAAACGAATTTGGAACATATAAACCTACATCTTTTAAAATTACAATTGTAATCGTAGCTGAATCTGTACAGCTAATTTCATTGTATGCGACCAATGTAACTAGATAGGATGCTGCATCTTCCGGATAACTATGTGTTGGATTTTCGGCAAAGCTATTTGTGCCATCTCCAAATTCCCATTCAAACGAATTAGCATTTATTGAATTATTGTAAAATGAAATCAAAGGATCAATTTCATTAAGTACATTTTGATCTGTACTAAATGAAGCAATTGGACTGACGTAAACACAGGCAATATCTGTATATAATTGTGTTGCTGTGCAACCGTTGTTGTTTGTTACTGTCAGCGAGACATCATAACATCCTTCTAGGTCAAATTGATAGCCAACAGAACTAGCTTGCTGTGTAGTTACTCCATTTCCAAAATCCCAAAAATAGTCCCAAGTAGGATTGGATGAGACTGCAGTATAGGTGACATCTAAAACATCACATCCTAATGAGTCTGAATAGCTAAATGCTGCACTTGGAGTAGGAGAAATTATTATTTGATTTACAATACTGTCTTTACACCCTGTTTGCGGATTGATAGCATTTAATTGAACATCATATGCACCAAAGGTTGGAAACTGATGAGAAGGACTATTTAAATTGGAATAAATGCCGTCCCCAAAACTCCATGTAAAATCAAGTATAGCAGTAGTATTATTTTGGAAAGAAATAGGTGATAAATCACAAAATGGAGGATTAAGTATCGTAAATGAAGGTACAGGAAGTGGATTTACGATTACATTGAAAATGGTGGGACTACTTTCACAATTATATTGTGTAGAAATAGCCGATATATTATATTGAACTGTTTGCGGAATAGTTGTGGTTTGTACAAGAAGATCATTTATAATAACTGTATTCTGAATAGGTGTATAAGTTTCATTTAAAACATTCTGATTTGGAGTTGCAGACCATTGAAAAGTGCTAGGTAGTAGATCTGTGCTAAGGTTTAAATTAAGAGCTTCACCTGAACAAATAGAAACAGTTTGAGGATTTATAGTTGGTGCTGGTTTTACTGTAATATCAAATGATATATCATCTCCAGGGCACTGAGCTAAACCATATAATGGTGTAATTGTAACAGTTGATTGAATTGGAAGCAATGTTGGATTTTGTGCTGTAAATACAGGAATATTTCCGGCACCTGGAGAAGCTAGGCCAACTGAAACATTTGAATTTACCCAATTAAAAACTGTCCCTCCTAAAGTTCCAAGTAAAATTACTGAACTTGAAAGTTCCCCTTCACATAGAATTATATCATTAACAGGAAAAACAGATGGTACAGGATTAATTGTAATGGTAAATTGATCAATAGGACCTTCACATTGAACATTATTAACAAAAATAGGAGTTACTTCAACAATTGTAGAAATAGGTGATAAACCAGAATTTGTTGTTAAAAAACTTGGAATTGAATTTACCCCAGTTAAAGATGGTAAGCCTACATTCAGATTTGTTGCTGTCCAATTATAAACGGAACCTGTTACATTTCCAGTAAATAGTATTGTATTTGTCGCAATATCGTGACACAAATTTAAATCTGCGCTTGGATTTATAGTTGGCAATGGATTTACAAATACAGTGATTGGGATAATTGGAGTAGAGCATCCATTAATAGTTGACGTACCAGTGACATGATAAGTCACTTCCTGAACTGTATTTGTTGGATTTATTAATACGTTATTTATTATTGACGAAGTTGTAACAGAAGTTGTTTCGTTGAAAACATTTAAAGATTGATCAGCATACCAGTTTAAAGTAAAAGTTGTATTGGCAACTAAGTTTAGATTTACACTGTTATTACTACAAATTGTTAATGTATCTGTATTTAGTAATGAAAGTGGAGGTTTAACCAATACTGTAATTGTTTGTGCTTGCCCTGGACAATTTCCTTGAATTGATGTTGGAAAAACCGAATAAACAACAAGTTGATTTATTGTTGTATTATTAATTAATACATCTGAAATGACATTATTTATATTATTAATTAGCGACTCACCAGTCACATTTGGGTTATCTACAGAAACAAACCATTGATAATTGGATGGCTCATTAGTATTTAGAATTCCGTTAACAGGAGAACCACTACAAATTTCAAGATTTTGAGGGATATTTAATACAATATTTGGTTGTACCTGAACAGTTAAATATGAAGTAGCACCAATACAGCTTTCAGGGCTTGATGTAGGTGTTATGGTATAGATTAAATACTGAGGTATTGTAGTACTATTTGTAAGTAAATCATTAATAAAATTTGATGTTTGGGGTGTAATCGATTCTCCGCTAATATTTGGATTTGGTGTAGTATACCAAGTAATATTTGATGTTATTGTGGGTACTATATTTACACCAACGTTTTGATTATTACAAATCACCGTATCGTTAATGAAATTTAAAATTGGTAAAGGATTAACATATGCAGTTACAGTGATTGGATTTCCAGGACAAGCGGCAGCTGTTGGCGTGATGGTATAAGTCACATTACCAATAGCTGAGCTAGTATTTAAAATTGACTGATTAATTGAAGCAGCCGGAGCAGAAGAATTTAGCCCTCCAGATACTCCCGTACTATTTGCTGCTATCCAAGTAAATGTTGTTGCTGCAGTACTTGAGCTTAAGTTTATTTGAATATTTTGGCCACTACAAACAGTATCATTGGAAACAAAAACTGCTTGAGCAATAGGTGCTGGCTTAATTGTAATCGTATATGTTGCATCAGCACCTGTACATAGTGCAGCACCAGAGGTAGTTGCTTGTGCAATGATAGTTACGGTTATTGCAGCAGTGGTAGTATTTACTAAATTTGTGTAGACAGGAATTGTATTCGTATTTGCCCCTGAAGTTGGAGTAAAGTTAGCTAGTCCAGTGGGAATTACTCCTTGAACATTCCATGAAAATGCTACACTCGGAGTAGCGCTATTTAATGATACAGCCACTGTGTTTTGCCCTGTACAAATGTTCTGATTTGCAACGGAGAATGTGG
>CAMDDR010000039.1:0-18191 GCA_945892995.1 Chitinophaga pinensis | reverse complement strand
AATACACGGACCTTTAAATCATTTGACAATTCCTCCATCAAGAGGTAATGCTTTGATTCTTCGATTCCAAGATTACTCAATAGAGCAGCTGCATCTGTTTCGGCATTCCAACCTTCAAGATCGGCAAATTCTCCTTCTAATTCTGCAGTTTTCATTCCATCA
This sequence comes from Chitinophaga pinensis, assembly GCA_945892995.1. GTDB lineage: Bacteria > Bacteroidota > Bacteroidia > Flavobacteriales_D > Crocinitomicaceae > UBA952. The sequence goes on along the minus strand of CAMDDR010000039.1, from coordinate 18,029 downwards.
GCATCTGAAAAATCAAACTTTGCATAAAGCGCATCTTTTTCAATCATTATTTCAAAGAGTCTTTTGTGACCCATGATAACAGTTTGAAGTACTTGGTTTTTATCGAATTCAAAATGATTTTGGTGAAGAACTGCCATTCTTTTTCCGGGTTCAAGTTCAACTCTTCCCGTTGTTGGATCTTGATCTCCTGTAAGTATTTTTAAAAAAGTTGACTTCCCAGCTCCGTTTGCGCCGATTATGCCATAGCAATTCCCGTTTACAAATTTTACATTTACCTCATCAAAAAGCACTCGTTTTCCAAATTGAAGAGAAAGATTATTTACACTAAGCATCTACTATTTTTTTGCAAAGATAAGGAAAAGAAATCACCTTTTTGAACAGGTATAAACAAAGGCAGGCGGAAAATTTAGCGCCGTAAAATTTAATTTAACAACAGGGAATAATTTCTTTAAATTTTTAAAAGCATTCAGGGAATATTGGAATTGAATAAAGCTCCCGTTCTCATTTAAGGATTTATGAACAATCTCAAGTATTGAATTACGAAGTTCTCCAGAAAAATTTGCCAATGGGAGCGAGGATATAATAATATCAGCTTTTTCAAAGCCAAATTCTTTCATAATTTCTCCTATTTTATCCGCAGAGGCTTCTTTAATATGGACATTTGGAAGATTTATTTTAGCTTTTAAGTCCTTACATAATTCTGGATTTAGTTCCAAAACTATTAGGTGAGTTGAAGCATCTATTTTTTCAATTATTTTCTCTGTAAATATTCCCGTACCCGGTCCAAGTTCAATAATTAATTTTGTGTTTTCAAGTGGAATATGATTAAGCATTTTTGCTGCAAGAAATTTTGAACTAGGCAGAATGGAACCAATCATCTTTTTATCCTTCCAAAATTCTTTTATAAATGCTTTTGACATATTTTTAATTTTGAATAGATGCCTTTCCACCATTTATGACGCCTAAAATTTTTCCTTTGATTTTTTTTTCAAAAAAGGGATTGTAGGGGTATTCTGAAATAAGGTTGTTTTTTGTCAATTCCCATTCAATTTCTGGATCAAAAATTGTCAGATCTGCCTTATTGCCAATTTCTATTGCATGGTGTTTAATTTGAGAAATTTCTCTTGCTTTAGAGGACAAACAAGTTATAATTTGTTCAAGATTTTCTGGCGAATGCTTATTCAATGCTCCAAAAACTGTTTGCAATTGTGCTGCTCCAAAATTTGCATTGTCAAATTCTAGTTCTTTGTCTTCTTGGTTCATTGGACGATGGTCTGAAACGATTGTGTCAATCGTTCCATCTTTCATACCTTCCCATAATGCTTTTTGATCTTTCGCTGTTCTTAAAACTGGCAATACTTTCATAATAGCGTCAAAGTTTAGAACGGCATCTTCATTAAAACATAAATTCATAACATTTACATCAGCCGTTACATTTAATCCTTTTTTCTTTGCATTACGAATTAAACTTACACTTTCTTCACAAGAAATCCCAGTAAGATGCAAGGCACCTTCGGTATATTCAAGAAGTCTCAGATTTCTTTCAACGTCAATTATTTCACTTATTGCTGGATCTCCTTTCAATCCTGTAGTTATAGATGCTATTCCCTCGTTTACCATTCCGTTTCCGGAAATAGATTTATCACGACTAAAGGCAATAATTTTCACGCCTAGATTTTTTGAGTATAGAAGCGCTCTGTGCATCACTCCTGAATTCATAGGATGTAAATCATCAGATAACAAGCGCACACCAACTTGTGTTAAATCGTATATTTCAGATAATTCTTCTCCATGCATTTGCTTCGTAATTGCAGCAATAGGATGAATTTCTACAGTATGGTCTTCTGCTTTTCTGAGTTGGTATTCAACCAATGCTTTTCCGTCTACAATTGGATCTGTACTTGGTAAGGTACAAACATGCGTGTAACCTCCAGCTGCCGCAGTATCTAATCCAATCGCTATTGTTTCTTTGTGTTCAAAACCTGGGTCACAAAAATTTGCTTTTAAGTCTACCCAACCGCAAGAAACACATAAGTTTTTTGATTCAATACAAATGGCTTCTTTATCAATAATATCTTTTGCAACTTTCTGAATGAAGCCATTTTCAATTAATAAATCTCTTGTTTCATTGTTGAAACTTGAGTTTCTATCAAATATTTTAGCATTTTTAATCAGTATTTTCATTCAGTTGTTATTTCATAAATCTTAGTAATACAATTTCAATTGTTATAAAAAATAATCCTAAAACTAAGAATAATTTCCAATATTCATAGGGTTTGTCTACTTCAATATTAGATAAGCTTTGTCCATTTTCAATTTTTTCATACTGACAATTGCTTATTCCTTTGTTTTTAAAAGCGTCTAAAATTTCTTTTTCATTTTTATAATCTAGTTCAGATTCTTGTCTACCATAGTTTAAAGCTAATAAACCAATTTCATCTTCTGTTTGAATACTAAAATTACCAGCTTTTAATTTTTCAATTGCTTCCATTCCAGAAATAGAAATAAAATTTTGATTCCCAATTTTTTGGATGATTGGAATAAACTCACTATTGTTTCCAATTAATTTTAGTGTTTGACCGTTTACGATAGGATCTAATACGGCTATTCTATTTTCTTCACCTATTAGTGCGAAAAGCGGGTAATTTTGAGTGGATAATTCTCCGGCACGTAATAAAATAGTTGGAAATAATGCATTTCCGATAAAATTTCCAAAATCGGTATTGAGGGAACTTAAAAATAAATAGGCGTTTTCTTTTGATTTAAGAAGTAAGGGAGCACCATTTCTAAAAGAAATTAGTGGAAATGCTGTCTCCTGCTTTAAATTTTTAGAGGAATAACTTTTTGTAACACTTGGAAGGTTTAAATTATTATTTTCTTTCTCAAAAACACCTCTAAAAAACGGGTCTTTAAAGTTAATTTGGTCTATTTTTAATCCTTTAGAAATAAAAGGGCCAAGTTCAGGCAAATTTAATGCTTTCAAAAAATGCCTATATTCAGAATAATCAATATTATTTCCAGGAAAGATAAAAATACTACCTCCCATTTTATTAAATTCAACTAGGTCTTCATCTATTCCACTTGATATAGAATTTAAACCATTTAAAATTACAAAGTCACATTGATTTAGCTTGTCTTTTGTGAATTCAACATCTTTTATGCTTTGTGTTTTAAAAAAAGGCTCAATATTAAATACTTTCGTTACATTTTCTGATGCTGCTTCTCCATTTATGATTAAAGTGTTAGAATAATCTGCCACTCTATAGGAGAAATAAAAATCATCATCCCAATATAGTTGTTTGTCGTTTATACTAACTTTCCCATTTTTCTGTCCATTTTCTTCATCTGTAATTTGAAAACTTATAATAGATTTTTTTCCTGCATCAATATCAATAAAGGAAGTTCTTTGTTTCTTTCCAATTTCTAATTCAAGTTCAAGGTTTGTGGTAGCTTCTTCTGCATCATTTTTTATTTGAATAAACAGTTCATTTGCTTCACCTTTTTTATGAATTGGAGAGCTAAACCAAACGGAATCAATATAGATATTACTTCGATCTTGAGGTAATAACTGAATTGGATGATAGAAATGTATTTTGTCTTCAGCGATTTTATTCGTTACAAATGTGCTATTTTGAAAGTCAGAAAGCAACACATATTGTCTATTCGCTAGTTTTTGCTGCTCCAAATTTTCTTTATCAAGAAAAGCACGTTGCCAATTGATTACATCTTCTAAATTACGGTTGATTGGTGTTAATTCTATTTTATCCAAGTAGTCCAATGCTTCGATTTTGGAGATTAAGCGTTGCTCAATACCATCTAATTTATTAGTAGCTAAAAGAATACTTGTTTCTAAGGGAGCGTTTTTAAGCATTCTTCTTGATAATTCACGTGCTTCAGAAAGAAGTTCGCCCTCTGAACCTTTGGCACTCATTGAAAATGAATTGTCGATGTATATTGCGAGCACATTTTTACCTGCAGAATGTTTTAGGTTTCCTTTTTCTATAATTGGCTGAGCAAAGGCAAGAATAATCGCTGTTAAAGCAAGTAAACGAGCAAAGAGAATTAGTAAATTCTTAAGTTTTTTTGTAGATTTATTTTCTTGCTCAATAAATTTTATAAATTTTAAGGAAGAAAAGAATAAGGTTTTATGCCTTCTAAAATGGAATAAATGGATTAAAATAGGAATTGCAAGTAGACTTAGAAGCCAAAGCAGTTTGGGATGAACTAATTCCATGAAGCAAAAGTAAGGAATTTAAACGGGTTTTTCAACACTTAATTTATGCTTGCCGCCATTTAAATCGAATAGCCAAATAATGGCAATTATTTGATTTCTTGAGCTCGCTTTTTATACTCAGCTGATTTTACGTCATTTCCAAGTTTGTAATAAGATTTCCAAAGGATTTCTAGAACAGCTTTTTCATTTGGATTTATAATAATATACTTTTCTAATACAACTAAAGCACGATTAAGTGTTTCTTCTGATTTCTGAACAAGTAAAGGAGCTTTAGGATCATTCAAATCCAATTGATCAGCACTTGTTTTTAAATCATTTGCCCAATTAAAAAGATGAGCTCCAAGTTGGTATTGGGCTTCGTTATAATTTGAATCGATTTCAATTGCTTTCATTAATGCCTCTTCTGCTTTTTCATTTTCCTTCAAATCAATGTATGAAGTACCCAATACGTAATACAATTGCTTGTTTTTAGGATCAATTGCTAATGCTTTAGTAAGGAATTTTTCAGAATTTGTTAAATCTCCTTTTTGCAAATTAATATTAATAATAGAAATAATAACATCAATGTTTAATGGTATAATCTTATGTGTTTCTTCAGCTATTTTTAATGCCCCGTCAAAGTTCTTTTTTTGTAATAAGCTATCAACTGCATAATTTAAACTTAAAGATGCATTTATAGCAGCATCCTTATAATCTGCACCTAGAAATTCTTGAATTGCATATGCTGCAGAAAAAAATTGTGTTGCTTGGTCAAATTTTCTTTCATTATAGGATTTAAGACCCATTTCAAATGCCATTCCAGAACGGAAATTTATGAATTGCTCAGCATCTTCTTTCCATGTTTTTTTTGGGTCAGCCATCACTTTTTTGAAAGATTCTTTTGAAATAGCTTCATATTCTTCTAGTAATTTTTCATTTAGCCCATTTCCAGAAACAGCTTTCATAGTAGCTAATTCAATTAAGGCAAAATAAACTTCAGCACGGTAAAAATGCATTTTTAGATCTTCTATTGTTTCAGGGTTTATGGCAGCAAGATCAATAAAGACTTTCGCCTCTTCAACAATTTTCTGCCCTGCATCTAAACCCAACATAGGGGTGTATTTTTTCATTAGCATCGCTGCATCTGTAATATTTTTCTTTTGAGAATACACAGAAAATGGTATGCTTGCTATCGCTAATCCAAGAATTAAAAAATATAAAAACCTCATAAAATATTATTTTTAGTAAAGAACAAAATTAATGTTATTTTTCATCATCTTCATTATCATCATCATCTAAAGATTCACCTTCATCCTCTATTTCTTCAACATCTTCAATTTCTTCCTCTTCAATTGGTCCTAAATCTTCAACAACTTCATTTAAAGCTTCGATAACTTCAATGTCTTCATCTTCATCTTCGGTTCTAGGAACTCGCGCAATAGCTGCAATTTCAGCTGTTCCTTTGAGATTAATCAAGCGAACACCTTGTGTGGCTCTTCCCATTGTGCGAAGTGTGTCAATGTGCATGCGAATTGTTACACCTGATTTTGTAATGATCATTAAATCATCTTCATCTGAAACAACTTGTATAGAAAGTAATTTCCCTGTTTTCTCCGTAATATTTAAGGTCTTTACACCTTTTCCACCACGGTTTGTAATTCTATAAACAGGTTCTTTATCTTCAGGATCATTTAAATAAGTACGTTTGCCATATCCTTTTTCGGAGACAACTAATATTGTTGAGAAAATATCTTCAACGCAAATCATACCTATGACTTCATCATTTTCTGCTGTTAGCGTAACGCCTCGAACTCCTGCAGCATTTCTTCCCATTGGTCGAACTTTTGCTTCATTAAAGCGAATAGCACGCCCAGAACTTGTTGCTAAAACAATTTCATTCTCCCCATTTGTTAATCTCGCTTCTAAAAGTTCATCATTTTCACGAATTGTAATTGCATTAATTCCGTTTGAACGAGGTCTAGAATAAGCTGCTAATGATGTTTTCTTAATTACACCAAGCTTTGAACACATAATAATATAGTTATTCTTAATGTATTCTTGGTCCGTTAAATCTTGCACTTTCACATAAGCTTTAACTTTATCATCTTGAGGAATATTAATTAGGTTCTGAATTGCGCGACCTTTTGCTAGTTTATTACCCTCAGGAATTTCGTAAACCCGCATCCAAAAGCAACGACCTTTTTCTGTGAAAATCAATAAATAATTATGGTTTGTCGCAACAAATAAATGCTCTAAGAAATCTTTTTCGCGTGTTGCAGAACCTTTGGAGCCCATTCCACCTCGATTTTGAACTTTATATTCCGCTAGATTCGTACGTTTGATGTATCCAGCATGCGAAATTGTAATTACTACTTCCTCATCTGCAATAAGATCTTCCATCCGCATTTCTGAAGCTGAATATTCTATGCGAGAACGACGCTCATCGCCATATTTGGCTTTCATGTCTTTCAATTCATCTTTAATAATTTGCATGCGACGTTCCTCGTTTGCAAGAATATCTTTTAAGTCTTTTATTGTATCCATTAATTCCTCAAACTCAGCGCGCAACTTATCTTGTTCAAGTCCTGTTAATTGACGTAAACGCATATCTACAATAGCGCGCGTTTGAATTTCAGATAAACCAAAACGCTCTGACAATCTTTCTCTAGCACTATCAGGACTTGCGGATGATTTAATAATTTCGATTACTTCATCAATGTTGTCAGATGCGATAATTAAGCCCTCTAAAATATGTGCTCTTTCTTCAGCTTTTCTTAAGTCAAAGCGTGTTCTTCTTATTACAACTTCATGACGGAAAGCAACAAATTCACTAATCATATCTCGCAAGTTCAATAAACGAGGACGTCCATCAACCAAGCAAATATTATTTACAGAAAAAGAAGTTTGAAGCGCAGTAAATTTATAAAGTTTATTCAGAACAACATTTGCAATGGCATCTCTTTTAATTTCAAACACAATGCGCATTCCATTTCGGTCAGATTCATCTCTTAAATCTGAAATTCCCTCAATTTTCTTATCGTTTACTAAATCAGCGATCTTTTTGATCATTTCTGACTTATTTACTTGGTAAGGAATTTCAGTAACAATTATTTGTTCTCTACCATTATTATCTTCAATCTCAGCTTTTCCACGAATTACAATTCTCCCACGTCCTGTAAGAAATGCATCACGCACGCCTTCGTATCCATAGATAATTCCACCTGTAGGAAAATCTGGTGCTTTTACATAATTTAAAAGTTCTTCAATTTCGATATCTTTATTATCAACAAAAGCAATTATTCCATCAATCACTTCTGATAAATTATGTGGTGCCATATTTGTGGCCATTCCAACAGCAATTCCAGATGCCCCATTTATAAGAAGATTTGGAATCTTTGTAGGCATAACGGTTGGTTCTGTTAAGCTATCATCAAAGTTTGGACGAAAATCTACGGTTTCTTTTTCGAGATCTTCAAGCATTTCTTCGGCAATTTTCCGCAATCTAGCTTCAGTATAACGCATTGCCGCTGGACTATCTCCGTCAATTGATCCAAAATTTCCTTGTCCGTCTACCAATGGATAACGAAGCGACCATGGCTGCGCCATACGAACCATCGTATCATAAACTGAGCTGTCACCATGAGGATGGTATTTACCTAAAACTTCACCAACAATTCTTGCAGATTTCTTGTGCGGACGGTTTGAATAAACACCTAAATCTTGCATTCCATACAATACTCTTCTGTGAACAGGTTTAAATCCATCACGAACATCGGGTAACGCTCTTGAAACAATAACAGACATCGAATAATCGATGTAAGCTGATTTCATTTCATCTTCAATGTTTATCTGAATTATTTTTTCACCATCTGCCATAACTTACTTTCTTATTAATTGCATTTTTCATAAAAATATGAAGTAATCAAAATTAGCAAATTATTGAAGTCAACTGAATTTTTTATTATGAATTTACTAACAAAATCAACTAGTAAATTGTGAATAAATAGCAAGTTTTAGAATTATTTTAAACTTATATTTGTATTTCTATAAATAAACTTTACATGGACGCAAAATTTTCTCCTCGAGTTAAAGACATGATTAGTTTCAGTCGCGAAGAAGCTCTTCGTCTTTCTAATGAATTTGTTGGTGCAGAACACCTACTTCTTGGGCTCATTCGATTAAATGAAGGAACTGCAATTCATCTTCTCAACGAATTTAATACAGATTTAAAAAAACTGAAGACTGATTTGGATAAAATTCTTTCTAAATCTTCTGTTCCAAATTTATTGAACACAAATTTACCACTTCTAAAGCAAACGGAAAATATCATTAAGCAATCTTACTTGGAGGCAAAACAATTTAAATCAAGTACTATTGGAACGGAACACATGCTTTTGACTATTTTGCGTTATGAAGACAGCGCAGCTTGTCAATTATTAAATAAATATGGTATTATGTACGAAAACACAAGAGTCGAATACGAAGCTTTAAATGGAATTAATGAAGAGCCAAGGGCAGATCTTCCTTCAGATAGAGATGAAGAAGAAGATCCATTTACAGCTCCAAGTAAACCAGCAGATCCAAAATCAAAAACACCGGTTTTAGATAATTTTGGCCGTGATTTAACAAAAATGGCTGAGGTTGGAAAACTAGACCCCATTGTTGGCAGAGAAAAAGAAATTGAACGCGTGAGCCAAATTTTATCTCGAAGAAAGAAAAATAATCCGATTTTAATTGGCGAACCTGGGGTTGGAAAAAGTGCAATTGCTGAGGGTTTAGCATTGAGAATCGTTCAACGAAAAGTATCTCGTGTTTTATTTAATAAAAGGGTTGTTTCGTTAGATTTAGCTTCTTTGGTTGCAGGAACAAAATACCGCGGACAATTTGAGGAGAGAATGAAGGCTGTAATGCAAGAACTTGAGAAAAATCGAGATATTATTTTATTCATTGATGAAATTCATACCATAATTGGTGCAGGTGGTGCAAGTGGCTCCTTAGACGCCTCAAATATGTTTAAACCAGCTTTGGCGCGTGGAGAGCTTCAAGCAATTGGAGCAACAACTTTGGATGAGTACCGTCAATATATTGAGAAAGATGGAGCGCTAGAAAGAAGATTTCAAAAAGTTTTAATTGAACCTACAAGTATTGATGAGACAATTCAGATTTTAAATAATATAAAGGAACGCTACGAAGATCATCATTCTGTTATTTATACGGATGAAGCTTTGTCCGCTTGTGTGAAGTTAACAGAACGCTATATTACTGATCGCCATTTACCGGACAAGGCAATTGATGCTTTAGATGAGGTTGGTTCTCGTGTTCACATGAAAAATATCAATGTTCCGCAAGAAATTGTTGACATTGAAGAAAAAGTGGAGGCATTGAAACTTGCAAAAGCAGAAGTAATTCGCTCGCAGCAATATGAAAAAGCTGCTGAGTTGCGTGACAATGAGCGTAAGCTTCAAGAAGCATTAGAGTTAGCAAAAACCAAGTGGGAAGAAGATGCCAAAACAAATAAAATTATTATCACAGAAGAAAATGTTGCCGAGGTTGTTTCTATGATGTGCGGTGTGCCAGTTACCAAAGTTTCAGAATCTGAAACTGGGAAATTGGTGAAAATGGCGGAATCAATCCGTGGAAAGGTTATTGGTCAAGATGAGGCAATTAGTAAAGTTGTAAAAGCAATTCAACGAAATCGTGCGGGATTAAAAGACCCAAATAAACCAATTGGATCTTTCTTTTTTCTCGGTCCCACTGGTGTTGGTAAAACGCAATTAGCGAAAGTATTGGCAAAGAATTTATTTGATTCTGAGGATGCCTTGATACGCATCGATATGTCTGAATACATGGAAAAATTTTCTATTTCGCGCCTAGTTGGTGCTCCTCCAGGATACGTAGGTTATGAAGAGGGTGGACAGATGACAGAAAAAGTCCGCAGAAAACCATATTCAATTGTATTGTTAGATGAAATTGAAAAAGCTCATCCCGATGTGTTTAATCTTTTGCTTCAGGTTTTGGATGAAGGACATATGACAGATGGTTTAGGTCGAAAAATTGATTTTAAGAATACGATTTTAATTATGACTTCTAATATCGGTGCACGTCAATTGGCAGATTTTGGAACTGGAGTTGGTTTTGGAACAAAGTCACAAGAAGATTTGAAGGATGAAAATACGAAATCTGTTGTTCAAAATGCTTTGAGAAAGGCTTTCTCTCCAGAGTTTTTAAATCGCGTTGATGATATGATTATGTTTAAGTCTTTAGGAAGGCCAGAAATTCATCAAATAATTGACTTAGAGTTAGAAAAATTATACGGTAGAATTAACAATTTAGGTTATATAATTGAATTAACAGAAAAAGCTAAAGATTTTATTGTTGATCGTGGCTATGATGAGAAATTTGGTGCTCGACCTTTAAAGCGCGCAATTCAAAAGTTTATTGAAGATCCACTTGCTGAGCAAATTATCAATGCAAGTCTCAAAGCTGGAGATACAATTTTAATGGATTTAGAAGAAGGTAAAGAGGAATTATCGGTTGTTATTAAAAAACAAAAGACAGGTAAGAAGTCTGATTAATTTAATTCACTTTATAACTTTTTACAAACAATTTCATCTTGTTTTTCTTATTCGGATGATATTAGTCACAAATTATTAATTTATCTACCGATAACATTTTGTTATTTTCTTTTAAGTGATAAAAATAGATCCCTTGCTCTAAATTTTCTCGATAAAAAGTGAATGTTTGCCCCGTGATATTTTCAATTTTCCTTACTTGTTCTCCCAATGTGTTGAAAACTATAAATGTCGCGTTTTCAAAAAGATTGTTTGTTTTTAAAGTTGTTGTATTAGAAAAAGGATTAGGATAAATTGAAATTTGAGATGATATATTTGAGTATTCAGAAATGTCTCCCGTTAAACTATTATTATACCTAACAACAGCAAATGTATTATCACTCCCTCCCGTCACCACAATTTTTCCATCAGTTTGTAGGGCAATACCTCTAGCGAGGCTATTTACTCCAATAGAAGTAGTTACAATACCAACGTTTCCAAAAGTATTATCTAAGCTTCCATTGGTATTGTAACGCGTTAAGGAAAATAAAGATTGAGGGCCGTTGGAACTACTATATCCCGCCACCACAATTTTCCCATCAGATTGTATGGATATATCATTTGCTATGCCATCTAATAGATTAGTTGTTATAACACCAGCAGTACCAAAAGTAGTATCTAAACTCCCATTGGTATTGTGACGCGATAAAGCAAAAACAGTATTCCCTAAGTTATTCACACTATATCCCGCCACCACAATTTTCCCATCAGCTTGTATTCCAACAGCATTAGCAGAGCTATATCCTTCGTTAGTAATAGAAGTAGTTACAATGCCAGGGGTGCCGAGGGGGCCGAAAGCACCATCTAAACTGCCATTGGTATTATATCGCGTTATGGTAAAGGATTCAATATTGTTAATGCTACTAGTTCCTGCTGCCACAATTTTTCCGTCAGCTTGTATGGCAATATCATCAGCGATAGAAGTTACAATCCCAGCATTACCGAAAGTAGTATCTAAACTGCCATTGGTATTGTGACGCGTTAAAACACTTCCCGCCAACACAATTTTCCCATCAGCTTGTAAGGCAACAGCAAAAGCAACAGTTCCGGTAATTGATTCACCTTCCATTAAAACAATGCCCTCCAGGCCAAAAGTGAGGTCTAAACTGCCATTGGTATTGTAACGAATTAAAGAAGTATAGTCTACGTAATTATCTATCATTGTAATACTCCCTTCATATATTGTAGATGATCCCGCTACCACAATTTTCCCATCCGCTTGTATTGCAACAGCATTAGCAGAGCTATATCCATCGTCAGTAATAGAAGTAGTTACAATGCCAGCGGTGCCAAAAGTAGCATCTAAACTGCCATTGGTATTGTATCGCGTTAAGGTAAAGGATTCTATATTGTTAATGCTACTAGTTCCCGCTGCCACAATTTTACCATCAGCTTGTATGGCTGTAGCATTAGCATAGCTAAAATCTCCAACAGCTGTGGTAATAATACCATTGCTACCAAAAGTATTATCTAAACTGCCTTCTTGAGAAAATGTAACAAAGGGAAGAGCAAAAAATAAAATAGTGCTTACTGATAGTGTATTGAGTGTATATTTTTTCATTTTGGTTTTAAATTATTTAACAAAACTATATCATCTAAAGAATATAAAATTGTAAAAATCGAAAGTGAGTTCTTATTTTTGAGTTTTTTAGTATTCCGAACTTTTTCTTTTTGTAAGTTCTTTCGTATATTTAAATATTCACAAAAAAACTTAACGTTTAAATACTATTTCCTCATTTTCTAAACGGAATCTTGGGCCCCAAATTCCTTCTTCTGTTCCTAATCCTACTGAGATAATCATGTTTATTTCCGCTCCTCGTGGAAGTTTAAGCGCTTTTTTTACGCGTTTCTCATCAAATCCTTCCATAGGACAGGAATGAAATCCTTCAGCTGCGATTGAAAGCATGAATGTTTGTGCTGCGAGCGCGCAAGATTTATGAACCATTATTCGCTGGTTGGCAGTGCTTCCTGTTCTGAAAAATGGTTTTCTGAGGCCCATTGTAAAGCTAATTATTCTTCGAATTGACGACATTACTCCAAATCCATCATTCATGTAGAGCAAAGGCATTACTTTTTTGTAATAATTTATTCCACCTTTTTGTAGTTTATTAGGTTCGCCTTCTATTGTTTGTTCTATTCGCTTGTAATTCCATTCTGCACGACTTCTCCATTTGTCTTTCCGTGTTACAAAAACAACCATTTCTTTTGCTGTTTTTGCAGCTAATTGATCTAAGCACAGAGGAATAAATTTCTCTAATTCTTCTTTTGAATGAATCCAATAAAATTCCCATAATTGCATGTTGCTGCTATTGGGAGATAATACTGCGCGCTCAATACTTTTTTGAATTACGTCATTCGGTACTTCAATATTGGGATCAAACTTTCGATTTGACCTTCTAAAATTTACAATCTCATCAAATTCCTTAGAAAACATACTTTATTTTTAGTGTTCAAAGTTCAGTATATTTTTTAAATAGCATCTTTATTTTCTCTCAATTGTGACAAATAAATAATAGTAAGTGAAGTTCTGACACTTTTACATTCAATTTTAGAAAATTTATGACACCTTGTCTCAGTTTCAAGATTGGCAGTATCTTTGAAAGCAAAAGATTCAAAATAGTATTATGTCAAAAAAACAACAAAAAGTCACTGAAGCTGCAGAAGTTAAAAATCCTGAAGCTGAACAAATAGAACAAGTTATTCCTGAGAAATCTGAGCCGACACAAGAAGAAAAATATGCTGAATTAAACGATCGTTTTCTGCGCTTGTACGCTGAATTCGAGAACTTTAGACGGCGAACAAATAAAGAGCATTTAGAATTAATTTCAAGTGCGAATAGTAATCTATTGAAAGATTTAGTGCCTGTTTTAGATGATTTTGAACGTGCAATAACAAACAATGAGACCTCTGAGGACATTGCAAGTGTAAAAGAAGGTTTTTTGTTGATTTACAATAAATACAAAGGTATTCTTGAATCAAAAGGTGTGAAACCGATTACTGCCAAAGGAGAAATCTTTAACAGTGATATACATGAAGCCATTGTAAATGTTCCGGTTGAAGATGAAAGTCAAAAAGGAAAAGTAATTGAAGATATTGAAAAAGGATATTACCTCAATGATAAGGTTATTCGTTTTTCAAAGGTTGTAGTTGGGCAATAAGCAAGCAATATGAGCGAAAAAAGAGATTATTACGAAGTACTAGGTTTATCTAAAAATGCGAATGATGCAGATATTAAAAAGGCATACCGCAAATTAGCAATCAAATACCATCCTGATAAAAATCCTGATGATGCTGGCGCAGAAGAAAAGTTTAAAGAAGCTGCTGCAGCGTATGAAGTATTGAGTAGTAGTGAAAAACGTGCGCAATATGATCGTTTTGGTCATGCTGGAATGAGCGGACAAGGTGGTTTTGGTGGTGGAATGAACATGGACGATATTTTTTCGCAGTTCGGTGATATCTTTGGCGGTTCTTTTAGTGGAGGTGGATCTTTCGGCGGCAGCAGAGGTGGTTCAAGGGTTGTTCGTGGTACAAATCTTCGTGTGAAAATGAAGATGACGCTAGAAGAAATTGCACTAGGCGTAAAGAAAAAAATAAAAGTTAATAAACTTGTAAATGCTGAGGGTGTAACGTATAAAACGTGTCAAACGTGCAATGGAAGTGGACGAATTCTTAGAATGGCTCAGACTTTCTTGGGTTCTATGCAAACGCAATCAACGTGTCATGTTTGTCAGGGTGCAGGAAAAATGATAGATAAAAAACCCTCAGATTCTGATGCTCAAGGTTTAAGACGCCAAGAAGAAGTAATTGAAATCGATATTCCAGCAGGTGTAGAGGAGGGAATGCAATTAAGTGTTCAAGGAAGAGGAAATGCGGGGCCTTACGATGGTGTTTCTGGTGATTTAATCGTTGTAATTGAAGAAATTGAACACGATAAATTACGCAGAGAGGGTCAAAATTTGCACTATGATTCTCTGGTGAATTTTGTGGATGTTGTTTTGGGAGAAAGTATTGAAGTGCCTACAATTTCTGGAAAAGTAAAGATTAAAATTGATGCTGGAACTCAAAGTGGAAAGGTACTCAGACTCAAAGGAAAAGGACTTCCAAGTGTTCAAGGATATGCAACTGGCGATTTATTTGTTCATATAAATGTTTACACACCCACAAAAATTTCAAAAGAAGAAAAAGAATTGCTTGAAAAATTAAAAACAAGTCAAAATTTTATACCAACTGAAGAGGCAAGGGATAAAAGTTTTTTTAAACGCATGCGTGATATGTTTTCCTGATGTCCTTCATAGATAAAGCCAAACAAGGAAATACTAGTTTTTGGAGCTATTTTTTAGGAATAGTACTTATTATTTCAGTTTATCTGTTGGGTTCTTATTTTCTAATTCTTGATCTTCAATGGAATTTTGGAATTGAAAGTTTTGATGGTATTTCACAAAAAGAAATTGTAAGAATTCTTGGAAATAACCGTTTCTTAGCCTGGCTTATTGTCCCTTTTTTATTCGTTGCACTATTTTTAGTTATCCATACAAAGTTTGTTCACAAAAGAACTGTTATAAGTATTTTTTCTGGACGTGAAAACTTTGATTGGAAACGAGTTTTATTTAGTTTCTCACTACTTTTTTCTGTCTTATCACTTTTTCTTTTTATTCAATATCTGAGCTCTGATAGTTTGATTTTTCAGTTTGACCTTCAAAAATTTATTCCTTTATTTTTTATTGCAATTTTCTTGCTTCCAATTCAAACTAGTTGTGAAGAACTTCTATTTCGTTCTTATATTCTTCAGGGAATAAAAATGCGAACAAAAAAAAATAGTGTTGCTGTTTTAATTTCTGGACTTATGTTCGGGGCAATTCATATCGGAAATCCTGAAATTGCAAAAATTGGCTATCATATTATAGTTTATTATATGCTTGTGGGTGTTTTTTTAGCACTTATAAGCTTGTTTGATAATGGAATAGAATTGGCGCTTGGTTATCACGCAGCAAACAATGTTTTTGCAGCTCTAATGATCACTAATAATTGGCAGGCATTCCAGACTGATGCAGTATTTATGGATATCTCAGATCCGGGAATGGGACTCGATACAATTATTGGTATTCTATTTATTTTACCGCTTGTTTTTTTTATTTTTTATAAAAAGTATAAGTGGCATTCTCTTAAAGAAATGTGGCAAGACAAATTGTAACTTCTAGCATTTTTTTTAGCTTTACAAGTCAATGTTAGAAATTAGTAATTTAAATAAGTCATTCAAACGGAAATTTGCCCTTGATGCAGTTTCCTTGAAGATTCCTAAAGGTGAGATTTATGGTTTACTTGGACCAAATGGTGCAGGAAAAACTACGCTTATTCGAATTGTAAATCAAATTATTTCAGCAGATAGCGGGAAAATTCTTTTTGACGGTCAATTAATGTCTTCTGAACACCTTCGATCTATTGGTTATTTACCAGAAGAACGCGGACTTTATAAAAATATGTATGTTTTAGAACATTTAGTTTTTTTAGCGAAACTTCGTGGACTTTCATCTTCAGATGCTTTGAAGAATAGCAAGTTTTGGTTAGATAAATTAGCAATTTCTGAATGGTCGAATAAAAAAATTGAAGCGCTTTCAAAAGGAATGGCTCAAAAAGTTCAGTTTATTGCTTCGCTTGTTCACAATCCTGACTTACTTATTTTAGATGAGCCCTTAAGTGGATTTGATCCTGTGAATGTTGAATTAATCTTAAAAGAACTCAAGGAATTAAAAGCAAATGGGAAAACAATTCTTCTTTCAACGCACAATATGCGCAGTGTAGAGGAAATCTGTGATCGTGCTACTTTAATTCATGATGCTAAAATTCTTGTTGAAGATACTGTTTGGAATCTTCGTGAAAAAAGTAAGAAAGGAACATATTCTATCCGTTTTAAAGGAAATATGATTGCTTTTGTCAATGCACTTTGGACAGATTTTGAATTGCTTGAGCAAACTGAAATTGGTGAACAGCGCTTTCTTACGCTTGTTAAAATGCGTGGAGAAAGATCAATGAACGATTTATTAAATGCTTTAATGGGTGAAATTAGTATTGAGGCCATAGAAGAGTGTTTTCCGAGTATGCAGGAAGTATTTATTGAATTAATACAAGGAAAGGAGAGCAGTGATGAGAAATAGTTGGATTATTGCCCTTCGAGAGTTAAAAGAACGCGTTTTAAACCCTGCTTTTTTATGGATGCTTTTCATCGGGCCGCTGTTATTCTTAAGTTGCTTGTATTTCTTGTTTAAAGCAGGTGATGAAGGCAAAACAAGTCTTAAGGTTCTTATTGCTGACCCAACGGGAATGATGGAAAATAAGATTGTATCTCAGGAAACAAAGGCTGTTGAATATTATTTTTTTGATGACTATTTAGAATTAGAAGAATTTCGTGACAATAAAAAATACCAGAAATTTGATGCTTTAATTGAGGTGAACGAAAAGATTTTGATTAATAAAAAAGCATTTGTTTTCTACCGCGAAGCACCATCCTTAGATGTTAAAATGCAGCTTAAATTTCAATTGGAAAGAAGGGTAGAGGAGGTGATGATTGATGAATTTACCAATATGGAGGTAGATGATTTCCGCCAAATTAAGCAAGCTCTAAATGTAGATTTTAGAAATGTATACGATCCAAAAAATGAAGCATCTAATCTAGAGGGCTGGGTTGGATTTATTTTTGGATTATTGATTATTCTTTTTGTTTTCTTATTTGGCTTGTCTGTTCTAAGAAGTACTGCTCGCGAAAAAAGCAATCGGATTGTGGAAGTTTTACTTGCTTCTGTGAAGCCAACTCACTTAATGCTAGGAAAAATTAGTGGTATTGGTTTAGCGGCACTTATTCAAATTCTTGTTTGGTCTCTCTTTATTACTTTAGGTTTACTGTTCTTCCGAGCTACTATTTTCCCCGATATTTTGGATTTTTCAACTTATGAAGGTGTTCAGATGAGTAGTGAAGTTAAGGATCAATTATTGTCTAATATTCCAAGTCAACGCTACAATGAGTTCATAGACTTAGTTTACGAACGCATCGATTTTACATTCTTCTTATTTCATTTCTTCTTGTTTTTTATTGCTACTTACTTCTTTTATGCTGCTTTTTTCAGTGCAATTGGAGCAATGTCAGGATCTGAATCTGATGGACAGCAATTTTTGATACCTCTTCTATGTATTTTAGGTCTTTCTGTTTATTC
>CAMDDR010000038.1:0-18992 GCA_945892995.1 Chitinophaga pinensis | reverse complement strand
CTTTTGTTTCCTCAGAATACGGCATGACAGAATTACTTTCTCAGGCTTATAGTTTCGAGGATGGTATTTTTTCATGTCCTCCATGGATGAAAGTTCTTTTTAGAGAAGTACATGATCCTTTAACTTTAATTGAAGGAAGTGGAAAGGGAGCAATTAATGTCATCGACTTAGCAAATATTCACAGTTGTAGTTTTATTGCTACACAAGATTTAGGAAGAAATGTGCCTGGCGGTTTTATTTTGGAAGGCAGAATGGAACAATCCGATTTGCGTGGCTGTAATTTAATGGTAGATTAGTTAGTACTAATAATTGAAAAGTATAAGTTTTAAAAATCATTTATATCTTTGGTAAAATAATTCATATGACTCCACAGACAATTTTTATGCTCGTTTCAATTGGGCTTTTTGCAGGATTGCTAAGCGGCTTTGTTGGAGTGGGTGGCGGGATCATCATTGTTCCTGCACTTGTTTTTCTTTTGGGATTAACGCAGCATCAAGCACAAGGAACAAGTTTATTTGTGTTAATGCTTCCAGTTGTTTCTTTTGCAGTATTAAATTATTGGAAAAGTGGAAATGTTAAATGGGAATATGGCCTAGTAATCGCAATGACATTTATAGTAGGTGCATTTTTTGGATCAAAATTATCTTTAAAAATATCCCCAGGTCTTGTTCAATTACTTTTTGGAATTTTAATGGCATATATTTCTTTTCGTATGATTCTTTCAGGCTACACTTCAATTTCTTCAGATGAATCTTGAGCTAAAAGAAGTAATCACTACCAAAGTTTCTGCTATTTATGAAAAAATAAAGGGTTACAGGGAGCATTTACATCAAAATCCAGAGCTTTCCTACAAGGAATTCAATACAATGGAATATGTTGCAACAAAGCTCAAAGAAATTGGAATTCCCTATGAAAAAGGTGTAGCTGGAACTGGAATCATTGGCATTATTCGTTCTTCTAAACATTCAGAAAATCAAGCTTGCATAGGATTGCGCGCAGATTTAGATGCCTTGCCTATTCAGGAACAAAATACAGCGTTTTATAAGTCAAAAGTTGATGGCGTAATGCATGCTTGCGGTCATGATGTTCATACATCTATTTTGCTTGGTGCTGCAGAGATTCTTTTTGAATTGCGTGAGGACTTAGAGCATCCTTTAAAACTAATCTTTCAACCAGGAGAAGAAAAAAATCCAGGTGGTGCAAGTTTACTAATTGACGCAGGAGTCTTAGAAAACCCAAAAGTTAAGGAAATGTATGCTCTTCATGTATTTCCTGAGTTAGAAGTTGGTAAATTGGGAATGCGATCTGGATTGTATATGGCTTCTTGTGATGAACTTCATCTTGAAATTATTGGTATTGGTGGTCATGGGGCCATGCCAGAGAAATGTATAAATCCAATTCTAATTGGTTCAGAATTTATTATTGAAGCACAAAACATCATTCATAAATCTTGTCCTAAGGATATTCCATGTGTAATAAGTTTTGGAAAGTTTGAGGCGCTTGGCGCTACGAATGTAATTCCTGAACGTGCAGAAATAAAAGGCACTTTTCGAACTATGAATGAAGAATGGAGGGGAAAGGCAGCTATTCTTTTAATGGATTTAGCAAATAACTTGGAAAATAAGTACAAAGGAAATGTTAATTTGGAGATTTCAAAAGGTTATCCTTTTTTAAAGAATGATGAAGAACTTACAGAAAAATTAAAAACAAAATTTGAATCTTTCTTTGGTCCGGAAAACATTGAGGAATTAGCACTTCGCATGACTTCTGAAGATTTTTCATTTTACAGTCAGACTATTCCAGTTTGTTTTTTCCGTTTGGGAGTTGGAAACAAGGAAAAAGGAATTATTTATAGTGTTCATCATCCAAAGTTTGATGTAGATTCAGCATGTTTAAAAACTGGGATGCTAGCTATGATACAAGCTGCTCTATGATTCGTATACTTTTCCTTATTCTAGTTTTGTACGCTTGTTCAAAAGAGAAACGAGCATATAATAAGCTAGATGGCATTTGGGAAGTAACTCAGGCTAGAATTGTAGATGGACAAGAATTCACATTTTATGATTATTCTCCTGTAGGAACAGTAGAATTCATAGAGAACACAAAAGTTTGTACTGCAAATTTAACTTTTTCCTATCAAAATTTATCAGAAGTTCCATTGATGATTTATGACACTCTTGACTACAATTCAGCAACTTTTATGATAAATACTAAAGGAGGAGAATTGGAGATATTTCAGGGTGGTTTTGGAAGTCTTTCGGATAAATTTAGAATTATTGTTTTAACTAAAGATGCTTTAGTGATCGAATATTACGATTATCCAAACTATAAACTCAAGCGATTTA
Organism: Chitinophaga pinensis; assembly: GCA_945892995.1. GTDB lineage: Bacteria > Bacteroidota > Bacteroidia > Flavobacteriales_D > Crocinitomicaceae > UBA952. Next base: position 16,647 of record CAMDDR010000038.1, on the reverse strand, counting down.
CCCTTAGAAAAAAGTAGTTTACAGAAAGCCCAATTCTAATTTTGCTTCTTCACTCATCATGTCTTTGTCCCATGGTGGATCAAATACAATGTTCACTTTTGAACTAAGAACACCCTCAACAGTTGCGACTTTATCTTCGATTTCTTTTGGCATACTTTCAGCAACAGGGCAATTAGGAGAAGTTAAGGTCATCTCAATTGTAACATTTCCTTCATCATCTATTTTTACTTCGTAAATCAAACCCAATTCATATACATCAACAGGAATTTCTGGATCATAGATTGTTTTTAGCATGCTCACAATTTTATTTTCTAGGTCTTCCATTTTAGTTTTGAATGTATTTAAGTGCTTCTATTTTCATTTTCTTTATCATGCCATTTAATCCATTTGCCCGAGTTGGAGAAAGGTGTTCTTGAAGTCCAATATCAGAAATAAACTTTAAATCAGTTTTCAGAATAGTTTCTGGATTTTCATCATTTAAAACGCGAATTAATAAACCAATAATCCCTTTGGTAATAATAGCTTCCGAATCTGCTGAAAACTGCATTTTCCCATCAGTAAAAGCTGCATTTAGCCAAACACGAGATTGACAACCTTCAATTAGACGCTCATCGGTTTTTAATTCTTCTTTAATCAGGGGTAAATCTTTCCCAAGATCGATTAAGTATTCGTATTTAGCCATCCAATCGTCAAACATCTCAAATTCTGAAACGATTTCATCTTGCTTTTCTTGGATAGTTTGAATTTCCATTATTTCAACATGTTTATGCTTTTTTCTACTGCTTCCATAAATAAGTCAATTTCTTCTTTTGTATTATAAAAGGCAAAGGAAGCACGGGTTGTTCCGGGAATTTTATAAAAATCCATCAGTGGTTGCGTGCAATGGTGTCCGGTGCGAACAGCAATTCCCTGTTTATCAAGTAAGGTTCCAATGTCAAAAGGGTGAATTCCATCCACAGTAAAAGATATAACACTCGTTTTATTTTTGGCTTCACCAATAATGTGTAATCCTTCAAATGTATCTAAAAGATGTTCGGCATATTTTGTTAATTCTCCTTCGTGTTTTTGAGCTCCATCAAGATCAATTGAGTTTAAAAAGCCAACAGAAGTTCCTAAGCAAATACCACCAGCAATATGTGGCGTACCAGCTTCAAATTTAAAAGGCAATTCATTGTAACTTGTGTGTTCAAACGTAACCCGTGAAATCATATCTCCACCACCTTGATAAGGCGGCATTCGATCTAACAGATCTTCTTTTCCATATAAAACTCCAATGCCAGTAGGACCGAATAATTTATGGCTTGAAAAAACATAAAAATCACAGTCGAGGTCTTTCACATCGATTTTCATATGTTGAATACTTTGAGCCCCGTCAAGTAGCACTTTAGCTCCAACAGCATGTGCTTTTTGTGTTAATTCTTTCACTGGATTAATTGTACCAAGTGTATTTGAAATATGGGTAATCGCCAATAATTTTGTTTTTTTCGAAAGCAACTTATCAAATTCCTCTACAATTAATTCTCCTTTAAAATTGATAGGAGCTACACGAAGAATTAGGCCTTTTCTTTGACAAAGCATTTGCCACGGAACAATATTAGAATGGTGTTCCATTGCAGTAATTAAAATTTCATCTCCGGCGGTCAATAATTCTCCATAAGACGATGCAACAAGATTTATTCCGTCAGTTGTCCCTTTCGTAAAAATAATTTCTTCTGCTTTTCGTGCATTAATAAAGTGTTGAATTTGCTTTCGTGCTTCTTCAAATTCTGTTGTGGCTTTTTGACTCATAAAATGAACACCACGATGAATGTTGGCATTTTCTTTTGAGTAGAATTTATTTATGGCATTTAATACGATTTGTGGTTTTTGAGAAGTTGCACCATTATCAAAATAGATTAAGTTTTTGCCATAAATTTCTTGCCTTAATGCAGGAAATTCTTCCCGGATTTCACGAACATTGAAAGGTTTTTTAATGATTTCTGTCATAGTCAAGTACAAAGTTAAGCATTCCCTTATTTTGAAACGTTCTAAACAGAAAAGAGTTTTAAAATAATGATACTTATCTTGGCTTAAGGTTGATATATGGAATTAAAATTTCTTCCATTGAAATTCCCCCATGTTGAAAAGTGTTTTCGTAATAATTAGCAAAATGGTTGTAATTGTTGGGGTAAACAAAAAAATCTTGACCTCTTGCAAAAACAAATTCAGAAGACATTTTTAGTTTTGGCAAAAAAGCTTCCTGAGGATTTTGAACAGAAAAAACTTCTTTTTTATTATAGTTTAAACCTCTTCCAACTTTATATCTTAAGTTAGAATTAGTGCTTTTTTCACCGACAATTCGTACTGGATTAGTTACTTTTATTGTACCATGATCACTTGTAATCATTAGTCTTATTCCAGCTTCAGCAATTTTTTTAATAATTTCTAAAAGCGGTGAGTGTTCAATCCAAGAAACAGTGATAGAACGATAAGCCGCCTCATCTTCTGCCAATTCACGGATGATTTCCATTTCGGTTCTAGCATGAGAAAGCATATCTACGAAATTATAGACAATGAAATTAACGTCATTCTCTTTTAATAGATGAAATTGCTCGCTTAATTTTTTACCTGCTTCAACTTTTGTTATTTTATTATAGCTCCACTTTACATTTTTGCCCAAACGCTTTAAATGAGCCTCTAGGAAATCTTGTTCGTGCATGTTTTTTCCACCTTCATCATCTTCATTTTTCCATAGCTGAGGAAAGCGTTTTTCAATTTCAGATGGAAGTAAACCTGCAAAAAATGCATTTCTAGCATAGTGTGTGGCGGTTGGAAGTATTGAATAAATAATTTCTTCTTCCTCCTTAACAAAATACTTTGCAAAAATAGGCTCAATCATTTTCCATTGATCAAAGCGCAAATTGTCAATTAGTAGAACTGCTATTTTTTCGCTTCCAATTTTCGGTGCTATTTTGTTTTTTATAACATTCTGAATCATTAAAGGAGCTTCTTCTGTTCCATTAAGCCAATCAAGGTAGTTATCTTCAATAAAATCTGCAAAAAGTTTATTGGCTTCTTTTTTTTGCATTTCTAGAATTTCACGCATTCCAGATTCCTCAATTGTATCGAGTTCTATTTCCCAAAAAACTAGTTTTGCGTATAATTCTTTCCATTCTTCGGCATCCAATCTTCCGTTTAAAAGCATTCCTAATTGCCGAAATTCATGCTGGTAATTAGAATTTGTTTTTTGAGAAACCAATTTACTCTTATCAAGAATTTTTTTGATACTCAATAAAATTTGATTTGGATTTACAGGTTTGATGAGGTAATCTGCAATTTTACTTCCAATTGCTTCTTCCATTATATGTTCCTCTTCACTTTTTGTGATCATTACAACCGGCACGAGTGGAAAAGCTTCTTTTATCTGAGATAAGGTTTCAAGCCCAGAAAGTCCAGGCATATTTTCGTCTAGGAAGACAATATCGTAGCTCTTTTCATGGCATTTATCAACTGCATCAGAACCATTTGTTACTCCGTCAACTGAGTAACCTTTATTCTCTAAAAAAAGAATATGGGGCTTTAATAATTCAATTTCATCATCTGCCCAAAGAATTTTACCTTGCATTTGCCTTATTTTTAATAGCTTTGAATAATTATTCTAAAGTTAATCAATTGCGACCGAACTTAAATCGAAATAACAAGAAGAAAATAGTTAACGACCCAGTCTATGGTTTTATTTCTATTCCTGATGAAATTATTTTTGATGTCATAGAACATCCGTTCATGCAACGCCTTCGTCGTATCATGCAATTAGGATTAAGCCATCTTGTTTATCCAGGTGCAATTCACACTCGTTTTCATCATGTTTTGGGAGCGATGCATTTGATGTCTCAGGCAGTTTCTACAATTCGCAGAAAAGGAAATGACATCTCTTCGGAGGAGGAACGTGCTGTTTATTTAGCAATATTACTTCACGATATCGGTCATGGACCGTTTAGTCATGCTTTAGAATACGATATTGTTTGTGGAGTTAGTCACGAGAAAATATCTGGTTATTTTATAGATCGCTTAAGTTCAGAATTTGGAGAAGATTTAAATAGAGCACTTTTAATTTTTCAAAATAAGTATGAAAAGCCCTATTTACATCAGTTGGTTTCTAGTCAATTGGACATGGACCGCTTGGATTATTTAAATCGTGATAGTTTTTATTCTGGCGTAAGTGAGGGAATTATTGGCAGCGAGCGCTTAATTGAAATGCTCAATGTGCATTATGGAAATTTGGTACTTGAAGAAAAAGGAATTTATTCAATTGAAAAATTTATAGTTGCAAGGCGCTTGATGTATTGGCAAGTTTATCTTCACAAGACGGTTGTTGCTGCGGAATACATGCTTATTTATACTTTGCGAAGGGCAAAAGAGTTAGTTAAAAACGGAGAAGTAATTTTTGCAAGTTTTGCCTTAAAGTTTTTTCTTGAAAATGATATAAAACAAGAAGATTTTGAGAAAAACCCTAAAGTTTTAGATTTTTTCGCTCAGCTCGATGATTATGATATTTTGGGAGCAATCAAAGAGTGGCAGAATAATTCAGATCAGGTTTTATCGATTCTTTCTAAGGCACTTGTGAACCGCAAACTTTTTAAAATTGAAATTTCAAAAGAGCCATTTAGTAAAGCTAGAATTGAAAATGAAAAAAAGACCGTACAATCATTATACAATTTAAAATCTGAAGTACTTGATTATTTTGTGTATTCAGATATTCTTACTAATAAAGCGTATAATCAAGACAAGGAAAATATTAATATTTTAATGAAGACTGGAGAAATAATTGATCTCACAAAAGCTTCTGATAATTTAAATATTTCAGCATTGGCTCAGCCAGTTGAAAAGTATTTTTTATGTTATCCAGTAGCTTAAATTATTTCTTTTTCACTTCTTCTTTAGTTACCATTGTTTTTTGCAAAGCTACAGAAGTCGGAATTGTAATTAAATAGCCTTCTGCATTTCGAATGTACATAAAGAAAAAGGAAATATCAACGAGTTTACCTTCCACATCATATTCTTTGTCTAAAACACGAATGGTTTGCCCAATTTTTAGGGGGTGATTAAAAAACAAGATTAAACTTGATGTAATATTTGCAAGTATTGACCATTGTGCAAAAAATGCAATCCCTAAAACAGTTACCACAGAAGTAAGAAATACAATTAAATCTTTTTTATCAATATTCCATATGGAAATAAGGGTTACAGTAATAAAAATAAATAGAAAAAGATTAATGATTCTATGCGCAATTCGTTTTCTTTTCGCGTCAAAGTCAAAATGATTTAAAAAGCGATTTACAGATTTTCGGCTCACTAGTTTTATAATCACTGTTACAATTAAGAGCCCAAATGTTAGCAGTAACTGATTTTCAATTATGTTCATTTTTTATTTTTTAAGTGAATTTTTGCTTTTTCCCAATATACATCCATTTCATCAAGATTCATATCTTCAATTTTTTTATTGTCTTCGTGAATTGTTTCCTCCATAAATTGAAAGCGCCGAATAAATTTTTGATTTGTCTTTGCTAGGGCATTTTCTGGAGAAATATCAATGAATCGAGCATAGTTTACTAAAGAAAATAATAAATCGCCAAATTCTTCTTCAATATGTTCTGAATTTGCTGCAATTTCAACTTGGAATTCTTCCAATTCTTCTTTCACTTTTCCCCAAACATCTTCCTTTTTTTTCCATTCAAATCCAATTCCTTTAACTTTTTCTTGAATTCGAATTGCTTTTACTAATGCAGGTAGCGAAGAAGGCACCCCTTCCAAAATTGATTTTTTCCCTTCTTTTAATTTTAATTTTTCCCAGTTGGCCTTTACTTCTGTTTCATCAACTACAATAGTATCGCTATAAATATGAGGGTGTCGGTAAATTAATTTATCGCAAATCCCATCTAAAACAGCTGTTAAAGTAAATGCTTTTTGTTCTTCAGCTATTTTTGAATAGAAGACAAGGTGTAAGAATAAATCGCCTAATTCGCCTTTTAAGGAGTTTAAATCATTCGCGGTAATAGCATCTGCTAATTCATATGTTTCTTCAATTGTTAATTCGCGAAGGCTTTCAATGGTCTGTTTTTTATCCCAAGGGCATTTTTCACGGAGCTCATCCATGATTGTTAATAATCTTTCAAATGCTTGAAGTCGTGAATCCATTTTTTTGTAAAAATATAGATTATACTCGTTCACCTTTGTTTATCTTTGATAAATATGCATACTAAAATTCAATATTTTTTTATACTTAACTTAGTCCCCTTTTTTTTCTTTGGTCAAGGAACTAATGAAAAAGGATTTGAAATCAAATCAAAAATAGGTTTTTTAGCTATCCAACACAAGTCAATGTCACACCTGCCTAAAGAAACAGCAAAAGCGCTTGAAATTAGCTATTTTAATCACACTCGCGGGTCTAAACTTTGGCATAAAGCGTATCGTTTTCCAACAATTGGCGCAACACTTTTTATTGGATCTGTGGGAAATACAAAGGTGCTTGGAACTTACACTGGATTATATGGATTTGCCGAACTACCACTTGTTAAATATCATAATTTTGAAATGAATTTCAAATTCGCTACTGGATTAGGGTATTCTAATTCCTCTTATTATCAAAATTCTAAAAATGTTGCGATTGGTTCAAACTTTAACACCATGATGTGCTTTGGAATTAAAAGTATTCAACGCTTTAAGAATAGTTCAATAAGTCTTGGAATTGACATGACACATTTTAGTAATGGCGGAATCAAAATGCCAAATTTTGGGATTAATATCCCTTATATTTCTGTTGGTTATGGAAGGAGACTTGGGAAAAAAATTGAATATACCGAGAAAGCTACATCTGATTTCCCATTAAATAAATGGCTTTACAATGTTTTTGGAATGTATTCCCGGAATTCTGTAATGCCTATTGGCGGAAAAAGTTATCCGGTTTATGGCACTGGATTTTCTGTTCGCAGGTATTTTGGACAGAAAGCAGGTATCGAATTTAATTTAGATTTTATCTCAAAGCAAGTTATTTTTTCATACGAGCCATCTATCCCAAAAACACAATTAGATATTTTACAAATCGGTCTCTATACTGCGTATTTAGTTCCATTGAATAACTTTAATTTTGTCTTAGGAATGGGAGTATATTTGAAGGATAAATTCCGAACAGATAGACCTATTTATACTCGTATTGGCTGCAGGTATCAGTTTAAAAATGGACTAACAAGTTCTTTTAACCTCAAAACACATTTTGGCACTGCTGACTATTTAGAATTTGGATTGGGTTATACTTTTAACTATAAATAAGTATGTTAATTCGACTATTTTTCTTTTTTGGAATTGCCATTTTATTTGGTTCATGTAAAAAACCAAGCGATCGGTCCTGTTATAAAATGACAGGTAGCATAATTGATAAGATTATTCCACTTGGAAGTTTTTCTCAATTAGACTTAGGTCCTTATATTCAATATGAATTAATACAAGACACTATAAATTTTATAGAAATAAGCGCAGGAGAAAATATAATTAATTTTATTTCGAGTGATATTGAAGATGGAAAGCTGGTTATTAAAAACAACAATAAGTGTCGATTTTTACGCTACAAAAAAGAAAAAGTCATTGCAAAAATTCATTTTATAACATTAAATTCTATTTTTTACCATGGATCAGAACCATTAATTTCAAAAGATACATTAGATTTTTCAGCAACTACATTAACTCTAGATGCTAATGAAACTTCAGGTTCTATTAATTTGAAATTAAAGGCTAAAACAATCTATTTAAACAATAGTAATGGCACTCCAGATATTGAACTTTCAGGTTCTTGTGATTTCTTTTCGATTGACATCTCTGCCAATGGAACATTTTCAGCTAAAAATCTATTTGTGAAGGATTCTATTTATTTGCACTATGCATCTTCATTGTACTCCGAACTAAAAAGTAGTAATTGCAAATTGAAAGCAGAATTATCAGGAATAGGGAATGTGGGTTATTTTGGAATTCCATCAGGTATTTTGACGAATTATTATAATTCTGGCCGACTTATCGATAAAAACTAATATAGTTTCCTATTTTTGTTAAAATTTTAGTAGAATGCTAGCTGTAATATTATTAACCATTGGTTTATTGGCAATTGGAGTTGCTGGAATTTCAATCAAACTCTTGCTCAAAAAAGACGGAAAATTTGCTGGCACTTGTGCATCGAATAATCCACTTTTAAATAAAGAAGGTGAATCCTGTGGTTTGTGTGGCGCTCGTCCTGAAGAAAAGTGCCAAGGATAATTTTTCTTAGTACTTTTATTTTTTCAAAATTTATAAGCTTTTCTTTTTTATGAAAATTATTTCTTTTAACGTTAATGGCATTCGTGCAATTGTAGGAAAGACCTTTGTTCAAGACATGGAAGAAGTTGCTGCAGATATAATTTGTCTTCAAGAAACTAAAGCAAGTACTGAACAGGTTATAGAAGCGATTTCTAGTCTAACGAATTATCATGTTTATGCTAATAGTGCAGAACGAAAAGGATATTCAGGAACTGCAATTTTTTCAAAAACAAAACCGCTTTCCGTCACCTATGATATGGGTCTTGAAGAACACGATCAGGAGGGGCGAATAACATGCGCAGAATACGATAAATTTTTTCTTGTTTGTGTTTACGTTCCAAATTCTGGTAGTGAGCTTGCACGTTTGTCCTATCGACAAAAATGGGATTCAGATTTCTTGATTTATTTAAAGAAACTAGAAAAAAATAAGCCTGTAGTTGTTTGTGGCGATTTTAATGTTGCCCATCAAGCAATAGATCTTTCGCGACCTAAAGAAAATTACAATAAAGCAGCTGGTTATATGCAAGCAGAAATTGATGGCATGTCAAATTTTTTAAAAAATGGCTTTGTTGATACATTTAGATGGAAATATCCTGAAACACTAAAGTATTCTTGGTGGAGTTATCGTGCTGGAGCGCGACCAAAAAATATCGGTTGGAGAATAGATTATTTTTTATGTTCGGATTCATTTAAAGAAAACATATCAGAAGCTAAGATTTACAATGATGTTTTTGGTTCAGATCATTGTCCCGTTGGGATAGAATTAAAAGAAGTTAAATAATGCAACATCTAAAAGATACTTTTAAACATCAAGGAAAAAGAAAGATTCTTATTGCAGAATTAGTTGATATGGGCATTAAGAACAAGGATATCTTGGAAGCGTTTAATGCCATACCAAGACATTTCTTTTTAGACTTAGCTTTTGATGAACAAGCTTATACGAATATGGCTTTTCAAATTGGTTCTGGGCAAACAATTTCTCATCCTTATACTGTTGCATTTCAAACTGATTTATTGGAGTTAAAAAAAGGGGAGAAAGTACTAGAAATTGGATCAGGTTCTGGATTTCAAACCTGTATTCTTTGCCAATTAGGAGCCAAGGTATTTTCAATTGAGCGTCATCGAGAACTTTTTATGAAAGCAAAACAGATGGTTGGTTTCTTTAATTTTAGTGCAAAAATGTATTTTGGAGATGGCTACAAAGGGAATCTTTCCTATGCTCCCTATGATAAAATTTTGGTAACCTGTGGTGCACCAGAAATTCCAAATGAATTGATAAAGCAATTAAAAATTGGTGGAATTATGATTATTCCTGTTGGAGAAGGAAAAGAACAAAAAATGTTGAAAATAATTAAAACCCAAGAAACCGAATATTCAATTCAAGAATTTGGGACTTTTAAGTTTGTTCCAATGCTTGAACGAACTGTAAAATAATTTTCATCAAGTTTTTATGTGAAGATTTAATTTTTTATCATTAAATCATAGATAAGCTGAATCAATAATTAGGAGATTCTTATTACTTTCACAAAAAAAATAATACTCATGAAAGCATTATTAAAAAAACTTTTACCACATTTTATTGCTGTCGTTATTTTTATTGGTTTAGCTTCTGCTTACTTTTCTCCACTTTACAGCGATTATTCTTTAAAGCAAAATGATGTTAAGCAATTTCAAGGAATGGCAAAGGAAATTGTGGATTGTCGTTTGCAAAATAATATCGATCCACTTTGGACAAATTCCATGTTTGGTGGAATGCCGGCCTATCAAATTTCTGTTGAACACTCTTCAAATTTCTTGATTATAGTAGATTCTATTCTCAAGTTAGGATTGCCTCGACCAATTGGAATTTTATTCATGGCGATGTTAGGTTTTTATATTTTTGCGCTTTGCATGAGAATAAATCCTTGGATCGGAATACTAGGTGCTATTGCCTTTGGATTTTCAACAATCAACATCTTGTACTTAGCTGGCGGACATATGACAAAAGTTAATGCCATTGTTTATATGGCTCCCGCACTTGGTGGAATGCTCTTGGCTTTTCGTGGGAAGTGGCTGTTAGGAAGTATCATTTTTGCCTTGTTTTTCGGTTTGAATTTAACGGCAAACCATCTTCAGATGACCTATTATTTGGTGTTCCTTTTAACTGCAGTAGCAATTGGAGAAGGTGTACGTTTACTTATTCAAAAAGAATTTATTTCGTTGGGAAAAGTTATTGCAGCTTTGTCAGTAGGGGCAATTCTAGCTGTTTTACCATCTGCAAGCAACCTTATGACAACTTTGGAATACAGCAAGCATACAACACGTGGTGCAACAGATTTAACAATTAAACCAAAAAATACTACTAATTCTCAAGCGCAAGAAGGTTTGAATAAAAATTATATTTTAGAATACAACTTTGGACCTGGAGAGTTTCTTTCAATCTTGTCGCCAAATGCGAAAGGAGAAAAAGGTGATTATCTTGGAAATGATGAAGTTGCTATGGAAAATGTAGACAGCCAGTATTCCGAACAAATTGCTCAGATGAATCGCTATTGGGGTGGACAGTCGAGTAGTGGCGGCGCCTTTTATTTCGGTGCACTGATGCTCACATTTTTTATTTTAGGATTGATTTTAATAAAGGACAGTTTGAAGTGGTCATTCTTAGCAATGAGTATTTTAGCGATTTTATTGGCATCGAATGATCCCGGAGGAATTAATGATTTTTTCATAAATAAATTCCCTCTTTACAATAAATTTAGAGATTCAAAGATGATTTTATCTTTGCTTCAAGTGATGATTCCAGCTTTGGGAATACTTTTTCTAGATCGACTTTTTAAGAAAAGTGAACTGATTGAAAACAAGAAAGTTTACTTATATGTTACTGGTGGTGTTGTATTCAGTGTTATCTTACTTTATGTTTTTCCTTCGCTATCAGGTTCATTTTTACGTGTCGACGAAGTAAAACAATTCAACGATGCAATGAAAGGGAGCCAGGATGTTTCTCAATTAAATGGTTTAAAACAAGCTTTAATTGACACAAGAATTTCGCTTTACAAAAGTGATCTTGCTCGTTCAATCTTTTTAGTTATTCTGGCTTGTGGAATTGTTTTGGCAGCAGTTTATGCAAAGCTTTCAAATAAAATATTGATTGGTATTGCAATTGCACTTGTTGCTTTTGATAATATTTCTGTCTGTAGTCGCTATCTAAATAGTGATGAGGAAGATGGAATCTACAAGAGTTATGAAGAAAATTCTCTTGCTGCAACACCAAATCCTGTGCAAGTTGCAGATTTCTCAATTTTGGAGAATGAAAAGTCCACAATTCCAAATTTTAATGAGAAAGTAAATTCTTTGGAAACTAAAATGCTTCCCTCTATTCACTATAAAAATATTGCTTCTGAAAACATAAAATCATTAGCGGCTTTTGGCGTTTTAAATTTGAATACCAATTTCCGTGTTCTATCGTTTTCAAATCCATTTGCCGAGACCAATACAAGTTATTTTCATAAAAGTATTGGCGGATATCACGGAGCTAAGTTAAAACGTTATCAGGAGCTTGTTGATTTTTACATCAATGATGAAATGATGAAAGTTCGACAGGAATTTATCAATAAAGAGATTGTAAAGCGCCCTGAAATTATGGCGCAGTATCAGGAAACAAAAGATCCGCAAGCTCAAATGCAAATTATTGAGGGTTTTTTCCAAGCAACAAATTTTGATTCTGTTGTCTTACAAAAGAATTTTACACCAGTTTTGAATATGTTAAATACAAAGTATTTTATCTCCGGAAAAGGGGTTAAAGCAACTTCCAATCCAAATGCAAATGGAGCAGCTTGGTTTGTATCTGCAGTAAAGCAAGTTAAAAATAGCAATGAAGAAATGGAAGCATTGGAAAAAAACAACCTCAGTAATACTGCAATTGTAAACAAGGAATTCTCAAACTATTTAGCTCCTCTTGATAAAATTGATTCAACAGCGACAATTTCTCTAAGTAAATACGGTGTGAATGAATTGGCCTATACTTCAAATTCTACAATCCCAATGAACGCCGTTTTTAGTGAAATATATTATTCAGACGGTTGGAATTGTTACATTGATGGTAAGAAAACAGATAAAATTTTTAGAGCGAATTACATTCTGCGAGGCGCTATGATTCCAGCTGGAAAACATAGTATTACTTGGAAATTTGAACCTATTTCATTTAAAAAAGCGAGCAATTATTCTATGATTGGATCGCTACTCTTGCTTTTATCTTTGGGATTAGTAGTTGGAAAAGAATGCCGTTCTAAATTTACTTCTATCAATCCTGCAAGCGAGAAATAAGTTCAAGTAAGTTTTTTTGTCGACTTTCCAAGGTGTATTTTTCACTTATTCTATTACGTGATTTTTCGGAAAGCATCTTTTTTTCTTGAGAATCTTTTGTCAAATATTCGCTTAGTAGTTCTCTTAATTTACTTACAGATTTAGTTTGTAAAATTCCACCAACTTCTTCAACAATCATTGGCATCGCTCCAACATTTGATACGATTGGAATACATCCGCAGAGCATTGCCTCGCAAAGAGCATTTGGAAACCCTTCACTTAAAGAAAGTTGAAGGTAATATTCTTTTGTCGCTAAAAAAATAGGGAGCTCATCATTGGGCATTGTATCTAATAAGTGAATATTCTTCGAAACTTCTTTCTGTATGGCTTTGCCTCCGATAATATAAAATTCAGCTTCCGGAAAAAATTCAGCGATTTCTATTAGTAAGTCTATTCCTTTTAACCCGATTCCAAAGCGAGAACCCAAATTAGCACCAATCGTTACGAAGGATTTTTTTTCTTTCTTTCCTATAAGCCATTTTTCTTTTTCATAACCATTGAAAATAACTGTATAAGGAGTTTTAATCTTTGGAAAATGCGCAAGATATCCTTGGTTCTTGAAATCTAATTCCTGGTAGGAATAGGCATAATTTACGAGTGTCTTGTCAACTGGACATAAGTGTGTAGCGTTTTTTATACTGAAATAGGTAAAAAATCGAAGAGGTTGTCGTAAAAACGAGCCGTATTTGATAGATGGAAAAGAAACACAATCTGAACCTCCTAAGACGATAATACATTTTTTGCGGAACAAAAATTTGAAGATAATTGGCAAAAAAGAATGGTATCCTGCAAACTGAACAACACAAAGTTTACTTCGTATATTTTTAGTTAGAAAAATCAACTCGTTTAAAAATTGAAGGGGGACAGCAAATTTGTTCGTAGTTTTAAAATGAAATACCTTAACAGTATAATTTTCCTTTAGAATTTGAATGTCCTTTTCTACAAAAGTGGATGTTCCATTATGGATATAAACTAATGGAGTTTTCATGTCTATAAAAATCTATATTTTAGGTTGTCCCATAATTTTCCAAAGCCACCTTTCATTTTCATTTCTGATAATTCCTTTTTTCTCGAAAAAACAATACTTAAATAGTTGGGAACATTTGTATGAATAGCATAAGGTAAAATTTCTTCTAGGTGAAATCCTGCGGAGTAGGTACTATTCAACAAATCTTGCATTGACAATGATTGATCGATAATTTGCAATAATTCTGGTCGATTATGTCTGACCCAATTCAGGTATTTTGGCTCTGGAATATTAATGACTACAATTGAATCTTCGTGAACACATTTTGAAATATTTTCAAAGATTAGGGCATGCTCACTTACAGGAATATGTTCTAAAACATCAGGTAAAACAATGAAATCAAACTTTATTTCACTTTTAAAATCTGACATGTCTGTAACCAAAAAATCTGTGTAAGAACGCTTTAATTCAGCATTACACACTTTAATACTTTCCTCAGAAATGTCGCAACCAAGAAAATATCCATTCTTTACTTCGTTCACAATCAATACACTCAATGTTCCAATTCCGCTGCCTATTTCTAATACTTTGGAAGTTGATTTTAAGCCAAATTTTTTTAATCTTTTGAGGATAAATCGATGCCTTGGAGTAATTCCATATTTTCTCTGCCGACTGACATAATCGTCGTAATATTTTTTTACATTTTCTTTACTTTCCATAGAGAAATAGGATTATTTCAGACATAATTTAGCGAAAGTTTCCGCTAGATTTCTGCGTGAATAAATATAATTAATTTGTTTTGATTTTTCAGACTTCTTCAAAACTGATGAGCAGAACGGAATAATATTTTCCTCTGAATTAAAGTTTAAATAAGAAATACCCTCAGTATTTTTTAAAATTTCTACTGCATCACCATCTTCAGGTCCAATGTAAATTATTGGATTTCCTGTTGCAATGTACTCAAATAATTTACCAGTTAAAATGCCTTTATTGTTTTCAGTATTTGGAATAATAAGCAAGAGTAAATCAGAATTATTCATGTATTCAACTGCTTTTTTATGTTCTACATAAGGTGTAAATTCCACCCATTTTTCTAAGTTTAATTTTTGTATTTCAGTGTTAACGACATTACTCACATTTCCAACAAAACGAATTCTCCATTGCTCATCAACTTTTACTAGCTCAGAAAATGTTTTTAAAAAAGCTTCAATTGGGTATTGCAAACCTAAATTTCCAACATAAGAAATGTATTTTACGCCTGTATCATTTTTTGTTTGCGGCATAGAAAAATCTTCATCATCAAATCCATTTGGTATTACGTGTATTTTTTCTAAAATAGTTTCTCTTGCTTCTCCAAACCGTCTTTTTATATCTTCACTTACAACGATTAAAGTATCTGCATTTTGCAAGCAAGCTTGCTCATATCGATAATCGATTTTTTTCGCCCAGTTTGTTCTAAAAAGTAGTTTGTTGTAATATATTTCCGTCCAAGGATCTCTTAAGTCAGCAAGCCATTTAAGGTTAAATTCTTTTTTTAATTGGAGTCCGATTAATTGGGTGGAGTGAGGGGGAGAGCTTGTAATTACCGTGTCAATTGCATGCAGTTGGATTAGCTCTCGTGCTTTTTCCAAGGCAAATTTATTCCATCCAATTCGTGCATCAGGAATAAAAAAGTTTCCCCGAATGAAGCGAAATAAGTTATCAAATAAATTCGCTTTTCCCTCACCTGCAAATCCGCTATTTGGAACAGCGCCTTTTATGATTTTTTTATAAAATACAAAGGGACTTTTAGCACGTGTTTTATGTACTTCAATTCCAGCTGGTATTTCGTGTTCTAAACTTTCATCTATATTTGGCAAAGCTGCAAATTCTGGAGCCACAGTTAAAACTATTGGCTCAATTCCAAAATCCCTGAAATATTTAACAAACTTCAGCCAGCGTTGTACACCACTGCCGCCACTTGGAGGCCAATAATACGTTATAATTAGGACTTTTTTCACACGAATTAATTACAACAAAAGTAACAATAATTAAAGACTCTAATTTATTGGCCGTTAACACTTATCTTTGTTCAAATCAATTATGGGAATAGTTCAAAAAGATTCTTTGCGCACAATGCTCATTTCCTATTTGGGATTGTTTCTGGGTTATATTAACAAGGCTTTTTTATTCTTGTTGATTTTATCAACTGAACAAATTGGTGTCGTAAACCTTATTTTTTCCCTGGGAATTCTATTTGCTCAACTTTCAAATTTTGGAATGGTCTATTCTGTTTGGAAATTCTTCCCATTTTTTAATAACAAGGAAAAAAAGCACCACGGATTTTTGCCTTTTAGTATTTCCATAGTATTAATTGGAGTAATTCTTATGACTTTTATTGCTTTGTGGTTTCGCTCTGATATTGAATCCATTTATCTTGAAAAATCTCAGCTCTTTACGAACTATTATTTTTGGTTAATCCCACTTGGAATTGCCTATGTTTTTTACTTGGTTTTAGAGGTTTATTTGAGAAGTCTTCTGAAGAACATAGTTTCTGTTTTTGCCATGGAGCTCGTCTTAAGATTAGCAGTTACAAGTATTCTTTTCTTGCTATGGTTTAAATGTATCACTTTTGACGATTTTGTCGTGCTGCACAGCTTAGCGTATTTCATTCCTGTCATTATTTTACTTGTTTACATGTATCGTATAGATGAATTGCATTTGGGACTTTCTAATTTTAATATTTCTAAGAAATTCCGCAAGATAATTTTCCAGTTTTCAACTTTTAATTATATAAATACCTTGGGAAGCACTTTGGTTATTTCACTGGATGTAATAATGATTGCTTCCTATTTAGGACTCAAGGCAACAGGTGTTTATACCACCGTTGTGTTTTTAACAAGCGCCCTGCAAGTTCCTTATAAAGCAATTGTAAGAATTAGTTCTCCGCTAATTGCTGATCATTGGAAAAAACGCGAAATGGAGAAAATGAAAGAATTATATACTCAAGTTAGTTCTGTAGCATTGGTTATTGGTCTAGG
>CAMDDR010000037.1:0-19108 GCA_945892995.1 Chitinophaga pinensis | reverse complement strand
AAGGATGGAACTCAGTTATTATTACCCATGCAAATGGTTGCCTTGTTACA
Source organism: Chitinophaga pinensis (assembly GCA_945892995.1). Lineage (GTDB taxonomy): Bacteria > Bacteroidota > Bacteroidia > Flavobacteriales_D > Crocinitomicaceae > UBA952. The sequence continues at coordinate 19,058 of CAMDDR010000037.1, read as the reverse complement.
GATTCTGTATTTGTGCCTTTTTCTGCTCCTGTAATTGATTCTTCTTTTATAGGAAATGTTTTGTGTAACAATGGAGCAACAGGATACATACAAGTTTTTGATGGTCAAATGAGTACTTCCGTTATTTATAACTGGTCAAATGGCTTCTCAACGAACACAATAACTGATTTAATTGCTGGGACCTATCAATTAATTGCAGAAGATACACGCGTTTGCATAGATACGCTAGAATTTATTGTTGCTGAACCCGACAACTTCTTAATTGATTTAGAAGGAAACGATGTGCTTTGCAACGGAGAATCAAATGGAAGTATTCTTGCCTCAGCTAGTGGAGGAACTGCTCCTTATGTTATTTTTCTAAACAATCAAATAATTGACCCTGTACTTCTAAATCAACTTCCAACGGGCGATTACGAAATTTATGGGGTTGATTCACATGGATGTATTAGTCCAACAAGTCAAATTACATTAGATGAACCCTTAGCTCTTAGTAATACTTTTACTGTAACACTTGCAAGTGGCATAAATTCATTCGATGGCACGATATTTTCGGCTGTTGAAGGTGGAACCCCACCCTATTCATTTATCTGGGAAGGACAGCAAAGTGCAGAATCTACTATCGTTTATCTTAATCCAGGATGGTATTCACTAACTATTTTAGATTCAAATGACTGCGAATATTCTGATTCCGTTTATTTAGGATTATTAAACACCAATGAATTAGCTGAGTCAAACTTTTCAGTATATCCAAATCCAGCAACAAATGAAATTAACATTAATGGAATAAGTGGTGAATCGGTTTCATTTTATGACCTAAACGGAAAGTTGCTTGCAAAACACAAATTTACTGCAAATCAAAAAATTGATTTCTTAGCAAAAGGCATCTATTATATTGAGGTTAAAACAGCGGAAAGGACTTATTATTCTAAATTCTTGAAGGAATAATTTAATTTATTCCTTTCCTAACATTCCTTCTTTCAAATTTGCATCTGCCGGAACATTACCAAGCCATATTGAAAAAAGGGCTTTTTTGAATTCTAATCCTTCAATTACACATAACTGCGTTCCATTTTTCTCAACGGCAACGCCTTTATTAGGTTGGTATTCAAAATTAATTTTATCACCTTTTTTAAATGCTCCAGCAAAAGAGCTAATGAATTTAGAAATTTGCTCTTTACTTGCTTTTCCATGGCTTGCATTTATAAATCCCTCTTTAACAGATTCAACAAATTTTTCACGTGTCACACTGTTTGAAACTAATTTAATTTGAATTACCATCGGTGCATCAGCATTTAAAATTTTGCTAGCATCCTTAGATTTTTGCTGTAAGAACAATGCACCAACATATAAGTCAATAAAGTATTTTTCTCGTAAACCGCCGCCGTTTAAAACTAAATTGTTCTCAGCCAATTTAATTTCCGTGTAAAAAGTTACACCATGTAAAACCGTTGTTTTTGACTGTGAAAAATGGGAGAAACTAAAAAACATAAATATGCTTGTCAGTAATAAATTTATTTTTTTCATAATGCAGTTTTTATTTATGTAAAAGTAATAATTTTTAAATTAAGGGATTAATCATCCCACTCATTTGGGTTATCATTCTCAGCCATCAATTTTTTCCAATTATAATCGCTCAATTCAGTATCACTTAAAATTTCTTTGTAATCATCTGCAGTAATATTAAATCGTTGAACTTCCTCTCCAGTATATGACTCTATTGCATCTAACAACAAATTTTCATCCTTACTACAGAAGGAAAGCGTCTGCCCGCGTTTATTTCCCCGACCAGTTCGACCACAGCGGTGTACATAATTTTCGGGATTATCTGGCAAATCATAATTCACTACATAATCCATATCTGGAATATCAATTCCACGACAAGCGACATCAGTAGTAATTAGTACATTGTTCTCACCACTTCTAAAACGATCTAATATGGCAAAGCGATCATTCTGTTCTATTCCGCCGTGAAGGGCTTCAGAATTTACTGTCACTCTAGCCATGGCTGCAACAATTCGCTCTACTCGAACTTTAGTCCGCGCAAAAACAATGAATTTTTTTTCGGGATATTCTTTCAAGATATTTTCTAAGAAAAACCTTTTATCATCCATTTCAATCGATGCTACTGCATGGTCCACATTTTTTGAAACTGGATTTTGTGGGGAAACATGAATACGAATAGCGTCTCTCACAACATCATAAGCCAAGGACTTTATTTTCTTAGAAATTGTTGCAGTAAAAAATAAGGTTTGACGATTTTTTGGAATTTTACGAATAAGATCCTGAATATCTTTGTTGAAACCTAAATCTAACATTAAGTCTGCCTCATCCAAAACAAAAACCTCTAATTTTGAGACATCAATAAAACCTTGAGATATTAAATCAAACATTCGTCCTGGTGTTGTTACAAGCACATCGATTCCTTCATTTAAAGTTTTTATTTGATTTTCTTGCTCAACGCCTCCATACAAACCTAAAACACGCAAATGTGTTTGTAAGGCAATTTCTGCAACAACTTTTGAAATCTGATTCGCTAACTCTCTCGTAGGGACCAAAATAAGACCTCTAATTCCGGCATATTTTCCTCTTGGTTTTACCAAAAAATGATTGAGCATAGGAATGACAAATGCAGCTGTTTTTCCTGTACCAGTTTGCGCTACAGCCATTACATCTTCACCCTTTAAAATATGCTTAATTGCTCGAAATTGAATGTCGGTTGGGCGATTAAAGCCCATAACTTCTAGCTGTGCCTTAATCGATTGTGAAATTGGATAATCTTTGAATTTCATAGAGCAAAGTTAAAAATTTTAAAGACTCTTTCAGAATAAAACAAAGCAAAGAAATAATTGAAAATAAAACCAAATATTATTTTCATGCCTTTAAAAATAAATCCTAACTTTATAAAAAAAATTCAAATGAATAATGAACTTTTAATTACGCTCGGAGTTATTGCTTTAATACTCTTTAGCTCCCTACTAACAGTAACACAAGGAACCATTGCTGTTGTTACCCTTTTTGGTAAATACCGCAGAATATTGCAGCCTGGCTTACGTTTTAAAATCCCAATAATTGAACAAATTTACCGCAGGGTTTCCATTCAAAACCAAAGTATCGAAATGGAATTTCAAGCAGTAACAATTGACCAAGCAAATGTTTACTTCAAAAGTATGTTGCTCTACAGCGTTTTAGACTCCGAAGAAGAGACAATCAAAAAAGTTGCCTTTAAATTTATCAGTAATAAAGATTTAATGCAGGCCTTGATTCGCACAATTGAAGGTTCAATTCGCGCTTATGTAGCAAGTCAAAAACAGTCTGAAATTCTTGGTCGCCGACATGAATTAGTAGACAGTGTAAAAAATCAAATAGACAACACCTTAGAAATGTGGGGTTACCATTTAATTGACTTGCAAATTAACGACATTACATTTGATCAAGCGATTATTGAGAGTATGAGCAGAGTTGTTGCTTCAAATAATTTAAAAGCTGCTGCTGAAAATGAAGGTCAAGCGCTATTAATCACAAAAACAAAAGCTGCGGAAGCTGATGGAAATGCTACAAAAATTGCTGCACTAGCTGAAAAAGAAGCAGCAATGCTTCGTGGACAAGGAGTTGCATTATTCCGTCAAGAAGTAGCAAAAGGTATGAGTGAAGCAGCAGATGAAATGAAAGCAGCGAACCTAGACACCAATGTTATTCTATTTTCTATGTGGACAGAAGCAATTAAGAACTTTGCAGAATATGGAAACGGAAATACAATATTTCTCGATGGAAGTGCTGAAGGAATGCAAAGAACTATGAAGCAAATCCAAGCAATGATTTCAACAAAAGATAAAGAATCTTAAATTTTTGGATTGGTAATCGCTAATACAATACGCGCAACTGCAGGGCATATTAATGAATTTTCCGCTGTAATTTCTAGTACTTGAAACATGTTTTTTCTATCTGTGTGTGGGTATTCTCTGCATGCTAGTGGCCGAACATCATAAATAGAACAACTGTTATCATTATCTAAAAAAGAGCACGGAGAACTTTTTAAAACATAATCTTGTTCCTCGTCCATTCTTAAGTAATCGGAGATAAACTTTCCTTCCTTAATACGAAGATGCTTAGAAATCCGACGAATATCTGCATCTCTGAAAATTGGACTGGTTGTTTTGCAGCAATTTGCACAACTTAAGCAATCCATCTTTTTAAATTCAGCTTCATGACCTTTGTGAAACTTTTGATCTAAATCATTCGGTTTTGCCTGTTTCATTTTACGAAAAATCTTTTTCGTGGCGTAAATTGCCAATTTTGCACTATCCAAAGAGGATTGGTCGTTTTCTTTCATAATCTTATTGCAGCAAAATTACAAAGCCTATTCAACAAGTCTACTTATATTTGCATCTAATTTAATTATCCATGCAAAAATTTATTAATCAAGAGCACGAAAAAGCATATAATTTAATGCTGGAGAAGGATTATCAACAAGCATTAAAAATCTTTGATGATTTAATTTACCTCTTTCCAAATGAAGCTAATTTATTAAGTGATCGTGGAGTAATTTTTATACATCTTAATAAAAAAGAAGAAGCCCTGAAAGATTTTGATCAAGCAGTTTTTTTAGAGGATTCTTATGGCTATCGCTATGCTTCTAGAGCTTATGCTAGAGATTTTTTTGGCGATACACAAGCTGCAATTTTAGATTACGAAAAAGCCATTGAACTCGATCCAGAAGATGCAGTTTCATACAATAATATTGGTCTACTTCAAGAAAAATTAGTGTATAAGCAAAAAGCACAAAAAAACTTTGAGCTTGCTGATGAGATTTCCAAAACCCATGAAGAAATTTTAATTCCGCCACCACCAGTTTTAGAAAATGAAGTACCAAAAGTTCAAGAAGAATCAAGCATAAAAAATAAATCTTTTTTTAGTGAATTTTTAAAAGTGTTTATATCAAAGAAGCAATTCAGGGAATTTATTGGTTTCATTAAAAAAGGTGGTAAATTGAAATGAATCAAACTACATTTCCATGCTATCGAAAATTAAAAAATGGCAAATCGTTTTATAAAATTTCAGGCGAACGAACTTTTACTGAAATTCAATGTGTCGGAAATCAATACTTTAAAATTGAAATTATTGCAAATAAATATCCTGAAATTATTCTGATACAAGATATGCTAAATAAAAGAGAAATCTACGAAATTAGTGCTGAAGAGGAATTCAACACTATTGAAGATAAACTCGCCAATAAATAATGCTTTTTTCGTAATTTTAACGCATTCAGAAAAAGAGATCTAAAAAGATGGAACAAGTTGCACCATACAAACCAATTAATAAGATAAGAATTGTAACTGCTGCTTCGCTTTTTGATGGCCATGATGCTGCAATAAATATTATGCGCCGTATCATTCAAGCAACTGGTTGTGAAGTAATTCACCTCGGTCACGATCGATCAGTGGAAGAAGTTGTAGATTGTGCAATACAAGAAGATGCTCAAGCAATAGCAATGACATCCTATCAAGGTGGACATATCGAGTATTTTAAATACATGTGTGATTTGCTAAAAGAAAAAGGCGCTCCTCACATTAAAATTTTTGGTGGAGGTGGAGGTACAATTCTCCCTACGGAAATCAAAGAATTACACGACTACGGAATTACGCGAATTTATCACCCAGACGACGGAAGAACAATGGGCTTGCAAGGAATGATTAATAATCTCGTTCAACAATGTGATTTTCCAGTTGGTGAAAATATTGCAGTTGCAATAAATAAAATAGCTATAAAAAATATTCCTTCCATTGCACGTGCTATTTCTGCAGCTGAAAATTTTCCTGAAGAAAATAAGATCATCTTAAACGAAATAAGAGAACTTGCTAAAACAAAGTCTATTCCCGTATTAGGAATTACTGGAACTGGAGGTTCAGGAAAATCATCACTCGTAGACGAACTAGTGCGGCGTTTTCTTGTAGATTTTGGCGATAAACAAATTGCAGTTGTGTCAGTTGATCCTTCAAAACGAAAAACAGGCGGTGCCTTATTGGGTGATAGAATCAGAATGAATTCAATAAAAAGCAATCGCGTTTACATGCGTTCTTTAGCAACTCGGCAATCAAACCTTGCGCTTTCAAAGCATGTTGCTGAAGCTATTAGTATTCTAAAAGTTGCGAATTATGACCTCATCATTCTTGAAACCTCTGGAATTGGTCAATCAGACACAGAGATTCTTGATCACTCGGATGTTTCCTTGTATGTTATGACACCAGAATACGGTGCAGCAACGCAGTTAGAAAAAATTGACATGCTTGATTTTGCAGATGTTATAGCACTCAATAAATTTGATAAGCGAGGAGCTCTTGATGCATTACGTGATGTTAGAAAACAATACCAACGAAACCATAATTTATGGGAAATTTCAGTTGATGACATGCCTGTTCATGGAACTATTGCTTCACAATTCAACGATCCAGGAATGAATTCCTTGTACAAAGTAATTATGGATAAAGTTGTAGAGAAAAAAGGAATGGATTTAAATTCAACCTTTGAAATCACACGAGAAATGTCTGAAAAGATTTTTGTGATTCCTCCAGATAGAACACGCTATTTATCTGAAATTTCTGAAAATAACCGTTCCTATGATAAATGGGTGAATGAGCAAGTGCTTGTAGCTGAAAAATTATATGGTTTAAATAGTGCTATTGCTACCATGCAAAATGCGAAGTTCGAGGATAAAGATAGATTAGTAAAAAGTTTACAAGAAACCTTTGAAATAGAAAAATTAAATTTTGATCCTAAAAATTGGGCGATAATTCAAACTTGGAAAGATAAAAAACAGCTGTTTAAAAACCCAAATTTTGAATTCAAAGTACGAGAAAAAATTATTAAAATTGAGACGCATACAGAATCACTTTCTCACTCACAAATTCCAAAAGTTTCTTCTCCAAAATACAGTAGCTGGGGCGATATTTTAAGATGGGTTTTACAAGAGAATTATCCAGGAGAATTTCCCTACACAGCAGGTTTATTTCCATTTAAAAGAGAAGGTGAAGATCCAACACGCATGTTTGCTGGTGAAGGCGGTCCAGAAAGGACAAACAAGCGTTTTCATTATGTAAGTCTTGGATTACCGGCAAAAAGACTTTCAACTGCCTTCGATTCTGTAACCCTTTATGGAAATGACCCGGATTTAAGGCCCGATATTTATGGAAAAATCGGCAATTCTGGTGTTTCAATTTGCTGCTTAGACGATGCTAAAAAATTATACTCTGGATTTGACTTAAGTAACCCATCTACATCGGTTTCTATGACAATTAACGGTCCTGCACCAATGCTTCTTGGTTTTTTTATGAATGCAGCAATTGACCAAAACTGCGAAAAATATATTACCGAGAATTCTTTAGAAGCTGATATAAAAAAGAAAATTGAAGCTATTTACAAGAAAACTGGTACTGAGCGACCAAAATACCAAGGAGAACTTCCCGAGGGAAACAATGGTTTAGGATTGATGTTGCTCGGCGTTAGTGGAGATCAAGTTTTAGATACTGAAATTTACAGTAAAATAAAGACTGAGACATTAAAAATGGTTCGAGGAACAGTTCAAGCTGATATTTTAAAAGAAGATCAAGCGCAAAATACCTGTATTTTCTCGACAGAATTCGCCCTTCGATTAATGGGAGATGTGCAGCAGTATTTTATTGATAACGGTATTCGAAACTTCTATTCTGTTTCCATTTCAGGATATCACATTGCAGAAGCAGGTGCAAACCCTATAACTCAATTAGCTTTTACATTGGCAAATGGTTTTACCTATGTAGAATATTATTTGAGCCGAGGAATGAATATCAATGATTTTGGACCGAACTTATCTTTCTTCTTTTCAAATGGAATCGATCCAGAATACGCAGTTATTGGTCGCGTAGCAAGAAGAATTTGGGCAAAAGCACTAGCCAAGAAATATGGTGCAAATTCTCGAGCACAAATGTTAAAATACCACATTCAAACCTCAGGAAGATCATTACATGCCCAAGAAATTGACTTTAATGATATTCGTACAACCTTACAAGCGCTATACGCGATTTATGATAATTGTAATTCTCTGCATACAAATGCATACGACGAAGCAATAACAACACCAACGGAAGAATCAGTTAGAAGAGCGATGGCTATTCAACTAATCATTAACAGAGAATTGGGATTAACAAAAAATGAAAATCCGCTACAAGGTTCTTTTATAATTGATGATTTAACGGATTTAGTAGAAGAAGCTGTATTATTAGAATTTGATCGTATAACTGAACGTGGTGGTGTTTTAGGTGCAATGGAAACGATGTACCAGCGTTCTAAAATTCAAGAAGAATCATTGTATTACGAAACATTAAAGCACACTGGAGAATTTCCAATTATTGGTGTAAATACCTTTCTAAGTTCAAAAGGATCTCCTACAATTCTTCCGAAAGAAGTAATTCGTGCAACGGAAGAAGAAAAAGAATATCAAATTAAAATGCTAAAACAGCTTCAAGAAAAAAATACCTTATCTTCAAAAAAAGGAATTGAAAGTATTCAAGATGCTGCAATAAATAATCGGAATATGTTTGAAGAATTAATGGAAACATGCAAATATTCTTCTCTTGGTCAAATAACTCATGCTTTATTTTCAGTAGGAGGGCAATACCGTAGAAACATGTGATTTCCACAAGTCTAATTTAATAACTTGCGATATAAAATAATAAAAGCTAAAAACTTGTTGTTAAATTTGTAAAAAAATTTAATTGAGATAGTAAATGAATCATGATTTAATTATTCTTTGTGTTGCTTTTTCTCTTTTTGGGATTGAACTTTTTGTCCTTAAACTTAAAAAGAGAAAAATAAGTTTAGACCAAACTGTTCTAAACTTAGGACTTGGAATGATCGAAAGATTAATAGGTATTCTAACTATTAATTTTGGTTTGTATTTTTTCACTTTTCTAATTCCTTGGAGATTTATTGACCCTTTTGGGCCGCCTTGGTTAGCTTTTGCTGTGGCTTTTGTTGCTGTGGATTTGATGTGGTATGTCTACCATCGTTTATCTCATCGTGTATCAATGATTTGGGCAGCTCACATGATACATCATCAAAGTAAAGAATACAATTTCTCTGTGAATTTTGCAATATCACCCTTGGGTTTTATAGCACGGATTTTTGTTTATGGAACACTTATATTTTTTGGAATTACCCCAGAGAATATTATTATTGCAAATGCTGTAAATGCTTTATATCAATACCTATTGCACAGCGAATTATGGCCTGAATTTAAGGGTTGGGAGCGAATTTTCGTAACACCTAAATTTCATCAATTACATCATTCTTCTGTTCATGAGCATTTAGATGTCAATTATGGCGGAGTATTCTCAATATGGGATAGAATTTTTAGAAGTTATAGAATAGATGATATTCCTGTAGTTTATGGCTTAACAAAAGAAATCGAGCAGCAAGATCCATTTCATACTCAAGCATTATTCTTTCTGAAGCTGATTCATAATTTCAGGAAACTGCCTTTTAAAAGAGCCGTGGCATTATTGTTTCTCGGTCCAGAAGCTCAAACTTCAGAAATGCCAAGAGTATACAAAGTTCCAATAAAGCATAATATTCCACGAATAATATTTGGCTTTCTTATTTTTATTGCGGGCTACATATTACTTTGCCGGGAAGAATATCCAAATTGGCTATCATTTACCATTGGGTTTTTTGGTATTTTTATTATGAGTGGTCTTATTCTTAGATACAGACATAATTATAAAGAAGAAGTATAATCTTCTCATCCTAAAAATTAATTTTAGTCGCTTATTACTATATTTGTATAGATTTTCTTTAAGAAATGAATCTATAAAATTGTAAATGAAATCTTTTTTTTTAATTGGGTGCTTATTCTTATCATCTCTTGTAGTTTGTCAGAAAAACACACACATTCTACCAAGTCCAGTTGTTTGCATAGAACAAGAAGATAAACTCTATTTTGAAAGCACAATTTCTGTTGATTTTTCTAAAATTCCCACAAATTTAATTGAACAATTAAAAATTCTTGGAAGTGTCTTTCACAAACTAACATTCAAAAATGACACGAATTCTCTTATTAAATTCAGTAAATTAAAAAATGTAATTCAAGATTCTTATACGATTACCATTAATAAAGACATACGCATTTCCTATTCGAGTGATCAATCGTGTTTCTATGCGCTGCAATCTCTCATGCAAATGATAGAAAAAGAAGGTGAAGACTACTTTATTCATAAAACCTTTGTGAGTGATTTCCCAAAATACCAATGGCGAGGTTTGCATTTAGATGTTTCGCGTCATTTTTTTTCTGTTGAAGAAGTCAAAAAATTTATTGATTTAATGGCAATCTATAAGTTCAATACCTTTCATTGGCATCTCACAGACGATCAAGGTTGGCGTGTCGAAATAAAAAAATATCCAAAACTTACAGAAGTTGGGGCTTGGAGGGATAGTACAGTTGAAAATCATTATACTAGTTCTCCCCGCAGCTATAAAAAAGAACGCTACGGAGGTTTTTACACGCAAGAACAAATAAAAGAAATTGTAAAATACGCTGGAGAAAAGTACATAACTATGGTTCCTGAAATAGAAATGCCAGGGCATAGCCGCGCTGCACTTAGCGCCTATCCTGAATTCTCCTGTAATGAAACGCAACAAGAAGTACCTGGACTCTGGGGTATTTTTGACGATATCCTTTGTGCGAAAGAAGAAAGTATTCTGTTTATGCAAGCTATTTTAGACGAGATTGTACCATTATTTCCCGGAGAATACATCCATATTGGTGGCGATGAAGCTCCAAAAACAAGATGGAAAGAATGTCAGAATTGTCAAAATATTATTCGAGAAAACAAGCTAAAAGATGAGCATGAACTTCAAAGTTATTTTATTCAAAGAATGGATAGTTACCTAACTCAAAAAGGAAAAAAAATAATTGGATGGGACGAAATTTTAGAAGGTGGACTATCTAAAAATGCTGCTGTTATGTCCTGGCGTGGATTTGATGGTGGATTAGAAGCAGCAAAACAAGAACATTATGTCGTTATGTCGCCCGGTTCTCACTGTTATTTTGACCATTATCAAGGAAAAGGAAAAGATGAACCCTTGGCAATTGGTGGATTTACTCCCTTGGCAAAAGTGTATACTTTTAGTCCTATACCACAAGGAATGAAAACAGAGCATGCAGCTTATGTTCTCGGAGCTCAAGCGAATCTTTGGACAGAATACATTCCGACCTTTGATAAATTAATGTACATGGCTTATCCTAGAGCAATTGCATTGGCTCAAGTTCTCTGGTGTTCAGAAAAACCAAGTTTTGAGGAATTCTCTAGTCTACTTCACAACAAACATTTCAGCTTACTCGAAAAACAAAATATTCCTTTTTCAAAAACTTCACTTCTTCCCATTTTAAACTTCAATCGTTCAGAAAAAGGACTAAAATTTTGGATTGAATCAAAAAAGTCATCAGAACAATTTAAAGTGCAATCATCATTAAATGCTAGGAAAGATGAATTTATTCTAAATTCCAATCAAGCCATTACCTTTGAAAGAACGAGTGGTAAGAACTTTGAAAATACCATTCTTGTAAGCTCTGAAGCTACAGGTTTGAGTTCAAATTTTGTGATTCACAATTCTCCATCACTCGGCGTTCCTGTAAAACTAATTACACAAGCAAGTCCAAGCTACAATAGCGGAGATTTAACTCTTGTTGACGGTCAATTTGGATCAAGACCGTGGAAAGGTCACGAATGGCTTGGATTTGATACCTCTTATATTGAAGTTGAGCTCGATCTTCTTAAGAAACAAAAAATTAAAAGCGTAGAACTTTCTTTTTTGAAAGATGAAAATTCATGGATTCACATACCAGTAAAAATTGAGCTTGAAGCAGTGAATAAAACTAAAAAATATACAAGGAGCGAAATATCAAATAAAGAAGAAAAAGTGCTAATAACCTTTTCACATAAAACACAAAAAATTAAAATTAAAATCTACTCTTTGTCTAAAATACCAAATGGAATGCCTGGTGAAGGAACGCAACCATGGACTTTTATAGATGAAATTAGCATCTACAAATAAATATATTTTTCAACAAAACGTGAGTTTATCGAAAGTCTAATTTATCTCCTTCCGTAAAAATTCTGTCTCGGAGGACGAGTATCAGGAGATTTAACTTTTATTTTTCCTGTAGCGGGAAATGGGTGTTCATTTACAACAGGAACAGTTAAGCCAATCAATTTTTGTATGTCTTTTAAATAAGCTCTTTCTTCAGTATCACAAAAGGAAATTGCTTTTCCACTTGCTCCTGCCCTCCCCGTTCTTCCAATTCTATGAACATAGGTTTCAGGAATATTTGGTAGATCATAATTGAAAACATACTCTAAATCATCAATGTCAATTCCTCTTGCAGCAATATCTGTCGCCACAAGAACACGTAATGTTCGTTCCTTAAAACTATTTAATGCATTTTGACGTGCATTTTGTGATTTATTTCCATGTATTGCTGCGGCATTAATTTTTTCTCGACTTAAAATCTTAACAATTTTATCAGCTCCGTGCTTGGTTCTAGAAAATACTAGTGCATTAGAAATTTTTTGTTCTGCCAATAAATGCAATAACAATTCTTTTTTCTGGTCTGTGTCCACGTAATACAACTCTTGCTGAATTGTTTCTGCCGTTGAAGAAACAGGGCTTACTTCAACATGACTTGGATTTGTCAAAATAGAATTTGCCAAGCTTGTAATTTCTTTTGGCATTGTTGCTGAGAAAAAGAGGGTTTGTCTCTTTTCTGGAATAATCTTGATGATTTTCTTAACATCGTGAATAAAACCCATGTCTAGCATTCGATCTGCCTCATCTAAAACAAAAATCTCAAGTGACTTTAAATTAATAAAACCCTGTTGCACAAGATCTAAAAGTCGACCTGGAGTTGCAATTAAGATATCCACACCATTTTTTAAGCGATTCACTTGAGATGCTTGATTTACACCACCAAAAACTACGGCATGTTTTAAAGGAAGATTCGCACCATAACTCTTAAAACTATCTTCAATTTGAATTGCTAATTCGCGTGTTGGTGTTACTATCAAAGAGCGAATACTTCTATTGCCAGATGTTCGTGGAATTTGTGTTAATCGCTGTAAAATCGGAATTGCAAAAGCTGCTGTTTTTCCAGTTCCAGTCTGAGCGCAGCCCATAATATCTCTACCAGCTAATAAAATTGGAATTGCTTTTTCTTGAATTGGAGTTGGGTTGGTATAACCCTCTGAGGTAAGAGCGTTTAAAATCGGCTCTAAAAGATTTAGTTCTTTAAATGTCATAATCGTAAATAATTCTACGCTTGACAAATATTTTAATTGAAAGACCTAGAATTTGTGCAAAGATAGACCAAAAAATAAGAAGAATATTTCTTTTTAATATTATTAAACTTTTTTAATTCGATATCTAACAGAAATAAGCACTGTAGGGTATTAAAATCTTAATTTTACAGCAAATTACTGCTAGAAAATTGTATAATGAACTACATACTTTTAATATAACTATCAAACACATCATTAAAAAGAATGCCATTCTCAGTTCTTTTCTTTGAAAGCTGCTTAAGTTCAACTAAGGCCCAAAGTATAAATTCCTTCAAGAAATTTACATCCTCTTTAGCCAGTTTTGGTTGATAGATGCGAAGTAGTTCATCAAGTGGTTTCAATGTTGATAATACTTTTTGATAATCCTTATTCGTGGCTTCATCTGAAAGTTCGATGTTATCAGCTTGTATGAACCAATCTACTACTGCATCATAAACTGTAGTTTGATTTGGCTTTTTAAGTTTTTCAATTTTCGGAAAATACATTAAAAACAAGGTTTTGGTCGCTTCACTTATCAGGTGATTTGCCACAAAATCACTACCTTCTTGTTCTCCTTCGTATACTAACTCAACCTTTCCTGTAATAGATGGAATCATCCCCATTAGATCACTGAATCGGACTGAGGTTTGTGTTTCAGCATTCAAGAGTGCGCGTCTTTCTGCGGTGCTAATTAAGTTCTCATAACCTGTAATACTCATTCGAGCACTTACACCACTTTTTGGATCAACGAATTCGCTAACACGCGCTTCAAAAGCAATTTGCTCAAGTAAATCTTTGGCAAGTTCCGGAACATAAACTTCAATTACGCGACTGTCAGATTTTTCAGTTTCTTGTTTCGTTATCCGTTTTGCAGTTGGTAAATCATTTGCGTAATGTGTGAGTATTTGTGAGCCGATTCGATCCTTGAGGGGAGTGACAATACTTCCCCTGTTGGTATAATCCTCTGGATTGGCAGTAAATACAAACTGAACGTCTAAGGACATTCTTAATTTGAAGCCACGAATTTGTATGTCGCCTTCTTCCAAAATATTAAAAAGTGCAACTTGAATCCTAGCTTGTAAATCCGGTAATTCATTTATTACAAATAGACAGCGATTTGCGCGCGGAATCATTCCAAAATGCAAGACCCTATCATCGGCATAACTCAGTTTTAAATTTGCGGCTTTAATGGGATCAATATCACCAATCAGGTCGGCAATTGTGACATCAGGAGTTGCTAACTTTTCAAAAAACCGATCATCCCTGTGAAGCCATTCAATTGGAGTTGAGTCTCCTTTTTCACGTATAATATCTTTAGCATAACGACTAATTGGAGCAAAGGGATCGTCATTGATTTCACTTCCAGCAACAATTGGAATGTATTCGTCTAATAACTGAATCATTAGCCTTGCAATTCTTGTTTTTCCTTGTCCTCTCAAGCCCAATAAATTGATATTGTGTTTCGATAAGATTGCTCGTTCTAATTGTGGTATGACAGTTTGTTCGTATCCGTGCATTCCCTCAAATGTTTTTTTACCTGCTTGAAGTGCTGCAATCAAATTATCCCTTAACTCTGATTTAATAGATTTGGAGATATACTTTGCTTTTTTTAAATCACCTATTGTTTTTATAGTAGTATTCATAGTATTAATTAATTCGTTTTTTTCGGTTGCTTTCATAATCGTGAAAAATCATTTCTCCTAGTCCTTTTAGTCCTGTAAAAAAAGCTTTTCCTTTATTTGATTTTGTGAATTCTTCAATAAAAGACTTAAGATAAGGATCTTGTGCAATCATAAATGTTGTAATTGGAATGTGCAACTTTCGGGCTTGAGCTGCCATTGTGTAGCACTTATCGACAATGAATTGATCCAAACCGTTGCTATTTTTATAGTATTGTCCATCCGGCATTCGAACGCAGCTAGGCTTTCCATCTGTGATCATAAAGATTTGTTTATTGGTATTTCTTTTTCGCCTTAAAATATCCATCGCTAGCGCTAAACCAGCAACAGTATTAGTATGATACGGTCCAACTTGAAGATAAGGTAAATCTTTGATCTTTATGGGCCAAGCATCATTTCCAAATACAATTACATCTAAGGTATCTTTAGGGTAGCGCGTGGTAATGAGTTCTGCTAAAGCCATGGCCACTTTTTTGGCTGGTGTGATACGGTCTTCGCCATATAAAATCATACTGTGACTGATATCAATCATCAGGACTGTACTCATTTGAGATTTGTGATGTGTATCTTCAATAATCAAGTCCTCTTCAGATAATTTAAACTCACCAATTCCATGATTGATTTGTGCATTTTTTAAGCTTTCAGTAATTGATATTTGTTCAATACTATCTCCGAATTGGAAATTCCTAAATTCCCCTGTCGCTTCGTCTCCCTGACCACTTTTCTTTGATTTATGATTACCAGAACCACTTTTTTTAATATTTCCAAAGAGCTGTTGCATTGCATTTTTACGAAGTGCGCGTTCTGTTTTTGCTGTGATTTTTAAGGAAGCTGGACCTTTTGCTTTAATTTCTTCCTTGAGGTAGCCTTTCTTTTTTAAATCATCCAAAAAATTATCCAGCGTATACTCTTCATTTGTCAATTTATATTCTTCATCTAAAATTTTAAACCAATTCAGCGCTTCATCCACATCACCTGATGTATGCGTAATCAATTCACTAAAAATGTCAAAAAGTCTCTCAAAATCGGATTGCTCAGGTGCTTTATAAGGAGTAAAAATAAAACCTGATTTGAAATTTCCATTCATAATTAGTAAACAAAAAAAAGAATAAATAGTTTTCTAAATCCTAGAAAGATGCAAAGATCCATTTAATTGGGTTCATAACAAGCATAGAACCCTAACTGCTGAAGCAGTTATCGGTTTTTTTATTTTCAATCTCTTATCAAAATGAATTTTGAACGCTCTTGAAAACAAAAAACCCGGCACTTTCGTACTGGGTTCTTTTTGTGACCACAAAGGTCGAAAAATCAAACTTTTATAGGGATTTGCAGCAGGTGATAGAATGGGAAGATTCTACTATATATATCAAAGAACAGCATTTCCCCTAGAAAACTATAAAATCATTTATTTGGATGTATTTTCGAACTTAATATTCTCCACCAAATCCTTAAAATACGAAGTGCTCCAAATGGACAGCACCTTGTCGTCCTTAATAAATCGGACCACATCATCCTTGATGTTTGAAAAGGATACTGAATCAATTTTATCCTTGAGTAATTCAATGATCTCTTCTTTACTAATTTTTTCCGCTTTCCAATCCCCAGTGTCTTTTGCTCTATATAAAAAATGACCAACATCCAACGGAATACCTTTCTTGATATACCACTCTAGGTCATACCAATCTCGGCCCTTTACCCTATTGTTCCATTTTCTATAAAGGAGCGCATGTAATTTTCCGGCAAATAGACAAGGACGCATAAAACACCTCACATAAAATGAAAAAGGACGAATCAATAATTTCTCTTCTGTTTTAAACCCTAATGGCGGATTACGGTCGACTTCAATTTTTATCTTGATGGGCTTATTCGATTTAACACCTGTTTGTTTTACAACATCCTCAAGCACCAACTCTTTCCAAATTGTTTCTGTTTTCAAAAACGCTGATTCAATAGAGGATTGCTGTAACTTTTCCTTTTCTTTTATACTCACCTTTATCCCCAATGACTCAAATTCAGTATGTATGGCCGAAAAATAAGGTTCGAGAGTAAATGCTTCGTCTACTTCCATAAGTGAAAAATCTAGATCTTCCGAAAACCGATCTAACCCATAGAAAATTCGGAGTGCTGTGCCTCCATAAAATCCAGCTTTCTCAAAAAAATCAGTCCTTGATAAAGCTGCCAATGTAATCTCTTGCATTATTTCACGCAGCGCGTCTAAAATCTCTTCTTCGTTCTTTGGGTTATATTCAGTAATCCATTCTTTTATCATATTTCCTTGAGTGTTGCGATGAGCATTTTTAAACTATTTTTTTTCGGCGCTTCCTCTAACCAAGTTGTTATTATTTCCAGATTCAATTTCCTCAATAAATTCTCATCCATCCTTAGGTCATCCAATAAAAATAATCGTGTTTGTTTTATACTTCTTAGATTGACATTCGGCGTAAGTACTATTTTATCGCAGATGGCTTTTTCAGGCGAAGCCATTAGTACAAGTTGATTCAGGGTTAGTTCTACACTTCGAATACCATATGAATAGTATGGTTTAGGAAGTTGCTGATATCCAAATCTACCAATTGGCGTGTTGTATTTTTTTGATGGTTTAACTGTTATCGAACTAATCTCATACGTGCGTTCCGGGATAAATCCCCAATAGGATAAGGCCGTTTCAAGTGACACATAACTGGGGCCTCGAAGATGATTAGCAATGAGAAAAGACTCAGGAATCGGTAAATCTGTTTTAGGTCCTAGCACATACAATCCCCTCCTTAACGAAACGAGTTCTCCATTTTTAATCAATTCACTAATCTTGTCATTTGGTCGTTTGTATTCCCGAAGGATTTCAAGGAGTAAATGCCTTGTTAATGGTGCAGAAGTATAATCTTTTATGAGTCTTGCGAAATCCAAATGTTATATTTTTATACAATAATCGGAATTTTTTCGATTATACACAAGAATTTTGACATAAATAATACAGCTACGATGAAGAAACTGAGAGTAATAGGACATGAAAAAATAAGTGCTAATAAAAAATAACGGGCGCGTTTATCTATTTTTATTTGAAAATAGCGCGATTTGTGGCGGTAAGTTCTAACTTTAAATTAAAAATGAAAACCATATGCTTCAAGGGATACAGTACTATTAAGATGTTTTTATTCCGCTTGGGGTTCAAGCAATAAAAAAGCCCCAAACCTATACGGAATGAGGCTTTTAGCTTACTTTGTGACCCCGACAGGATTCTAACATCTTCATTTAAACCCTTGACAAATATAGTTTTTATATTATATTTAGTATATTCGGGTACTGAATTGGGTACTAAAATATATAATATCTATAAAAATGGAAACAACTTTCTTTATTAACTCAGGAACTAACGACAAGTCAGGAATAATTCACTTTAAATTTACTCAAGGGGCGGTAATAATTAAAATCAGTTCCGGGATTAAAATATTAAAAAGTGATTGGAGTTTAGGTAAACCCAAAAAGAATCCACGAACAATAGAAATTAAAAATTTGTTGGATAATTATCAAACAAACATCAATCGATTCATCCAAGATTCAATTCTATATAAAAACAGGAATCCCAGCAGATCAGAATTATCTGATTATTGCCGTAATTTAATTAAGGGTTATCAATCTAATGAGTCGGATAGAAAAATTAGTGAATTAGTGCAAGTTTTTCTAAATGAAAACATTTCTACACAGATAATAAAACCTTCAACTTTAAAATATAAAAAATATCATCTTTCTCATTTTGTAAATTTTATTGGACAAAACAAGAGGCTTTCCGAATTGGATTTCAAACTAATTGAACAATATAAAAATCTAATTTTAAATGATCCGAATGAAAATTCGACTAAAAATAGTTACAGAAAGTCAATTCTATCATTCTTAAATTGGTTAAACAGAAAAGACTATACGGTTCCACGATTTGGTTCAAGATTTGAACAGTTTCCTGAAGTTCAGAAACAGGTTATTGCATTAACCGAAGAAGAAATAATCATTTTGGAAAATGCCCACAAAAGTGATCTGCTTTCCC